>CALNGU010000136.1 GCA_939800445.1 uncultured Bacteroidaceae bacterium | reverse complement strand
AATATAGCCAAAGGGCTGCACCTGATGGTGCAGCCCTTTGCTTTTCGCCCCTCGTCACCAGGTGGCAATCGCACATCGGTGTTCTGGGATTCTGAATCGGCGTTTCAAAATTTTGAATCGGTGCTTCAGAAATTTGAATCGGCGTTTCAGGATTTTGAAACGCCGATTCAAAAGCAGTCCATTTTACTTGCGTCTCTCGTAATTGCGGAGACCCGTCTCGAGGAAGTTGACGTACTTGTCGATGTCCTCGTCGTAGGAGTATGAGCCGTTCAACGGTTTGCCCTCGTTGTCGAGCAGGACATAGAACGGCTGTGCGTTGGCACCGAATTTATGGCGTTGCAAGTAACTCCATTTGTCACCGACGGTGCGCAGAGTGACCTGCTTGCCGTTCTCCTCCACAACCTCCTTCTCGGGCAGCGGGGTGCGGTCATCGACATAGAGGCCGATGAGCACATAGTCGTCGGTCATCATGTCGCGCACTTTCTCGTCGGTCCATACGGCAGCCTCCATCTTGCGGCAGTTGACGCAGCCGAAGCCGGTGAAGTCGATCATGACCGGCTTGCCTTGGCGGCGGGCGGCGGCCATGCCCTCGTCATAGTCCTTGTAGGCGGCCTCGACCTCGTTCTCGTAGAGGTTGAAGTCCTGCGTGTTTATCGGGGGCGAGAATGCCGACACGGCCTTCAATGGCGCACCCCACAGGCCTGGTATCATGTAGATGGCAAACGCGATGGATATGGTGGCGAGGAAGAAACGCACCACCCCGACCTTGTCACTGTCATCGTCGTGCGGGAACTTTATCTTGCCGAGCAGGTACAAACCGAGCAGGCCGAATATCGCAATCCACAACGCCAGGAACGTCTCACGGTCAAGGATACCCCAACCGTAGGCAAGGTCGGCGACCGATAGGAACTTCAGCGAAAGGGCCAGTTCGAGGAAGCCGAGGACGACCTTGACACTGTTCATCCACCCGCCGGACTTCGGCATAGACTTCAGCCATGACGGGAACATTGCAAACAGCGTGAACGGCAGAGCCAACGCCAGCGCGAAACCGAACATTCCCACCGTCGGCGCGATGATGTTGCCCGTCGTTGACACCTCGACAAGGAGGAAGCCGATGATCGGGCCAGTGCACGAGAACGAGACAAGCGTCAGCGTGAACGCCATGAGGAAGATGCTCAGCAATCCTGCGGTGCTCTCGGCCTTGGAATCCACCTTGTTGCTCCACGACGACGGCAGCGTTATCTCGAATGCCCCGAAGAACGACGCGGCAAACACCACCAGCAACAGGAAGAAGAAGATGTTGAAGATGGCATTGGTCGAGAGCTCATTCAACGCGCTCGCCCCGAATATCGATGTCACTATCAGACCCAGCGCGACATATATAACTATGATTGACGCGCCGTAGATGAATGCGTCACGGATGCCTTTCTTCTTGTCTTGCGACCTCTTGAGGAAGAAGCTGACCGTCATCGGGATAATCGGCCAGACACAAGGAGTGACCAACGCCAGCAGACCGCCGACGAACCCGGCGATGAAGACATAGATGAGCGACATATCCATAGCGTCGGCGTTGCCGTCCTCGTAGGCTGCAAGCTCGTCAAGCACCGGTGCCCAGTCGCTGTTCACCTCCTTAGCCTGGCTTGCGGCAATGCCGGCGGCTGTAAGGGTGTCTGCCGCTGCAACTTCGCCAGCCGATACCGCCGACGTTGCCTCGACGTTCATGTTTTTGACGGGTTCATCCACCGCTTCCACCTTGTCGGTCTTGGCGGCAGTGGCTGATGCGACTTTCGCCTTGCCCGTGTATGAAAACTCCACGTTGGTGGGCGGCAGGCAATTCTGGTCGTTGCAGCACATGAAATTGAGGTAGCCGACAATCTTGTAGTCGGGCGCGGTCGCCTTTAACTTCTGCACAAACTGGCCTTTGCCCTCAAAGAAACTAAGCTCCATGCCGAAGACATCCTCATAGACCGTCACCAATTTGCCACGCGCCTCAAGGCCGCTGACAAGCTCAAGCCCCGAGATTTCATCGACATTGAACGTGGTGGACACCGGTCCGCCCTCTGGTATGTCGGTCGAGTAGAGATGCCACCCCGCGTCAATCGTCGCATTGAAGACAATCTCAAAGTCAGTGTCCGACAACTTCTTCAACTCCTGGCTCCACTTGATCGGTTCAAGGTTCTGCGCAGGCAAGAGCTGGCAGAAGAGAGCCACGAAGACAAGCAAAATACTATAAAACTTCTTCATCTTGATATATTGTTTCTATTTATTCCCTCTCAAATCTCATAATCGACACAGGCGCGTGCCTCGACAAACGGCTTGATTATCTCCGATGCCGCCACATGGCCAGGATGCACGGCATACGCCTTGACATCGGCCAGAGTGTCAAACTCGCTGTACAACGCCACATCAAACCGCTCGTCGCTGTTCACGTTCCTCCCCACCTCGACGTGCCTGATGAAGCCGATTTTCGCAGGGAGAGCCTCTATGGCGGACTTGAACGACCTCGCGACCTCATCACGTGTCGCGGCATCGACATCCTCCCTGAATTTAAACATCACTACGTGTTTTACCATTGTTTTTATTGATTAAAAGTCATTTACGCCACACGGGCAAACCGTCCGTCCGCCCATTGACGGACAAAGGTAGCAATGTTTTTCAATAGGATGCCGCTTGCCTATGATTTATCACCCCGTCCTGCCTGCATTTTTGCATGAACATACACTTTGCGCCTTA
>CALNGU010000135.1 GCA_939800445.1 uncultured Bacteroidaceae bacterium | reverse complement strand
CTTTTTATCTTTAGCTAAGATACAAATTTTATATTACATTGGCAATCAATTCGTTGTAAAGTTCTATTCTTTTTACGACAGTCCCTATATAATGGTGTGATGGCAGCCTGCCGCTCAACGGAAGCTGATGTGCCCGCGGCAGACGACTTCGCCGCCGCCGTTCTTCCTTATCTCGACGTTGTAGGCGTTGTCGCCCGTCTCCTCGGTGAAGAAGTCAAGCGTGTCGCCGTAGTAGCTCTCGGCGACGTAGGCTATCTCAAACCTCTTGATGCTCATCTCCCTGTACATCCTCAGGTCGAAGAGGTCGAGGATGTGCTCGATGTAACGGATGCTGTTGGTGTGCCCGTTGATGTCTATGTCGCTGTAGACCACCTTGTGCGTGTGCCTCAGCTGCGGGGTGGCGAGCTTGATGCGCGACGGCTTGTCGATGGGGCAGGGGCGGTCGCACACGTAGTCCATGATGCGCCCCTCGTTGACGTGCAGCAGGTCTATCGGCTTGCGGTCCTCCATCCCGATCATCGCCCATATCGAGCGGGCATAGCCGAGGGGCTCCCCGCCGCTGCCGCAGATGCGGAAGTTGCGGTCGGTGAACAGGCGGTAGACGTTCTCCACCCACGTCTCGATGCGGAAATTCTCATATTCGGCGGGGAACTTTTCCATCTCCACCACCAGCCGCGACAGCACCCAGGTGTAGTGGTTGGCGTTGAGCGTGGCGATGCCGAAACCCCTGTCCTTGGCGTGGAAGCTGGCGCAGTTGAGCAGGTGGTTGCCCAGCACGCCGAGTGTCAGCCGCCCCATCAGGTCAACGTGGAACGGCTCGGCCACGAAGTCGTAGCTCCCGATTTTGTCGTCAGTCGTCATAGGTCGTGCTCCTCCATGCGTTTGTTGGCCAATGCCTCATACTTCGTCCCTGGCCGCCCGTAGTTGGCGTAAGGGTAGATGGATATGCCGCCGCGCGGTGTGAACAGCCCCGTCACCTCGATGTACTTGGGATCCATCAGCGCGATGAGATCCTTCATTATCATATTGACGCAGTCCTCGTGGAACGCCCCGTGGTTGCGGAAGCTGAAGAGGTAAATCTTCAAACTCTTGCTCTCCACCATCCGTACGTCGGGGATGTAGCTTATCCTGATTTCGGCGAAGTCGGGCTGTCCCGTGATGGGGCAGAGGCTCGTGAACTCGGGGCAGTTGAACCGCACCCAGTAGTCGTTGCCCTGGTGCTTGTTGGTGAACGTCTCAAGCACGTCGGGGGCGTAGTCGTCGCGGTAGGCGGTCTTCGCCCCGAGCAGGGTCAGTCGGTCGTTGTCGTTGCTCATGGTCGGTAGGTATTGTTATCGGTTTCTGTGCTTCAAGTATGCTTCCAGCCCCTCGCGGCGCAGCTTGCAGGCGGGGCAGTGGCCGCAGCCGTCGCCTTTGATGCCGTTGTAGCAGGTCAGCGTCTCGCTCCTCACCAGGTCAAACACGCCGAGGCGGTCGGCCAACGCCCACGTCGCCTCCTTGTCAAGCCACATGAGCGGTGTGTCGATGACAAACTGATAGTCCATCGCCTCGTTGAGCGTCACGTTCATCGACTTGATGAACGAATCGCGGCAGTCGGGGTAGCCGCTGTAGTCGGTCTGCGACACGCCCGTGACGATGTGGTTCATCCCCAGTTCGCGTGCCGTGACGGCGGCGATGCCCAGGAAAAAAAGGTTGCGCCCCGGCACGAAAGTGTTGGGGAACGCCCCCTCGGGCCGCTCCTCATCCATCTTGATGCTGCTGTCGGTCAGCGAGCTGCTGCCCACCGAGCCGATAAACGGGGCATTGACCAGCCGCCACCCGGCACCGGCACGCTCGGCCATCGCCCGCGCCACCTCGGTCTCGGCACGGTGCGTCTGCCCGTAGTCGAAAGTGATGGCCGTCACCGTGGCAAACCTCTCCTTGGCCCAGAACAGGCACGTCGTCGAGTCCTGCCCGCCGCTCAGCAGCACGACGGCCGCGTCGTTGTTGATTCTCTCTTCCATATTCCTATCTCAAAATATCCTGTACGAAATGCTGTCGTCGAATGCGTCCTCACCCTCCACACGCTTCATCCACCGCACCACGCGGACGGTCAAGGGCAGGATGACGACCTCGTAGAGCGACTTCAACGCCGCCTGCGTCGCTATCATCACCATGATTTCCCCCACGGGGATGAGCCCGGCGAATGCGATGGGGAAGAATATCATCGAGTCCACCACCTCGCCCGCCACCGTCGAAGCGATGGCGCGGACGGAGAAATGGCGGCCTGCCATCGCCACCTTCATGCGGCTCATCACGTAGGCGTTGAGGAACGAACCCGCCAGGAACGCCAGCAAGCTCGCCACCGCGATGCGCGGCGCAAGGCCGAAGATGAAGTTGAAACTCTCCTCGCCCTCCCAGAACTCCGCCGCCGGCAACGCTATCGCCAGCTGCGAGAAGGCTATCATCAGGAAGTTGGAAGCGAAGCCCGTCCAGATGACCAGCCGCGCACGGCGGTAGCCCCACACCTCGGTCACGCAGTCGTTGATGATGTAGGAGATGGGGAAGACCACCAGCCCTCCCGTGGCCGTCAGGCCCAGCAGGTCGATCACCTTGGTTTCAAGCAGGTTGGAAGCGATGAGGCAGACGTTGAACGCGATGCCCATCAGCATGAAGAGGATGGATACTCGTTTGTTCATTTTCCTTGTTTTTTACGTGGTGTTCAAGCACACGGGACGCGGCGCGTCCGGCATTACGGGCGCAAAGTTAGTGATTATTCCCGACCGCGCCGCCCCCCGTCGCCGATTTCGCCCCGCCATCCGGCGGCTCGGGGCGGGAGACAAATCCATCAACGTCAGAAGAAAACTTCCACTGTCCGCCGAGAAAAGTTCCTTCCCTCGGTGAGTAAAGTAAAAACAAAACTTTTGAATGAATAAACAGAACTTTTGTTT
>CALNGU010000134.1 GCA_939800445.1 uncultured Bacteroidaceae bacterium | reverse complement strand
CGACCCTCTGCTTGTAAGGCAGACGCTCTGAACCAGCTGAGCTAAGCGCCCGATGACATCCGTTTCAAAAGCGTGGCAAAGGTATGTCATGTTTGGCAATTACGCAAGCACTCTCCCACATTTTATTGCAAAAGTCGCATCAAGCCCCTTGCAACGTGCCTTGCAGGAGGAATGGCGTCTGTCATAATGCACGCGACCCTCCGTCCATCCATTGCCACCAGACGTTGACAAAAGGCAGGCGGAGGGTTGCCGTAGCCGATTGCCATCATGCTCCTGCCCTACTTCTCCTTGACCTCCGTCATGTAGTAGCGTCCGTCGCGCTCCGACAGGTAGAACAGCACCGGCTCATCGTCACTCGACAGGCCAGCTGCAAGCACCGTCTCGTCATCAAATTGCTTGTCCACGCGGAACGAAGTCTCAACCTCGCCGCTGCGGCGGTCGATGACGCGGTACTCATAAACCGCCTCGTCAAAATTGCTTTGGATGGAATAGGCCACGCTTATAAGCAGATGTATCTTGTCATCCGTGAGCCGCAAGCATTTAATGCGGCGACAAAAGTAAGGAAGATAGTCGTTGGCGTATTCCAGGGTGTAAAACTTCGACTTGTCCATCGCAGGCTTGCGCTCCGGGTCAAGGTCAAATGCCTTGTACGTCAGCTTGACCTTCCACGGGGTCGCCGTGTCGGCTATCTTGACCACGCCCGACGGATTGTCGCAGTAGGCGACTTCACCATCATGCACACCGGCTACCAAGTCAGTAAAGTAGTAGGAAGTCTTGGTTTCGCCAGCCACCGCGTCCAAAGCACCGAATTTACGCAGCTGCTTCCCCGACACCATGTCAACGAGCTGCACGGTGGGATTGTCGTTGTCGTAGAACGCATCGAGGAAAGAGTCGTGACGCGGATCGCCGTTGTAGTCCTCATAGTAGTCGATAGGCCAACTGTTGACTCGCAAGCCAAGCATCATCGTGGTGCTGTCAATGACATTGAATTTGCTGATGTCGTAGAAATACTCGTCCAAGTCGTTGAAAAAGTCGTCAGACAATCCGACCATCCGCTTCGCCTCAAGCGTCCTCCCGTCGCGGACAATCATCGCCGGCTGGTTGAAGAAAGCGAATGAGCCATCTTCCTCTTCATAGACTAACGGGAAATCATAGACACACCCGACATCACCACCAGGCAAAACAGTGGCTCCAAGTGGAATCCAGTAACAAAAACCTTGACTGACCAACAAATCACGATAGATGTCAGGGACATTCATATATACAAAACTTTCATCTTCATCCGGGGCTATCTCGCCTATCTTCTCATATTTTTCACTAAAGGAGCGGCGAAAGCACGAAAACACTTGATTGTAATCATCCGCAAAGACCAATAATCCGTCGGACATAACCGGCAGCTCCTGCACCGTTCCTATGGCAAAAAGGCTGTCATCCGCAACAATCTCCGCCGTGACATAGGACAGGCTGGCTCTCTCCAAGTCGTCTGGCAACGGAAACTCACTGCCCACCACATCGGCACAATAGGTGTGGAACGGATAAGGGTGCGTCGTTGAGACAAGGCTTTTGAAGAAACCCGCACCAACATCAGACATACACCCGCCATATATCACACGCCCCGAGTTCCTTGCCACTTTCAAGACATAAGAACCCATAAGCCCTGCACTGTTGACACTCAGGAATTCCAGATACTTGCCCGCAGGGTCACAGATGAAACAATCGGCCTCGTAACCTTTACGTTTATTATATTTCTCAGCGACATCACAGCTGCATCCGACGGACAGCACGACCACATCGGCATCCGCGTCGAAAGCCTTGATGCCGTCATGGAAGAACAACAGCGGATTCTCCAGACGCGGCGAGAAACCTGGTGAATACATGACCACGTAAATGGTGTCAGCAGCAGTGCCGATGTCGGCGAAAAAGTCACGCACCAACGCCTCCGTCCCCTCGCGCTGGGCGATGAAGTAATGCGGGTAGCAGTAGCCCTCGGGTTTCTGGGCTGCAAGCGGCAGGCAGCACAGCAGCAAAACACAAAGAGCCACACCTTGCAATGTGGCTCTTTGTTTACGACGAATCATTTTAGGAAGCCCCATATATGTGGACAAACCTCCGATTGACCACCCTGTCACGCACCCTCATTTGACAAAGGATGGTCAGAATCCCACGTGACTTCCCACTTCCATGAATCTGCAAACAAACCATTATTCTCCAATTTCGCATCCTCTGGCAAGACAATTTCACGCGACTGCCTCAACACGATATTGCCATCTTTGTCATAGACATCCCTTACGCCAGAATAAACATCCTTGCCATCAGTTGTCTCCACATAGTCCAAATTGATATGCAAAGAACCACAGACTTTGGTCGCACGTCCCCTGCAAGGCGTGCCTCCTTACTTATTGAACTTGGAGCCATAGTAAGTGCCTCTTAACACTTTGCTTTCTTTCTGTTCTTCCTGTGCGTTCACCGCACCGCTGACGGCGAATGCTCCTGCCAGGAGCATAAGACCGAGCAATGAATGGTTCTTCATACTTTGTTTTTTTAATGTTTATAATAGTCATCCTCATTAAAGGTAACTGTTCAAATTTACGGATAAAAATCTTACAGGACAAGCACAAGATGCAGTGAGACATAGCGTTTTTTAACCATAAAATTGCCCTGTCCATCATTTTATCAGCGATGCGATTGACAATTTTGCCAAACGGAATGACAATTCGCTTCACACATCGCCGCCGGCAAACAGTGTACAACCGCCAATGGCATAGCATGATTCCGTCCTCGTCATTGCATGGTCTTGCACAAAACATAGTATGCCACCGCCACTACCATTGTATGCCGTCGCGGCAGCGTGCGATGCCGTGAAGCGGAGGGGTTGACGAGAGATTTCTCACTGTTTTTTTGCCCTCGAGTTTGCATTGTATTGTTTTTGTAGTATATTTGCACCCGAAATTGAAAAGCGGAAATAGCTCAGTTGGTAGAGCACAACCTTGCCAAGGTTGGGGTCGCGAGTT
>CALNGU010000133.1 GCA_939800445.1 uncultured Bacteroidaceae bacterium | reverse complement strand
GGTCGTCTGCCACAAGCGGCATGGTGCGGTAGCCAAGCTCGGCGGACACCAAATCGTCAGGCAGCGGGAATGACATCATCTCCTCGTCATTGCCGTAAGTGCCGTAGGGCTGCGGCGCGTCAATCCTGACCAGGTCGTCCCAGAAGTTGTCACTGAAGTCCACGACGCACCCGCTCCAGAGCACCCGCCCCGTGCTGCGGACGACCTTGAGCATGTTGCTCCCTATCGGATATGCCGAGTTGAAACTGAGGAACTCCGCATATCCGAGGTCGTTGTCATAGATGTAATGGTCAGCCTATGCCCAGTTTCTTGTTGTACTTGCGTGCCATGCCGGCAGGGCAATTGGCCGACACGAGGACGAACTCCGCGTCGGGGTCGGCACGCTTGAGCAGCCCGTTGACTTTCGGCAGGGGATTTTCTAGGCGGGGTGAAAAGCCGGGGACGTACAGCAGCGCGTAGACCGTGTCGGCATCGGTCTCAAGGGCGGAAAAGTAGTCGCGCACGACGCTGTCCGTCCCCCTCTTTTTGCGCCACGCGCAGGGACGCGTTGCAATATTGTTCCATCTGCGCCGGCGCGGCCAGCGGGATGATGGAGGCAAGGATGGTTGCGATGAGTGTCTTATTCATAATATAGTTTTTGTTAAATCTTGTTGTTTGAACGACATTTCGCCAGCCAATATAGTGCTTTATTTAATGGAAACGAAACGCGTACACACATCAATACTTCAAAATACTTATTAAATGCTATTCATAAGGCTGGAAAATCATTAAGCATACCTACACATTATTATGCAAACTGCTTGCTTTATGTAAACCCACGCGCTTTCAAAATGTAAAAATCAGCACCCTCGGAAATTTTTCTTTAAATGACCGTTTTCCCTACATCGGGCCGTGCGGGAGAGGCATCAGGCGGGTCGTCTGAAATCATCGTATGTTACTGCCAAAATCATGCAATGTTTTTGCCTTTTGCATACAATGCTTTTGGTAAAAACATACAATGATTTCACCAAAGACATCAGATGCCGCCGTAGTGATAAATTATGTTATCGCCCGCAACTTTTCACTCCACCGATGCGGCACGGTAGGCCATCAATGATTACCTTTGCAGCCACACTATCGGGTCTGACTGGTTTTGACGGCAGGCAGAAATGGTAGGTAAGCATGCAGTGGGTCGTCAGCTACCACTCAAATCACAGCTTTCGAGCAATTATCTGGCGAAAACAACTACGCTCTCGCTGCTTGATCTGAAGAACAGTAGGATCGCTTAATTCCTGCACAAGGTGCGGGAACGGGACATCACTCCGGCACCAAGCCCTGAAGTAACCGGAAACAGTGGTGCAGCCAAATCGGGGATAGCGGACGGTGGCTTCGCACCGCCCGCGAAACTCAAAGAAGATAAGGCAGCGGTTGGTGGCTTTGGTCTTGCCGCTGCACGAAAATGAAGTCAAAGATAAGCATGTAGAAAGCCTATGGTTTCCTTGTTCGGACGAGGGTTCGACTCCCTCCAGATCCACCACGAGGGGCGGGACGCACATCAGCGCGTTTCCCGCCCCTCGTCGTCTGGCAGCTGAGGATTATCCTCCGCTTCCACCTCATTTCCCTCGGCGAACCGCTCGGGCAGCCTCTTGCCACGCGTCTCAATGCCCATGGCGCGGAGCTGCTCGAGTTTGCGGATGGCGTTGTCGCGTCCGGTTGACAGACGCTTGACGGCCTCATCATAGTTGGTCCGCGCCATATCCAGCCCCTTGCCCACCTTGTCCATCGACTCGCAGAAAGCGGACATCTTGACGTAGAGGTCGCCCCCGAGCTTGGCGATGCGCATCGTGTTGGCGTTCTGCTCATCGCGCCGCCAGAGCACGGACACCATCTTGAGCACCGACACGAGGTGCGACGGGGCGACAATCATCACACGCCGCTCATACGCCTCCATCCACAGCCGCGGCTCGGTCTGCATGGCAAGCATATAGGCCGAGTCGTTGGGGATGAACATCATCACGAAATCGACTGACCGGGCATAGTCCTGATAGGACTTGGTCGCCAACTCGCCCACGTGCCGCCGCACCGAAGCGACATGGGCACGCGCCGCCGCGTCGCGGGCATCGTCGGTCGTCGCCTCGAGGTAGGACATATAGGCCGTCAGCGACGCTTTGGAGTCGATGATGATATCGGTCTTGTCGGGATAGTGCACGATGACATCAGGGCGCATCCGCTTGTCGCCGTCGCCCTGCAAGGACTTGCCGTCGGCACCACGCAAAGTCTCCTGCGTGTCAAACTCCCTGCCCTTGACGAGGCCGCAGTTCTCAAGCATCGTCTCCAGGATGTGCTCGCCCCACTCGCCCTGCACCTTGTTGTTGCCACGGAGGGCATCTGTCAGCTTGCGCGCATCGTCGCTGACACGCTGGCTCGACGCGACGAGCTTGGCTATCTCTTCCTTGAGCGAAAACTGCTCCTTGGCACTGTCGGTGTAGGTCTTGCTGACGAGGTTGCCAAACTCCGTCAGCCGCTCCTTGAGCGGCGCGACCACCTTGTCCAGTTCCTGCCGGTTGGCATCGGCGAATGTCCGCGAGTTGCTCTCGAGCACCGACGCGGCGAGGCGGCGGAACTCGGCCTCCATCACCTGCTTCTGCGTCTCAAGGGCAGCCTTGACCTCGTCGTCGCCCTTCAACCGCGCACGCAGCGCGGCGCACTCCTGCGACAGGCGCGACACCTCCGCATCCTTGTCGGCGAGCGACCGCCTGTCGTCCTCGGCCTGCCGCAGCAGCACCGACGAGCGTGACAACTCCTCGCGCAACGCCGCCTCGGCCGAAGCGGCTCGCAGCGACCTCACCAGCAATCCCAGACCAAAACCCGCCGCAAGGGCGACGATGATGAAGACATACAGCATATCCCAACAATTTTCGTGTGAATAAAAAGCGTGCCGCACCCCCCGCCCCGCAAACGTCACACGGCAAGCGGCCGCACGGCACCAGCTGCAAAATTAACTCCCGACAGACGAAAAAACGAATGGCGGCAGCCACAAACGCGCCCAGCCCAGGCATAAACTTCACAGAGGCCAGGCGCAAAGTTGCACCACCCCAAGGGAAAAGTAAAAACAAAACTTTTGAATATAAAAACAGAAGTTTTGTTTATTAAAACAA
>CALNGU010000132.1 GCA_939800445.1 uncultured Bacteroidaceae bacterium | reverse complement strand
GCGACCCCATCGTGCCGAGGTTGCCGCCAAATTTATTGAAGACCGAGCGGACATCTGCTACCGTGCGGGTAGGGTTGTCGGTGAGCGTGTCGACGAAGATTGCGATGCCGTGCGGGCCGTATCCCTCGTAGGTCATGCTTTTGTAGTCGCTCTGGTCCTTGCCCATCGCGTTCTTGATGGCGCGGTCGATGTTGTCCTTAGGCATATTCTCGCGCTTGCAGGTCGCGATGATTGAACGCAGCGTGGGGTTGTTCTCGGGCTCCGGGCCTCCGGCTTTGACCGCTATGGCGATTTGCTTGCCGAGGCGGGTGAATGTCTTTGCCATGTGGCCCCATCTTTTCAGTTTGGTAGCTTTTCTGTATTCAAACGCTCTTCCCATTGGATTATGTTTTTTTGTGTTATTTGATTGTTTGTCTTTGTCGTTTCGGTGGTCAGCGGAGTTTCGCGCCCAGTTTGTTTTGCAGGGCGGCGATGAGCCTTTGCATGACTTTGTCGATTTGCTTGTCGTTGAGGGTGTTGTTCTCGTCCTGGAGGACAAAGCTGACGGCATAGGATTTCTTGCCTGCTTCGAGGTTCTTGCCTTCGTAGACGTCGAAGAGTGCCACGTCCTTCAGCAGCTTCCTCTCGGTTTCGAGTGCCACGGTGCGTATTTGCTCAAATTGGGTTGCCTCGTCCACCAGCAACGCCAGGTCGCGGTGCACTGCCGGATATTTGGGTATCTCTTTGAAGGCGACGGTCAATGCCTCGGCCTGTTTCATGATGCCGCGCCACGGGATGTCGGCGTAGTAGACGGGGGCGGTGATGTTCATCATCTTCAGCACCTTCTTTGCCACGATGCCGAGGGTGGCGATGGTCTTGCCCTGGGGTGTCTTGTAGTCTATCGCGGTGGCGTAGATGTCTTGCTCGTTCTTCTCCACCCGCAGTTTGTTGAGGTCAAAGCCGGTGCGGGTGAGGATGTTCTCTACATACGCTTTCAGTTGGTAGACCGTGCTGTCCTCGTCGGCGTGCGCCCAAGAGTTCTCCACGCTTTTGCCCGTGACCCACAGTGCGAGGTGCAGCCCTTCGGAGTATGGCGACAGGATGCGTGCCTCGTCGCGTTTGCTTTCATCATAAGAGTAGCAGTTGCCGAACTCGAACAGCCGCAGGTTGGCACTCTTGTGGTTGATGTTGTGTGCGATGGTCTCCAGTCCGCCGAACAGCAATGTCTGCCGCATCACGTTGAGGTCGTTGCTCAGCGGGTTGATGAGGCGCACGAGGTTGTCGCTCTTGAACGATTGTAGGCCGTCGTAGTAGCGTGACGGGGTGAGCGAGTTGTTCATGATTTCGTTGAACCCGCAGCCGACCAATTGCTCCGACACGAGGTTCTGCAACTTGACTGACTTGTCTTCGCTCCCCTTGACGGTGATGCAAGAGGTGAGGCTTGTCGGCATCTCCACGTTGTTGTAGCCGTAGATGCGCAGGATGTCTTCCACCACATCGCACGGACGTTGCACATCGACGCGGTAGGGCGGCACGAGCAGCGTCAGTCCCTTGTCGGTCTCGTCCACGATCTCCATTTCAAGGGCACGGACGATGGTCTTTATCATGTCGTGCGGGATTTCCTCTCCCACGAGGCGGTGCACGTAGGCATAGTCAAGCTCCACGCGGAATTTGTCGAATGTCTTGCCTGCCACCACCTTGATGTCCGAGGCGATGCTTCCGCCGGCGATGTCCTTGACCATATTAGCCGCGTGCTTGAGGTTGGCCACCACTGCCAGCGGGTCTATGCCTCGCTCGAAGCGGAATGAGGCGTCGGTGCTCAGCCCGTGCCTCCTGGCCGACTTGCGCACCCATGTCGGGTTGAAGTAGGCGCTCTCAAGGAAGACGTTGACCGTCGTGTCCTTGACACCGGACTCTTCGCCGCCGAAGACACCGGCGATGCACATCGGTGCCGAGGCGTTGCATATCATCAGGTCGCGCTCGTCCAAGGACCTTTCCACTCCGTCCAGTGTCGTGAATTTCGTGCCGGCCGGCATCGTCTTCACCACGACCTTCCCGCCGATGCGGTCGGCGTCGAAGCAGTGCAGGGGTTGCCCCGTCTCGTGCACGATGTAGTTGGTGATGTCCACCACGTTGTTTATCGGGCGGATGCCTATGGTGCGCAGGCGGTTTTGCAGCCACTCGGGGCTCTCGGCCACCTTGACTCCCTCGATGCTCACGCCGCTGTAGATGGGGCACGCCTCGCTGTTCTCCACCTCGATGGCGATGTCGATGTCGTGGTTGTCCACCGCCAGCTCCTCATGCAGGGGTGAGCGCAGTGTTGTCGTCTTGCCGTTGCGCACGAGGTAGGCGTAGAGGTCGTGTGCCACGCCGTAGTGCGAGCAGGCATCGGCGCGGTTGGGCGTGATGTCCACTTCGAGTACGTAGTCGCTCTTGACGTTGTAGTAGTCCTTGGCCAACGTCCCCGCCGGCACTTCGTCGGGGAGCACGATGATGCCGTCGTGCGAGCTGCCCACGCCGATCTCGTCCTCGGCGCAGATCATTCCCCATGACTCCTCTCCGCGCATCTTCGATTTCTTTATTGTGAAGCATTCGTCGCCGCTGTACAGCTTGGTGCCGATGGTGGCGACCACCACCTTTTGCCCGGCAGCCACGTTGGCCGCCCCGCAGACTATCTGCACCGGGTCGCCCGACCCGAGGTCAACGGTCGTGATGTGCAGGTGGTCCGAGTTGGGATGGTCGATGCACGTGAGCACTTGCCCGACGACCAGCCCCTCGAGCCCTCCTTTGATGGTCTGGACTTCCTCGACGCTGCCGGTCTCGAGACCGATGGACGTGAGGGCTGCCGCCAATTCCTCGGGACTCAGGTCAAAGTCCACGTATTCCTTCAGCCAGTTGTAGGATATATTCATGTCTTATCTTTTGTTTGGTCAAACCTCTTGTCATGGCCCGACGGCCTGTTGACCCGCAAAGATACAAACATTCTGTTTAAAATGCCGATGTGTGCCGAGTTTGTGGCGCGGCGGCGTGCGGCCGGGCTGGTAGGGGGAAAACCGCATGAGGACAGGGGGAAAATCGTGCCGCGTCAGTGGGAAACTTGCAAGTGGGTTAGGGAAAAGTATATTCAAAACTTTTGTTTTTAAAAACCAAACTTTTGTTTATATAAAC
>CALNGU010000131.1 GCA_939800445.1 uncultured Bacteroidaceae bacterium | reverse complement strand
CCGAGGTTGCCCGCCGATTTTCTCTGCCTGCCGTGGCGGTTGCCCGCCGTCTGGCTGTCAATATTGCTCTATCCAGGTTATGCTTTCAAGCAGGCCGGTCTTGTAGTCATAGTAGTAGCTTGCCGTCTTCGTCACATTGGTGTACCTCCCATGATAGTCGATGTAGGCTTCGCTTATCAAGTCCTTGGACGGTTTGCCCATTATCCCGGCGATGTATGCCCACCACACTTCGCGGAAGTCTCCCTCGAATGTCTCAGGCTCGTTGATGTATGGCATATACTTCAGCTTGTTTTCGCCTGCATACTTGAACGTCACCTCGTCTTCACCGTCGCTGTAGTTGGTGTAGGACGAGAGATTCCCGCCGCTGTAGCGGAGTATGCACTCGTCGCCCCCGTCGTTGATCTTGATGAGATGCCCCTCGCTGTCGTAATAAAACTTGCTGAAGTATCTGTCGCCGGATGCCATGTGGCCTATGACCGCCGAGTTGGCGAAGCCGTTGGCACCGATTTGGTACTGGCACACGGTCTGGACCGTCCCGTCGTAGGGAGGTTCTTCGGCATAGATGGTTGCCGTCCCGTTGCCGTACTCATACCGCAGGCTCAGGCTCCTGTCCTCGTGGGTGACACCATCCTCGTCCGTGTAGATGTCAACGTCCCACACCTCGCTCAGCAAGCCTTGTTCGTCGAATACGTATTCGCAGTCCAGCCAGTTCTCATAATGCGCCCTCACATAAGGGTCTGCCACGATGACGTTTGCTGGGTTGACATTGCCCGTGCCGCTGTTGTCCACAGCCGGGATGTCCTCCTCCTTTTCGCACGACGACAGCGTGCAGAGACCGATGGCGGCTGCCATCCATGCCGCCGTGGTCAGTAGAGTGATGTTTTTCATCTCGTTTTCTCCTTTTATAGTTTGAAACTGATATAGAAGTTGACCGCCGAAGTCTTCAGCTTCGTCTTGTCATTGAAGTCTGATATTGGCAAGTAGGCGTTGCACTCATACTTCCCGCTGCCGAAACGGTGCTCGACACCCACGCCTATGAACCCGTAGGAGACCGACAGGCCGTAGGTGAACAGTGACGCGTAGTTGCCGCAGAAGTCATCGTCCACCAGCAGCATCGAGTAGGTCGGGCAGTAGTGGAAGTAAGCCCTCAGCATCAACGCCTTCACCGGGTTGACCGTCAGCGACGGGCCGACCTGCACCCCCACGTCGATGCGGTGGTTGCCGATGTCCACCATCTCATCCAGCTCGCCCATCATGCCGTCTCCGCCGCCCATGACGATGCCGAAAAGGTCGTCGGGGTAGGCGATTTCACCCAGTTTGTCATAGCTCACGCTCAGGAACGTCGCGTCCAGCCCCACTTTCATCAGGCCGGCCAACGGACGCTTGTGTAGATACCACGTCCGCCCCACGTCCATGCCGAAGCCCATCTCGCTGTCGCAGCCGTAGCTGTCGTGGTCTGCAGGTTTGAGGCTGCCGATGTGGTAGCTGAAGTTGAAGTACTTCCTCCGCTTCTTCCACACCCTGTCGTCGTCATCGTCCTTGTCCGTCCCCTCGTCAGCCACCGCTTCAGGCTGGGTGGGCAACGTCGTCGGCAACGTCTCGCGCACGTCCTCCGTCCCGCTCCCCGCGCGGTCGGTCACGACATCCTGCCCCTCTGCCGACAGGGTGAATGCAAATGCCGCCGCGCACAGGACCATCCCCCGGGCAACGGCAGTCATGATGTTGATTGTTGGCATATCGCTAATCTTTTTAGTAAACTTTGACAAATGTATATACTTTTAAGACAAATCCTGCAACCATTCCCACCTGTTTTGTCAGCATTAACAATCGCCTTCACGCCGCACCCCGCCATGCCGTCCCCAGGAGGCAGCCCGCTCCCCTCTGCGCACAGCCTCCGCAGCATAGGGAGAAAACTTCCATCACACGCCGAGAAAAGTTACTTGTCTCGGCGAGTCAAGTAAAAACAAAACTTTTGAATAAACAAACAAAACTTTTGTTTATATAAACAGAAGTTTTGAATATATAAACAAAACTTCTGAATATACTTTACTCGCCGAGACAAGTAACTTTTCTCGGCGTGTGGTGGAACTTTATGTCTGTCGTCACGCGATTTATCCCCCGATGTGATAGTCTGGAAACGGAAGTGTAGCCGTGTAGATGCCATAATATGCGCCTCCACCTTGTCCCGTCCATTTCCCCCAATCACAGTGCCTGCCGGGGGAGGGGGCGGTGCATCCTCATGCCCATGCTCTTGTTTTGGGACAATAAAAAGCGTGCCGCCCTGTGGTGTGGGCGGCACGCTTTGCGTGTGGTGTGGCGGGCGGGTTTCGTCCGCCTTTTGTTTTCTGTCGTTTAGTTCAAGAACCCGAGCAGGATACCGGCTGCGACTGCCGACCCGATGACGCCAGCCACGTTGGGACCCATGGCGTGCATGAGCAGGTAGTTGGTCGGGTCGTATTCGAGACCGACTATTTGCGAGATGCGTGCCGAGTCGGGCACTGCCGAGACACCTGCGTTGCCGATGAGCGGGTTGATGCGGCTCTTCTTGGGCAGGATGAGGTTGAATATCTTGACGAACAGCACGCCCGATGCGGTTGCTATGATGAACGAGAGTGCGCCGAGCAGGAATATCTTGACAGAGTTGACCGTCAGGAATTCGGATGCCTGTGTCGACGCGCCCACGGTCACGCCCAGCAGGATGGTGATGGTGTCAATCAGCGGGCCGCGTGCTGTCTCGGCGAGGCGGCGTGTGACACCGCTCTCCTTGAGCAGGTTTCCGAAGAAGAGCATACCGAGCAACGGCAGGCCTGACGGCACGAGGAAGCAGGTCAGCAGCAGACCGGCGATGGGGAATATCACCTTCTCGGTGTGCGACACGGCGCGTGGGGGACGCATACGCATCACGCGCTCCTTCTTGGTGGTGAGCAGCCTCATGATGGGGGGCTGGATGACCGGCACGAGTGCCATGTAGGAGTAGGCCGACACGGCGATTGCTCCCATGAGGTTGGGGGCGAGCTTGGATGACAGGAAGATGGCTGTCGGGCCGTCAGCTCCGCCGATGATGGCGATCGCTGCCGCTGCCTTGTCCGAGAATCCCATAGCCATGGCTCCCAGATAGGCCGAAAAGATACCGAACTGCGCAGCCGCTCCGAGAAGGAAGCTCTTCGGGTTCGCGATCAGCGGA
>CALNGU010000130.1 GCA_939800445.1 uncultured Bacteroidaceae bacterium | reverse complement strand
GACTCCCGCGCTTTTTTGTATATGTACTTTTCCGGTTAATTGTTATTGACCTTGGACGGGGTCTGCCAAGGATTGTAAAAACACTAATCGTTTATGAAGACAATCGTGGCAATCTCGTCCACCGGACAGAGAGGCAAGACAAGCTCAATCGTAGAGCTGTCAAAGAACATCCCATGGGAAGAAGCACCGGAGTATTACGACTATGACGGCAATCTCATTGACAAGCCTGCCGGGGGCTGGGTCCTGTGCCGTGGCAAGTACAGGGGCAAGATGGTAGGCCTCTCCAGCGAGGGGGACACTTGGGGATTCGTCAACAGCGGACTCCGCATCCTCACCGAAGAATTCAGCAAAGACATCAATGTCATCGTGGCCGCCTGCCGCACCAAGGGCAGTTCGCCCGGCGCAATCCGTCAAGTGGCTTGGGAACACCGCTATGAGATGGTGTGGACATCGCACTATCGCGGCACTACACCCGACAACGACAACAGCCCCGTGCTGAGCAACGGCACCGACCTCAACGACATCTTTGAAGAAAACACTTTGAACCTTATAAAAGAATTATTGAAATGAGACACGCTGATTATTATAAAAGGATATTTATTACCCTTGTATCCATTGTTGTAGCCATTGTTACTTCTTCCGCACAATCTTTGGTCTATGTTGAAACCGACCATGAGGGGACATACGAAAAGAAAATGACAGGTGACAGACTGCCCGATTACAACTTCTCAATTAACGAATACGGTATCTACACATACTACTTTTATATAAAGAACACTTCTGGACAAGCGGGTACTGTCAAGCCAACAAGCATTGAATTGCTGAACGATTACGCCAAGGAGCATCTTAGTGCCTCATTCTGCTATAACGGCACTTGCTACTCAACTATAGAGCAATGCCCGCCTTTCGAGATTGATGCTTATGGTGAATTCCGTGGTGGAACAAACTTTGATGGTTCGCTAATCACAGAGGGTTCGGGTCTGGATATGCAAATCATGTATAAAGGGAGGCCAGAATCAGGAACTGCTGAAATCAAACTTTCATTCCAATTCGAGCATGATACAAATCCATCTATCTGCTACTTGTCCCTAAATTTCACCCCGATCGACATATCTCTTGATAAGGAGGAGATGACCTTGGAAATCGGAGAAGAAGAATCACTCGTAGCCAGAATAAATGGGATTCCTAATAATACCGATATAGATTGGAAAAGCGATAATCCTGACATCGCTACAGTAAATGTTGATGGTATAGTCAAAGCGATTAGTCAAGGAACAACAACAATTTATGCCACTGCAAAAGGCTCTATGTATTTTGCGACTTGCAAAGTGACCGTTAAATCAGATAAAGCAACCGATATCGTGCTTGATAAAAATGAATTGACATTAAATATAGGGGATAAAGAGCGATTGACGGCAACCGTGTTGCCAGAATCTGTCAAAGACAAAAGTGTAAGATGGTACAGTTCTGCACAAAGGATAGCGACCGTCAATGCAGACGGGGTTGTTACAGCCATTTCAGTCGGTACGGCTGTCATAACCGTGACCACCAACGACGGGTCAGACCTCACAGCCTCGTGCACCGTGACCGTCACACCCAAAACCGTGCAGTCAATCACTATGGACGAAGAGGCTTTGACACTGGAGCGGGGCGAGACGACCCGTCTCACCGTCACCGTTAGCCCAAGTGATGCCGACGACACCAGCGTGACATGGCGCAGCAACAACTCCAACGTTGCAATCGTTGATGGTAGTGGCAAAGTGGCAGCACTCGAGGTCGGCACAGCCATCATCTCCGCCACGACCAACGACGGCAGCAGATTGTCAGCAAGATGCACTGTGACCGTCATTCCCAAAGATGTGGATGAGATAACTCTCAACAAAGAAAGATTAGAAATGGAGATAGGCGACATCGAGCGACTGACAGCCATAGTCTCGCCCGACGATGCCGATGACAAGACAGTCACTTGGCAATCAACCGACAGCAAAGTCGCGTCAGTCAATTCAGACGGTGTGGTGACAGCCCGCAGCGCAGGTGAAGCGACAATCACCGCCACGACATCCAACGGACTCACTGCCGAATGCCAGGTGGAAGTGACCGACCCCAACGGCATAGCCGACACCGATGCCGACAATGTGAAAGTCACGGTGCAAAAGGGTCGAATCATTGTCGAGAGCTTGCCCGCCGGCTGGCACTACTCCATCCACGACATGAGCGGCAGAACAGTCTACATCGGCTCAGGTACTGAAGTAGAGGTCGCAAGCGGCAACGTCTACGTCGTGCAAATCAAAGACAGCAGCCGCAAGCTGTTCGTTCCATAACCAGGCGCAGCCAAACATCCGATGCACCCCCGCCAACGAAATGACGGGGGTGCATTTCATTTTGGACACCCCCACCCCTTGCCATTACCACCAATTATCACTAACATTGCATGACAATCTATTAACCCTTAAAAACATTACCATTTATGGAATTACCATTTGCGGAATCCTGGAAGATCAAAATGGTCGAACCCATCAGGAAAAGCACAAGACAAGAACGTGAACAATGGATCAAGGAAGCGCACTACAACGTCTTCCAACTCAAGGCCGAGCAAGTCTACATCGACCTGCTGACCGACTCGGGCACCAACGCCATGAGCGACCGCCAGTGGGCAGGCATGATGATGGGCGACGAGAGCTATGCCGGGGCGCGCTCGTTCCAGCACATGAAAGACACCATCACGAGGCTGACCGGGTTTGAATACGTCATCCCGACGCACCAAGGCCGCGCCGCCGAGAACGTCCTCTTCTCCTACCTCGTCAAGCCGGGCGACATAGTGCCGGGCAACTCCCACTTTGACACCACCAAGGGACACATCGAGGGGCGCAAGGCGACCGCCCTCGACTGCACCGTCGATGAGGCAAAGGACACCCAACTCGAAGTGCCGTTCAAAGGCAACGTCGATCCCGTGAAGCTCGACAAGGCTCTGGCCGAGAATGCCGACAAAGTGCCATTCATCATCGTGACCATCACCAACAACACCGCAGGCGGCCAGCCCGTGTCGATGGAGAACCTCCGCGCCGTGCGCAAGGTCGCCGACAAGTATGGCAAGCCTGTCATCTTTGACTCAGCCCGCTTTGCCGAGAATGCCTACTTCATCAAGACGAGAGAGAAAGGCTACGAGAACAAGACCATCAAG
This sequence comes from uncultured Bacteroidaceae bacterium, assembly GCA_939800445.1. Lineage (GTDB taxonomy): Bacteria > Bacteroidota > Bacteroidia > Bacteroidales > Bacteroidaceae > Avibacteroides > Avibacteroides faecavium. The sequence goes on along the minus strand of CALNGU010000130.1, from coordinate 511 downwards.
GAGATAGTAAAAGAGATGTTCTCCCTTGCCGACGGCATGACGATGAGTGCCAAAAAGGATGCGGTTGTCAACATGGGCGGATTCATCGCCACGCACAGGAAAGACTGGTACGAAGGGGCAAAAGGCTACTGCGTGCAGTTTGAGGGCTACCTGACCTACGGCGGCATGAACGGCCGCGACATGGAGGCGGTGGCAATCGGCTTGGACGAGAACACCGAGTTTGACAACCTTGAGACACGCATCAAGCAGATACAGTACCTGGCAAGCCGTCTCGACGAGTTCGGCATCCCCTACCAGCGTCCCGCCGGCGGCCACGCCATCTTCGTCGATGCAGACAAGGTGCTGACCGAAGTGCCCAAGGAGGAATTCCCCGCCCAGACGCTGACCATCGAGCTCTACCTCGAAGCGGGAATACGTGGATGCGAAATCGGCTATCTGCTGGCCGACCGTGACCCCGTGACAAGGGAAAACCGTTTCAACGGCCTCGACCTGTTGCGCCTCGCCATACCCC
>CALNGU010000129.1 GCA_939800445.1 uncultured Bacteroidaceae bacterium | reverse complement strand
GGACTGGGTCGTAGGAATAGCCCTTCTCCAGCGTCAGATAGCCGCCAATGGCTTCCGGTTCACCCGACGGGTCGGCCTGGTAGGAGTCGAGGTAGCAGAACCCGCCCGGTGTCATGACGACATCGTGCTTGGCCTTGGCAGCGTTGATGCCGCCCTCCTCACCGCGCCACGACATGACCGTAGCGTTGGGGGCAAGGCCGCCCTGGAGGATTTCGTCCCACCCGATGATGTCGCGACCGTGGCTGTTGACGAATTGCTCGATGCGGTGTATCATGTAGCTCTGCAACTCGTCCACGCCGTCAAGCCCCTCTTCCTGCATACGCCTCTGGCAATCGGGGCAGCTTGCCCAGCCGCTCTTGACGGCTTCGTCGCCACCGATGTGGATGTAGTGCGACGGGAACAGTGCCATCACCTCGGTCAGCACGTCCTCAAGGAAAGTGAATGTTGCCTCCTTTCCTATGCAGAGGTCGGAATTCTTGTACATATCATTGGCGCAGGACAGGAGGGGATAGGCGGCGCACACCTCTTCGGAATGCCCGGGCATTTCTATCTCGGGGATGATGGTGATGTGCCGCTGGCGGGCATACTCGACGATTTCCTTGATGTCCTCCTGGGTGTAGAATCCTCCGTAGGCCCTCGGGTCGTCCTGCTCGCAGTAGTGGCGGTCGGCACGCCACCACTCCTTCCATGTGTCGTAGGGACGCCATGCCGCGAAGTTGGTGAGGCGTGGGTATTTCTTTATCTCGATGCGCCATCCCGCTCCGTCGGTCAGGTGCCAGTGGAAGCGGTTCATCTTGAAGCGTGCCAGGGCGTCGAGCTGCTTCTTGACGAACTCCTTGCTGGTGAAGTGCCGCGAGTCGTCAAGGTGCAAGCCACGGTACTTGAATCGGGGCGCGTCCTCGATGCTGACGGCATCTATCGACTTGAAGTCATTCGCCTCGGCCAGTTGCAACAACGACTGGAAGCCGTAGAACAGCCCTGCCGTCGTCGCCGCCACCACCTCGGCACCTCGGCTGTTGACTGTCAGTGTGTAGCCCTCGTCGCCTTGCCCGGCATCGGGGTCGATGGTCAGGCGCAGATAGCCCCGGCTGCTGTTCTTGCCCGTGCAGGTCACGGCGAGCGGCGAGTCCTGGATGAATCCCACGAGGTCGTCCTTGTCACTGCCCGTGAGGTTGGTGACGATGTTCAGCGGTTTGGTAATGCTCAGTTTGCCCTTTTGCACCTCCATCTTTTGCGGCATGGGTATGATGTCCTGTGCCGTCGCGGCGGCAGTGCCGGCGAGGAGGGTCAGGCTGAGCAGCAATGTTGTCAGTTTCATATTATAATGGTATTAAGTTGTTTTGTCTGTGTCACAGTTTGTGCGAGAGCATATCGCCCGTCACCCTCATCCATTGGTCTGAGTCCGACTTGCGCATCCTCACATCGCCGTCGCCCCAGTTGGAGGGGAAACCGCCGATGATGTGTCCGAGGAAGACGACTTTGACCTCATGCTTGCCCTTGGCGAGTGCGACTGACTTGTCGCGGCGGCAGAACTTCTTGACCTCGCCAGTGTTGTCTATCAGCAGCTGGCCGTCTATCCAGAGCTGCTCAAACTCGGTGGAGAAGTAGTAGACACCGTCCTCCGCCACGTCGAGGTAGCCTTGTGCCACCGCTCCATACTGCTTGACATCGCGCATTCCCTCGTTGGGTTTGCCGAATGAGATGAGTTCCTTCGTCTCACCGATCACTTTGCTGACAGCGACAGGCTCGGTCGAGGCGTTAAATGCATCCATGTTGAGGTAGTAGCCGTAGGTGACATCCATCTCCAGTCCCTTGGCCGTCCTGCCCGCATCGACCGACGGGGCGAGCGTCTGCTTCTCGACATTTATGGTGCGCACCCTGCTCATCTTGCCCGAAGGGAGGACGCTGGCTATCTTGACAACCCCGTCCACGGTGAACGTCAACGGGGACACGTATTCTGCGGACTCGGCGGTAGGTTCGCTGCCGTCCGTGGTGTAGACCATCTTGACCGGACGCGACGTGGTGAACTCCACCACCGCCGAGTCGGTGAAAGCGACGAAATCGCACGAGCCATTGGGCTGCTCGGGCATCGGGATGTGATAGTTGATGTCATGGGCATCGAGGCGGACATAGGCATTCTCAAGGCGGCGGCAGAAGTCATCGTAGTCCTTGTTCTCCATCTCCGTCCACCCTATCTCAGAGACCGCCAACAGACGGGGATAGGTGCGGTACTCCCTCAGGTCGAGGTCATAGAGATACTCTGCCCACACGTTGCCCTGCACGCCGAGGATGTGGTGTCCACGGCCAAGAGCCACGAGCGTGTCGGGTATGGGATTGTACGAGTAGGTCTTGCTGAGCAGCGACGTGCCGTAGATGGCCACAGGCTCGACCTTGCTGTCCCCTTGGTAGAGGTCGAGGTAAAGCCCCTCGCCCGCCGGTGCCATGATGGCATCGTGGCCGAGCAAAGCCGAGGCGATGCCGCCCTCGTTGCCCCTCCACGACATGATGGTCGCCGACGGGGCGATGCCCCCCTCGAGTGTCTCGTCCCAGCCAATCATCTTCTTGCCGCATTCGTTGACTACTTTCTCCATGCGGGTGACGAAGTAGCTCTGCAACCTCTGCTCTGCCGTGTGCTTGCCGTCGGCGTAGAGGCCTTCCTCCCTTATCCTCTTCTGGCACAGCGGGCAGCGTTGCCAGCTCGTCTTGGGACATTCGTCACCGCCGAGGTGGATGTATTCACCAGGGAAGAGCGCAGCCACCTCGCGTATCACGTCAGCAAAGAAGTCGAATGTCTCGTCCTTCCCGGCGCACAACACGATGTCCTCAACGCCCCAGATAATCCTCGGGGTGAGTTGCTTGCCCTCGCACGACAGCTCGGGATAGGCGGCGATGGCAGCCATGGCGTGTCCCGGCACCTCTATCTCGGGGATGACCGTGATGTGACGCTCGGCGGCATAGGCGACCACATCCTTGATTTCCTCTTGGGTGTAGTAGCCCTTGTGCTCATAGCCCTCGCCCTCGATGCGGGTCGCACCGACCTTGGTCAGGCGAGGATACTTCTTTATCTCAATCCTCCAGCCCTGGTCGTCGGTCAGATGCCAGTGCAGGCGGTTGATTTTGAACAATGCGAAGACGTCAATCTGCTTCTTTATGTCCTCCACCGTTATGAAGTGGCGGCACGGGTCAATCATCGTCCCACGGTAGGCAAAGCGCGGCGCGTCCTCGATGCTCACCGCCGGGGCCTGCCAGGCGATGCCCCTGACCCGCTCGGATTCCTCGATTTCGGCCGGGAGCAGCTGCATGAAGCTCTGCATGGCGTAGAACAAGCCCTGCTCAGTCCTCGCCACAGCCCTCACGCCGTCGGCCGTCACGTCCAGCGTGTAGCCCTCGTCCTGCTTGACAGCGGCGGTGTCGATGACCAAGGCAATCTGCCCCGCGTCGCCCACCTCAACGTCATAGCCCGTCGAGCGAGCAATCTTGGCGGCGAAAAAGTCGGCCACCGTCCGCGCCCCGTCGGTCTGCACGGCAAATGACAGCCCGTCCTTCAACTCAAAAGTCCCCTGCCCCGCCTCGACGTGCTGCGGCCACGGGATGATGTTGATACCCTCGTTGTAACTCTTGACCTCGCCCTTGGGCGTGCAGGCGGCAAATGCGCACAGCCCCACGGCGGCGATTAGTGTTGAAAAATTCCTGTTCATATAGTACTCGTGTTTAGAAATTCAATGTTTCAGCGGTCGAAGTTAAACAAAATTGCATGGCTTTCACCCTTTTTTGCATAAAAAGGGACGGCACGCCGCCAG
>CALNGU010000128.1 GCA_939800445.1 uncultured Bacteroidaceae bacterium | reverse complement strand
AAGTTCTGTTTATTCATTCAAAAGTTTTGTTTTTACTTGACTCACCGAGGTAAGTAACTTTTCTCGGCGAGAGGGGGAAGTTTTCTCCAGACTTCGACGGCTTTTCCCCCGATTGTGCGGCGGCGACGGCAGGGGGCGGAGCGGCGGGGTGTTTGCCGGCGCGGGTGACATTTGCACAGTGGACGGGCGGCGCGGCAGTGCTTTTTGCGGGGAAAACTTTGCGTTTTTTGCTAAAAAACGCAAATTGTGTTGTCACTTTGTCTTGCGGAAATGCGGCGGGCAATTATTTTTATGGTCGATAAAACTTAAATCTGAATGGTATGATTATCGGAGTTCCAAAAGAAATCAAAAACAACGAGAACAGGGTGGCACTGACCCCCGCAGGTGTGAAGGAATTGGTGGCGCGCGGACACAAGGTCTACGTGCAGCACACGGCAGGCGAGGGGAGCGGGTTTGACGATGCCGACTACGAGAAGGCGGGGGCCGAGCTCCTGCCGGGCATCGAGGATGTATACGCAGTCGCCGAGATGATTGTCAAGGTGAAAGAGCCCATCGAGAGCGAGTACAAGCTCGTGCGCGAAGGGCAGGTGGTCTTCACCTACTTCCATTTCGCCAGCGACGAGGCACTCACCATGGCAATGATTGAGAGCGGGGCGACGTGCATAGCCTATGAGACCGTCTACGACAAGGCCAAGCACCTGCCGCTGCTCGTCCCGATGAGCGAGGTGGCCGGACGTATGTCGGTGCAGGAGGGGGCACGCTTCCTCGAGAAGCCGCAGGGCGGCAAGGGCAAGCTGCTGGGCGGCGTGCCTGGTGTCAAGCCTGCCAAGGTGCTGGTGCTGGGCGGCGGTGTCGTGGGCACCAATGCCGCGCTGATGGCCGCAGGGCTGGGTGCTGATGTGACCATCGCCGACATCTCGCTGCCGAGGCTGAGGTATCTGAGCGAAGTGATGCCGAGGAATGTCAAGACCCTCTATTCGTCACGGCACAACATCGAGACCGAGCTGCCCGACACCGACCTTGTCATCGGCGCGGTGCTCATCCCCGGCGCGAAAGCCCCGCATCTGCTGACGGCCGATATGCTGCGCCTCATGCGCAAGGGCAGCGTGCTTGTCGATGTGGCAATTGACCAGGGCGGCTGCTTCGAGACTTCGCACCCGACGACGCACACAGAGCCGACCTACGAGGTTGACGGCATCGTGCACTACTGCGTGGCGAACATCCCGGGCGCAGTGCCCTACACCTCGACACTGGCGTTGACCAATGCGACGCTGCCCTATGTGCTGCGCCTTGCCGACATGGGCTGGAAGGATGCCTGCGAGGCCGACGAGGGGCTTGCGGCAGGGGTCAACATCGTCAAGGGCAAGGTGGTCTTCCCCGCCGTGGCGGAGGCTTTCGGACTGAAATGCAGCAAGCTCAAGCTGTGATTGCCGCCGGACGGGCGACATTGCGTTGAAATGAAAAGTCCGCGCAAGGCTGAGCCGGCGCGGACTTGCATTATATATGGTATAGTGATATGCGGCTTGTCAGAAGCGGAGCATGATTTCGAAGACGAGCTTGTCCTGCTCGCTCTCGTTGATTAAAGCCCCGTCCTCGTAGAAGTATTTTTCGTAGTTGACCCTGATGTCCGCCTTGAACGGCTTTGCAAGGCTCAGCGTCACGCCTCCCGTGGCACGGTGGCGTTGCGAGTCGGTCATGACGGCCGCGCCGGTCTCTTCGTTGACAGTGACACCGTCCCAGTGGTCGGTCATCATGTCGTAGCGGGCGAGGATGGAAATCTTGTGGAACACCCTCTTCAACGGTATGTCATAGTTGGCGAATGCGTTGACCGAATGCACGTCCTTGAACTTGCCGTGCGTGTAGTGCTTGTACAGGTACTCCGCCTCGAGGTGCAACCCTGCGATGTTGACATAGCTGCCGATGTCGTGCATGAAGATGTTGTTGTTGAGCGGCGCAATCTTCTGCGTGCTGAGCGTGATGTTGAAGCATTCGACGGGGAACACCTGCGCCTTGAACGAGTAGTTGGCCTTGTGTGTCCACCTCTTCTGCCCGTCCGCTGTTATGTCGTCAAAGCCGTTGAATACCCCGCCCTGGAGGATGAGGGGGAAGTCCTTGAATTTATACTCCAGCGTGAAGCCCACGTCACGCACGTCCCCGACCTGCTTGGCGATGAACGAGCGGTTGGCGAAGTACTGCAGGTGCGGCGAGCGGTGCGCATCGATGGTGAATGGCACACGCATCTGCCCTATCGTGAACGAACCGCCCTCGATGGGTGTCAGGCGGGCATAGGCATCGAGCATCCTTATCCTGCCCTGGTCGGAGAGGTCTATCTCAAGCTTGTAGCCGGCAATCGGATGGACTTTGCCGTTGATGCTGAAGCGTGCGTTCCTGACTTGGAAGCGGCTGGCTTTCATCTGCGGTTGGTATTCGTACTTTGCCCTGACCGTCCCGTCAAACTCGGGAATCAATGCCCTCCATTTTTCTCTCTTGTCTTCCTCTTGGGTGAACGCCGCTACGCAGCAGATGATTGATAGTGTCAGTAGTAGTGCCAGCCTTTTCATTGTCAGCGAAATTTAAAACGGCGCAAAGTTATTTAAACAATATTCACACGATGTTTCATTTGTGTTACGAATGTGATACGATACAGTTAATCGCTCCCCCTATACCATTATTTATATATAGGGAGATGAAGTAGGCACAAAATGTTTACCTTTGTCAAAAAGCCATAACACGGGTTGCACTGTGGAAGATGGCGACAGACTGAAATGCAACAGAAGTAAACGATGGATTCAAACAAGCACTTGATAATAATGGCAGGTGGGGTGGGCAGCCGTTTCTGGCCTATGAGCACCCCAGAATGTCCAAAGCAATTCATTGATGTCCTGGGTGTAGGCAAGACTTTGCTGCAACTGACCGTGGATCGTTTTGCCGGGTGCGTGCCGCAATCGAATATCTGGGTGGTCACGTCGGCAAGCTATTTCGGCAATGTCAAGGAACAATTGCCTTTTGTCGCCGATGACCACATCCTGCTCGAGCCATGTATGCGCAACACAGCTCCTTGCATCGCCTATGTCACATGGAAGATACGGAAACTTTGCCCCGATGCTGTCATGGTCGTTTCGGCTGCGGATCACATTGTCGTTGACACTGCCGAATTCAAGCGCGTGGCGAAGCAAAGCCTTGATTTCGTCGCACACCATAATAATATATTAACGCTGGGCATGATTCCCAATCGCCCCGAGACGGGATATGGCTACATAAAAAGCGTGGAGAAATTTGACGGCAACCCTATAAGAATAGCAGAGTTCAAGGAAAAACCCGACCATGACACGGCTGTCAAATACATCGAGGAGGGCAATTACTATTGGAACGCAGGCATCTTCTTCTGGAATATGGCCACGATAACCAAGGCTTTGCGCGACAATGCCCCGGACATTGCTGATGTTTTTGACAGTGTAAATGACGACCTTTTTACCACCCGTGAACAAGAGGTGATAGACCGCATTTACCCGAATTGCCGAAACATTTCTATTGACTATGCCGTGATGGAGAAAGCTGATGACGCATTAGTCTTGCCAGCATCGTTTGGTTGGAGTGATTTGGGCACATGGGGTTCTCTGCATACCCAGCTCAACCATGATGATTGTGACAACTCTTTTGTAGGGGGTGAAATAAGATTCATTGAGAGCACGAATTGCATAGTCCGTATGCCAGAAGGGAAAAGTGTTGTCATTCAAGGACTTGATGGTTATATTGTAGCTGAAAATGACAATAAATTGCTGATTTGCCGCCTCGAAGACGAGCAGCGAATCAAAGAATTTAGCAGTAAACTGGATAAAAAACCGCATTAATATTTGCAGAATTGCAAAATGGCAGTATCTTTGCACCCGAAAGACGCGGAAGTAGCTCAGTTGGTAGAGCACAACCTTC
>CALNGU010000127.1 GCA_939800445.1 uncultured Bacteroidaceae bacterium | reverse complement strand
GTTTTGTTTTAATATTCAAAACTTCTGTTTATATAAACAAAAGTTCTGTTTATTCGTTCAAAAGTTTTGTTTTTACTTTACTCGCCGAGTCATGTAAGTTTTCTCGGCGTGCAAGGCGGTTTTATGTCTGTCATCGTTGGTTTTATGTCCTATGCCCGCTCCGCAAGGACCTTGCCGTGACGGCCGGATTGCCTGGGACGCGGTCATAAACTTGCGGCGGTTGGAGGCGTGCCGGCAGATATTTTCACCGAGATGTTTGCACGGTTAAAACTTTGTTATACCTTTGCAGCGCAATCGCAACAAGACGGTTCCTTGGATGAGTGGCTTAGTCAGCGGTCTGCAAAACCGCGCACGGCGGTTCGAATCCGCCAGGAACCTCACGAAACTCTTGCCAGTGTCATTCGCTGGCAAGAGTTTTTCTTTTGTCCCCACCGTTTGCCGTCGCAAGATTTATTAAATGGCGCGTCGGCGCGCCACTATGTAAAATGCGGTGCGCCGCGTCCCCCTGTTTGGCCATTAACGGGGTGCGCGGTGTTTTTGTTTATCATATTTTCTGCTATGTGTTTCGTTTTTACAGAAAATAACTATTTTTGCTCGTAAAACATTGAATCCTAAAAATAGTTAATCATTATGGACAAGAAAAGAGTTTATACTTTCGGCAACGGCAAGGCCGAGGGTAGGGCGGACATGAGGAACTTGCTGGGCGGCAAGGGTGCCAACCTTGCTGAGATGAACCTGATAGGTGTCCCCGTGCCTCCTGGCTTCACAATCACCACGGAGGTTTGTACGGAATACTACGAACTTGGCAAGGACAAGATTGTCGAGCTGCTCAAGACCGATGTCGAGAATGCCATCCATGGCGTCGAGGAGCTGATGCGCTCAAAGTTCGGTGATGTCGAGAACCCCCTGCTTGTCTCAGTCCGTTCGGGTGCGAGGGCATCGATGCCAGGCATGATGGACACCATCCTCAACCTCGGTCTCAATGACGAGGTGGTCGAGGGTCTTGCCAAGAAGACTGGAAATCCGCGTTTCGCCTGGGATTCCTACCGCCGCTTCGTGCAGATGTACGGCGACGTGGTCCTCGGGATGAAGCCGACTAATAAGGACGACATAGACCCGTTTGAGGAAATCATAGAGGAAGTGAAGAGTGCCAAGGGCGTGAGGTTGGACAACGAGCTGGATGTCGATGACCTCAAGACGCTCGTCACCCGATTCAAGGCGGCTGTCAAGGCGAAGACTGGCAGCGAGTTCCCGACCTGTGCCTATGAGCAGTTGTGGGGGGCGATTTGCGCCGTATTCCGTTCATGGATGAATGAACGCGCAATCATCTACCGCAAGATGGAGGGCATCCCGTCAGAGTGGGGCACAGCCGTGACGGTGCAGGCCATGGTGTTCGGCAACATGGGCAACACGTCGGCGACAGGCGTATGCTTCTCAAGGGATGCTGCGACTGGCGAGAACCTTTTCAATGGCGAATACCTCATCAATGCGCAGGGCGAGGATGTCGTGGCAGGTATCCGCACTCCGCAACAGATCACCAAGATAGGGTCACAGCGTTGGGCTGAGAGGGCTGGCATTCCCGAGGAGATAAGGGTAGCACAGTTCCCGTCGATGGAAGAGGCGATGCCTGAAATCTACAACGAGCTGAACACTATCCAACAGAAGCTGGAAGACCATTACAGGGATATGCAAGACATGGAGTTCACCGTGCAAGAGGGAAAACTCTGGTTCTTGCAGACACGCAACGGCAAGAGGACGGGCGCGGCCATGGTCAAGATAGCCATGGATTTGCTCCGTGAGGGCATGATAGACGAGAAGACTGCCCTGTTGCGTTGCGAGCCGAACAAACTGGACGAATTGCTCCACCCTGTGTTTGACAAAGAAGCATTGCGCAGCTCGAGGAGCATCACGCGCGGTCTTCCCGCATCCCCTGGCGCGGCTTGCGGTCAAATCGTATTCTTTGCCGACGATGCGGCCAAATGGGCTGAAGCTGGCAAGAAAGTTGTCATGGTCAGGATCGAGACTTCGCCAGAGGATTTGGCAGGTATGCAGGTTGCCGAGGGCATCCTCACCGCACGTGGCGGCATGACGTCGCACGCCGCAGTCGTGGCTCGTGGCATGGGCAAGTGCTGTGTGTCAGGTGCCGGTGCGTTGAACATCGACTACAAGGCAAGGACAGTGCAAATCGAAGACCATTTGCTGAGGGAAGGCGACTTCATCTCATTGAATGGCACGACTGGAGATGTGTATGCCGGGATGGTGCCTACCAAGGCTGCCGAGCTTAGTGGCGACTTCGCGGAACTGATGAAGCTCGCTGACAAATATACCAGGTTGAAAGTCCGCACCAACGCCGACACCCCGCATGACGCAGAAGTGGCAAGGGCATTCGGCGCAGTCGGCATAGGTCTCTGCCGCACCGAGCATATGTTTTTCGAGGGTGAGAAAATCAAAGCGATGCGCGAGATGATTCTTGCCAAAGATGCAGATGAGAGGCGCAAGGCACTGGCTAAGATCATGCCATATCAAAAGGAGGACTTCAAGGGCATATTCCGCGCCATGGCAGGCTATCCCGTGACTGTCCGTCTGCTTGACCCACCATTGCATGAGTTTGTGCCGCATGATCTCAAAGGACAGGAGGAGATGGCCGAGGCAATGGGTGTCTCAGTTGAATACATCAAGCAACGTGTCGAGGCTCTCCATGAGCAGAATCCGATGCTCGGACATCGTGGCTGCCGTCTTGGCAACACCTATCCCGAAATCACCGAGATGCAGACCCGTGCCATCCTCACCGCAGCCCTTGAACTCAAGGCTGAGGGCGTCGAGACCCATCCCGAAATCATGGTGCCGCTGACGGGCATCGTCTACGAGTTCAAGCAGCAGGAAGAAGTCATCAGAGCCGAGGCCGAGAGAGTGTTTGCCGAGATGCACGACAGCATAGACTTCAAGGTCGGCACGATGATTGAGATACCTCGCGCGGCTTTGACGGCTGACAAGATTGCTTCACGTGCAGAGTTCTTCTCGTTCGGAACGAATGACTTGACGCAGATGACCTTCGGCTATTCACGTGACGACATCGCTTCGTTCCTGCCGATATACCTCGAAAAGAAGATTCTGAAGGTTGACCCGTTCCAAGTCCTCGACCAAAACGGTGTCGGACAATTGATCAGGATGGCAACGGAGAAAGGCCGTGCTGTCCGTCCCGACTTGAAGTGTGGCATTTGCGGAGAACATGGCGGCGAGCCATCTTCTGTGAAATTCTGCCACAAGGTAGGTCTCAACTACGTGTCATGCTCTCCGTTCCGTGTGCCCATCGCACGTCTTGCGGCGGCGCAGGCAGCTGTGGAAGATTGACGGAAGATAGTTGACTATCAGTAAGATAGGCGGTAGGTGACTGGAAATAAGCACCTTGCCGCCTATCATAGTTAATGGGGGTACGTGCATTATGAGGCATTTTCTTGGCAGAATGAACGCAAATGTTTAGAGAAAGTTTAGCGGATTTGAACCTCTTGTTTAGAGCGTGTTTAGAGCGTGCAAGAAGGTGCGTGCCAACGGATTGCGGCAGTTTTGGCGACCAAATGACAAGTTTTGGGTAAACCAATAGGGACACAGATAATATGGCGACATTCAGAGCGTGCGTTCAAAAGGAACGCAAGGACGGATTTTTCCCGGTGTACATCCGGGTTACGCACCGGCGCACCACGCAGTACATAAAGACAGACAAGATGGTGACGCGGAAAGAACTTACGAAGTCTGGTGAGATTAAAGACCCGTTTGTGTTGCAGTCATGCTCGCAGCGCATCCTGGAGTACAACGGGAAGCTGAACAAGGTGGACATAGGGCATTGGACGGCCAAGGAGGTTGTGGAATTCCTGACCAGGGGGAGCGAGGACATCTGTTTCTCTGACTATGCCCGCAAGCACATCGACCGCATGATAGA
>CALNGU010000126.1 GCA_939800445.1 uncultured Bacteroidaceae bacterium | reverse complement strand
GCGACGTGTAGCGGGCATCGAGCCAGACATTGCCCGACTCGGTCTTGCCGAATTTTCCTCCGTCGGCCTTGGTGATGAGCGGGCAAGTCAATGCATATACCTCTTCGCCGAGGGTGCGGCGGATGAGTTCCGCGCCAGTGGTGATGTTGCCCCACTGGTCAGAGCCGCCCATCTGGAGTTTGCACCCCTTGTGCTGGAAGAGATAAAGGAAGTCGTAGGCTTGCAGCAACTGATAAGTGAACTCGGTGAACGAGAGGCCGTCGCGTGCCTCGCCGTTGAGACGCTTCTTCACCGAATCTTTTGCCATCATGTAGTTGACGGTGATGTGCTTTCCTACCTCGCGGGCGAAATCAAGAAAGGTGAAATCCTTCATCCAGTCGTAATTGTTGACCAGCTCGGCATGGTTTGGCGCGTCCGATTCGAAGTCAAGGAACTTGCTCAACTGCTTCTTGATGCACTCTTGATTGTGTCTCAGCGTCGCCTCATCAAGCAAATTGCGCTCGGCAGACTTCCCTGACGGGTCGCCAATCATCCCTGTTGCTCCGCCTACCAATGCGATAGGGCGATGGCCGCAACGTTGGAAATGTTTAAGTATCATCACGCTCACCAGATGTCCGATGTGCAATGAGTCGGCGGTGGGGTCAATGCCCACGTAGGCCGTGACCATCTCCTTTGAGAGCAATTCCTCTGTCCCTGGCATCATGGTGTGAACCATTCCACGCCATTTGAGTTCTTCTACGAAATTCATCGAATGACCTTATATCTTTTGTTTTAACCGTTTGTTACCCCTCGCCCACCAATGGCCACGCAGCCCGATGGTGCTGGGTGCGGCAAAGTTAGCATTCATTGACGTAGCAGCAAAACGGTGTGTCAAAAAATGGGAGGAACTGCACAATCACAAGCATCCGGCTCGGACGAGATGCGACAAACACCACAGTTTTACCCCTGCAAGCAGAATTGGCAAGCCAAGCTGGACGGTAATCCAAAGTCTTTTCTTTAATTTGCAAATCATTTTGGACAAGACATATCCATATATGCAGAAAAACGCTCCGACAACTGATGCTGCCTGGCAAGATGGCACTCGCCACACCTGCCGGGATTTCACAAGCTACTAAGCGGACGGAGCGATAATACATTTAATATATGACATCAAAGAAGAAAGTATTCGTATCCGGCTGCTACGACCTGCTGCACAGCGGGCACGTGGAGTTTTTCCGCCAGGCTGCACAATACGGAGACCTCTACGTAGGCATAGGCTCCGACGAGACAATCCTGCATTACAAGAAGCACCGCACCGTATATCCGGAGCGTGAACGGCTGTTCATGGTCAAGGCGATACGCTATGTGAAAGACGCATTCATCAACGCCGGCAGCGGAATCATGGACTTCGTGCCGACGGTTGAACGCCTGCGCCCCGACGTATTCGTGGTGAACGAAGACGGGTCTTCCGAAGAGAAAGAAGCCTACTGCCGCAAGATGGGCATAGAATACGTCGTGCTGCCACGCGTCCCGTCCGAAGGGCTGACCGCACGCTCAAGCACTGACTTGAAAAGGCAGACCAGCATGATACCCACCCGCCTCGACCTTGCCGGCACATGGATTGACCAACCCTACGTGTCACGCTACGGCGCGGGCTGGGCCATTACCATATCATTAGTCCCCAACTTTGAAATCCGCGAGAGGTGCGGCCTGTCCACCTCAACACGCAATTGCATCCGCAGCATCTGGCCCTACCGCCTGCCTGACATGGATCCAGAGACACTTGCCCACATCGTCTTCTGCTTCGAGAACGACCCCGAGCGGTCTGACGGCATTGTCTCCGGGGCGCAGGACGCCATAGGCATCTGTATGCCCGGTCTGGTGCGGCACTACTACGAGGGACACTACTGGCCCATACGCTTTGAGTCATGCCATGACGAGAAAGTGCTCAGCTGGCTTGAGGAACGCCTGTGCCTCGTGCCGATGTTCCCGCGCCGCGACGGGTGCTCAGTCATCGAGGGGGCAAAGATCGACGCCCCGCACGTAAAGGCACTGACAAGCGCGGCAGATGACTGCTGGAACGCCATACTTGACCGCGACATCGACCGTTTCGCCGCCGCCTACCAATCATCATTCGAGGCGCAGACTGCCATGTTCCCGGCCATGATGCAGCCGGGGGTACAAGAATACATCGACCGCTACTCAGCCATGGACGGAGTGCTGGCATGGAAAATGCCCGGGGCAGGCGGAGGCGGCTACCTCGCATTGGTCTGCCGCGATCCTGAGTGCATCCCCGACGAAGCCATCCGCCTGACCATCCGCCGACGTGAAAACATCTGAAAGACATGAAACGCTATTGCCAGACACTGACCCTCCCCGACAACGCACAGGCCGTGGAAGCCTACGTCGAAGCACACCGCCATGTGTGGCCGGAGATTAAAGAGGGCATACGCTCGGTGGGCATCACCGATATGCAGATATACCGCCACGGACGCTCGCTCTTCATGATTGTGGAGACCGTGGACGACTTCGACTGGGAGAAAGACAACGCACGCCTCGCCACCCTGCCGCGCCAGGCCGAATGGGAGGCATACGTCGCCCGCTTCCAAGGCTGCGACCCCGCAGCCCCGTCCACCGACAAATGGCAGTTGATGGAGCAAATCTTCGGGCTATGACGCGCAACAGCATATTCAAAGGGGCAGACGGGCGCAACTATGCGGCAGTGTTCGCCCTCGTCGCATCGCTGTTCCTCCTCTGGGGAGTGGCGCACAGCATACTCGACGTGCTCAACAAACACTTCCAGGACACCCTCGTCATATCCAAGGCCCGCAGCGCGCTGGTACAGACGATGGTCTACGGAGGCTACTTCCTCATGGCCCTGCCGGCCGGGCGCGTCATCCGCCGCTGGGGCTACCGCGCAGGCATCGTCGCTGGGCTGCTGCTCTACGGGGCTGGCGCGCTGATGTTCATCCCGGGTGAACGGATGATGTCATTCCCGTTCTTCCTGCTCTGCCTGTTCGTCATCGGCTGCGGGCTCACGTTCCTTGAGACATCGGCCAACCCCTATGTCACCATACTCGGCGACAAGAGGTCGGCAGCACGCAGGCTCAACCTTGCACAAGCCCTCAACGGGCTGGGGTGGATGGTCGGGCCGCTGCTCGGAGGGCTGTTCATCCTCAGCGGTGACGGCCAGGAGGGCGGCAACATGACCCTGCCCTACGCCGTCATCGGATGCGTGGTCATCACGCTCGGACTGGTGTTCTCACGCCTCAACCTGCCATCGCCCGCGACCTCGCCACGCACGGCCGACGGCGACGAGGGCGACGCGGCAGGCACGTCCATCTGGCGCATAGGGACGTTCCGCTACGGCGTCGTCGCCCTGCTGCTCTACGTGGCGGCGCAGACGGGCATCAACTCATTCTTCATCAACTACGTCCTCGAGTCGGACACCACGCTCAGCCCGTCGGCGGCCGCGCTGATGCTCTCGCTCGGCGGCATGGGACTGTTCATGGCAGGCAGGCTCATCGGCTCGTTCCTGCTAAAGGCCGTCGCCCCCGCCCGCCTCATGCTCATCTGCGCCACCGGAGCCACGGCGTGCATGGCACTGACCGTGATGCTGCACGGCACGGCAGGCATAGCCGCGCTGTGCCTCACCTACGCATTCGAGAGCGTCATGTTCCCCACCATCTTCTCCATGTCGCTGACCGACATCACGGGCAGCAAGACGGGGACGGCCTCCTCCTACCTCGTCATGTCCATCGTCGGCGGGGCTGTCGCGCCCATCTTCATGGGGATGCTCGGCGAGGACAAGATGGCCAACGGCTTCCTCATCCCGCTCCTGTGCTTTGCGGCGATAGCCGTCTACGCCCTGTCCTACAAACGGCTCAGACGGAAGCGGTAGCCGCACGGCCATATTCATATATTAATAAAGGAAAGCCCTTGCAGATCTCATCGTGTCGCAAGGGCTTTTCCCGTCAATGACGCGCCGATGCCGGACACACCCAAGGGTGACAAAACCGATGACGACAGACATAAACCTCCACCACTCGGTGCATAAAGTTGGTT
>CALNGU010000125.1 GCA_939800445.1 uncultured Bacteroidaceae bacterium | reverse complement strand
GGCATATATCTCGACCAGACCGTCCTGAGGATTTGCAGCAACCACCGCCGCATCTACATCATGCTGGCCGATGAACTCTACCGCAGGGGCGACAAGGCAAGAGCCAAGGAAGTCCTCGACTATTGCGAGGAGCACATACCTGCCTACAACGTGCCGTATGACTTCCGTGGCGCGGCTACAGCCATGAGCGAACTCTACTACGAGCTGGGGGACAACGACCACGCGAACCGCATCGTCGAGGCTGTTGCCGAGAACTCTGTCCAATACCTCAACTGGTATCTCGGGCTCAGTCAAGGCAAGTTTGACAACTGCGTGCAGGAAGTAGGCACCCATCTCTACATACTCAACGATGTGGTAAAACAGATGGAGACCTACGGCGCACCCAATGCAGCGCACTTCCGCAAGCAATGCGACGACCTCTACAAAACGGCCGAAATGAAATCGAGAATGTAACCCGTTTGTCTAACCAAAGCACGGCGGCAACTTTCCGTCAGGAACAGATGCCGCCGTCTTTTTATGACCTGAGCAAAAATGCTGATTGAACAACCACCCGCCATCCTGCGCCTGCTCTACCCCCGTGCCGAGTGGAGGAAAAGCCATACGGACAAAACCCTCTACCTCACCTTTGACGACGGCCCAATCCCAGGGATGACACCGTGGGTGCTCGACGTGCTGGATTCGTTTGGGGTGAAAGCCACGTTCTTCCTCGTCGGAGACAACATCCGCAAGCATCCCGACGAATTCGCGATGATAAGGGAACGCGGCCACCGCTTGGGCAACCACACCTACAACCACCTCAAGGGCTTCGGGACACCGACAGCAGACTACCTCGCCAATGTCGAGAAGGCCAACGCGCTCATAGGCAGCGACCTCTTCCGCCCACCGCACGGGCACATGACGTGGGGGCAGTACCGCGCCCTGCGCAGCACCTACCGCATCATCATGTGGGACCTTGTGACACGCGACTACAGCCGCTGGCTCGATGGCGAAGAGGTGCTTGCCAAGGTGCGCAAGTACGTCCGCAACGGGTCGATAATCACCTTCCACGACTCGCTGAAGTCACAGGCAAACACCCAATATGCCCTGCCCCGCTCGATCGAGTGGCTGATGCAGCAGGGCTACCGGTTTGAAGTCCTGTGAGATGACTCCCGATGAAATCAAAGCCGCACTGTGTGCCGAGGCCGCACGCCTCGGCTTCATCGCCTGCGGCATAGCACCCGCCGGGCCCGTCGGCGAACCGTCCGCCAACGCATTCCGCACGTGGATTGACGAGGGGATGCACGACTGCATGGCCTACATGGCCAACAACATGGACAAACGCCTCGACCCCGCGCTGCTTGTGCCAGGCGCAAGGAGCATCGTCGCCGTGGCATTGTCCTACCACCCACGCGAGTTCATGCCCGCGTCATCGCTGCGATTGTCCAGCTACGCCTATGGGCGCGACTACCACGATGTGATGCGCGAGCGGCTTGCGCAGCTCTTCGCCTACCTCCGCATCCTGTGCGGCGGGACGGTGGGCGGCAGGACGTTCTGCGACACAGCCCCGGTCATGGAACGCTACTGGGCATGGCGCGCCGGCCTCGGCTGGATGGGCAAGCACTGCAACCTCATCATCCCGGGCGCGGGGTCGATGGTTTTCCTCGGGGAGATAGTGTGCGACATCGAGCTGCCCCCCGACATCCCCATGCCATCACGCTGCGGCAACTGCACGGCCTGCCTCGCCGCCTGCCCCACAGGCGCACTGTGCGCCCCGCACCGCCTGGACGCGCGGCTATGCCTCTCGTGCCAGACCATCGAGAGGCGCGGAGCTCTCGCCCCGTCCACCGTGAGCCGCCTCGACGGCAGGATATATGGCTGCGACAATTGCCAGACGGCCTGCCCGTGGAACAGGGATGCCGCCCCCACGACAATCGAAGAATTTGCCCCGTCGCCCGAGCTGATGTCGATGACACCGTCCGACTGGGAGCGGCTGGACGAGACACGCTACCGCCGCCTGTTCAAAGGCTCGGCCGTCAAACGCGCCAAGTACGCAGGCCTCATGCGCAACATCCGCGCCGCCCTGCACGGCGACTGCGGCGGTGACGGCGGTCAAAATGACGGCAGCACGGTGTGAAAAGTCAAGATTTAGGCTAAAAATATATAGATTTAGGCTGCATCTACATATTTTCAACCTAAAAATATATAGATGCAGCCTAAAAACAGACTTTCCATGCCGCGCTGCCGGTTTTCCGTCTGATGACACCGCCGGGCACATCAGTCCTGGCCGCCATGCCACCTGTTGAAATCCAAATAACGTCCTGACACCGGGAGACAAAAAAAGCGGTGGAACTGCCGTTGCCGTTCCACCGCTTGAGTTGGGCTACCAGGATTCGAACCTGGAAAGTCAGGACCAGAATCTGAAGTGTTACCATTACACCATAGCCCACTCACGATTTCGGGTGCAAATATACGTATTATATCCTTATATGCAATGCTATCGTTACATAAATTTAACACGGGCTGCCAAATATCTGCACCGCACGCCACTTTTGTCATGCCACGGGGCACGTGGCGCGGTCACTGTATGCCAGACGGGCGACATCCGTAAAAAATCAAAATTTGGCACGACTTTTGAAAGCACGTATACGGGCATCGATTTATTTACTATATCTTTGCCAGAAGTGAAAATCCTATGCCATAGCATTTTGTATGCACCTGACGGCACGGAGGACAGTAGTACAACAAGAGAACAACTATTAGTAAATGAACATCACAACAGAGCAACTGGTAGAAACAGTAAAGGAAGCATTCAAGGACAAGAAGGCAAAAAACATCACCACCGTGGACATGAGGGGGATAGAGGAAGCGATGTGCGACTACTTCGTCATCTGCGAGGGCAACACTCCCACCCAAGTCGCGGCAATATACGACCGCGTGGAGGAAATGGTCAGGGAAAAGCTCCGCGAGAAACCCGTCAAAATCGCCGGGGCAGAGAACTGCCTGTGGGTGGCGATGGACTATGTGGACGTGATGGTGCACATCTTTGTGCCCGATATGCGCGCCTACTACAACCTGGAAACGCTGTGGGCGGATTCCAAGATTAGTGTCGAACCCGATATGGATTGAAGCTCATGGCTCCCAACAACAAATCCAACCCGAAGTTGTCGCGCGGACCGCGCTTCAACATCACGTGGATATTCTTCATAATAGCCTTCATCCTCTTTTATATATGGCTCTCAGGCGACCAAGGCTCGGTGAGCAAGGAGGTGGGCTACTCGAAGTTCCAGGAATATGTGGAGAAAGGTTACGTCAGCAAGATACTGGCCTACACCAACGACAACAGCCTCGAAGTGTCCATCAAGCCGCAAAACATCGCCGATGTCTTCGGTGCCGACTCATCAAAGGTGGGACGCAGCCCCATCATCTCGGTGCAAGTGGGGTCGATGGATTCGTTTGAACAGTACATAGCCCAGCAGAAAGAGCAAGGCCACTTCAACGGCCAGCTCGACTACGACAAGCGCAGCAACTACTTCAGCATGGTGTTCTGGAACTTCATGCCGCTCGTCCTCATCGTGGTCATCTGGATCTACCTCATGCGGCGCATGGGGGGAGGAGCCGGAGGGTCTGGCACGAGTGTCTTCAACGTGGGGAAATCACGTGCGCAAGTCTACGAGAAAGGCTCGCCCAACAAGGTCACATTCAACGACGTGGCTGGACTTGCCGGGGCGAAACAGGAGGTGGAGGAAATCGTGGAGTTCCTCAAAAACCCGAAAAAGTACACTGACCTGGGCGGAAAGATACCTAAAGGCGCACTGCTGGTAGGGCCCCCGGGAACAGGAAAGACGCTCCTCGCCAAGGCAGTGGCGGGTGAAGCCGATGTCCCCTTCTTTTCCATGTCGGGCTCAGACTTCGTGGAAATGTTTGTAGGTGTCGGTGCTTCTCGTGTCCGCGACCTATTCAAACAGGCGAAAGAGAAAGCCCCGAGCATCATCTTCATCGACGAAATCGATGCCGTCGGGCGTGCCAGGGGACGCAACCCGAGCATGGGCGGCAATGACGAAAGGGAGAACACCCTCAACCAGCTGCTTACCGAGATGGACG
>CALNGU010000124.1 GCA_939800445.1 uncultured Bacteroidaceae bacterium | reverse complement strand
TCATCTTTGTGAACGGCTGTTTTTGGCATGGTCATGAGAATTGCAAATACTTCCGTCTGCCTAAGACCAACATTGAGTTTTGGCAAAAGAAAATTGAACGGAATAATGTGCGAATGATTCTTCCTTGTACTTCATACTGCTGACGGAAGCTGCCACAGCCCATGAGAGAATGGCAATGACAACAATTGGTTTCAATCTTCAGGCGGTTCGTGTTGCAATCGCTAAGAATGGAAAGGACACTGGAAGATATACTGACTTGGTAAAGTAAGATATCTTATTTGCCCAAGTAAGATATCTTACTTTGCCATCGAAGTACATCTTCTTTTTGGGAAAGCACTTTCTTTTTGGGTATGCATGGGCAAATAACCAATAACATATCCGCAAAGATAAATCCATAAAATTCATCCCAAACGACATAGGAAAGGTATAGAAACCATAAATCCCATAAATGCAAAAAGTGTGCAACTCATTGAGCTGCACACTTTCTGCATTTTAGTATATCCTTACTTACCTAAATCACTTCACCTCCTCAAAGTCTGCATCCTGCACATTGTCGCCGCTGTTGCCAGCATTGTTGGACGACTGGCCCGATGTGCTTTGTGACGAGCTGCCAGATGACTGCGACTGTTGGTTGCCTGCATTGGCATACATCTCGGCACTTGCTGCCTGGAATGCGTTGTTCAACTCGGCCATAGCGGCATCGACTGCTGCGATGTCTTGTGCCTTGTGGGCATCTTTCAGCTTCTGGAGGGCAGCCTCGATAGGAGCTTTCTTGTCAGCCGGGAGTTTGTCACCGAGTTCCTTGAGCTGGTTCTCTGTCTGGAAAATCATCGAATCAGCCTGATTCATCTTGTCGATTTTCTCGCGCTCCTTCTTATCAGCTTCGGCATTAGCCTCAGCCTCGGCTTTCATCCTTTCAATCTCCTCCTTGCTCAAGCCGCTGGAAGCCTCGATGCGGATGGCCTGCTCCTTGCCGGTAGCCTTATCCTTTGCAGAGACCTTCAGGATGCCGTTGGCGTCGATGTCGAATGTCACCTCAATCTGTGGCACACCACGACGTGCCGGGGCAATGCCGGTGAGGTTGAAGTTGCCGATAGTCTTGTTCTGCGATGCCATCGGACGCTCACCTTGCAGCACGTGTATCGTCACTTCGGTCTGGTTGTCGGCCGCAGTCGAGAACACTTCGCTCTTCCTGCACGGGATTGTCGTGTTGGCATCAATCAGCTTGGTCATCACGCCGCCGAGCGTCTCGATACCCATCGACAGAGGAGTCACATCCAGCAACACGATGTCGCCTACCCCACCCTCTTTGTTGAGGATTGCGCCTTGGATGGCAGCACCGACGGCAACAACCTCGTCAGGATTGACACCCTTGGAAGGAACTTTGCCGAAGAAGTCCTCGACCAGCTTCTGCACGGCCGGAATCCTTGACGAACCGCCGACGAGGATGACCTCATCGATGTCCGAATTGCTCAGACCGGCATCCGACATAGCCTTCTTGCAAGGCTCAAGACAAGCCTGTATCAAGTTGTGGGCCAATGCCTCGAATTTGGCACGTGTCAACGTCTTGACCAAGTGCTTGGGCACACCGTTGACCGGCATGATGTAAGGCAAGTTGATTTCGGTGGATGTCGTCGAAGACAATTCTATCTTCGCCTTCTCGGCCGCTTCCTTCAGACGCTGCAGAGCCATCGGGTCTTGGCGGAGGTCTACGCCCTCGTCGTTCTTGAACTCGTCGGCCAACCAGTCGATGATTACCTGGTCGAAGTCGTCACCGCCGAGGTGAGTGTCACCGTTGGTGGAAAGCACCTCGAAGACACCGCCGCCGAAGTCCAGGATTGATATATCGAATGTGCCGCCACCGAGGTCGAACACTGCAATCTTCATGTCCTTATTCGACTTATCGACACCGTAGGCCAATGCAGCGGCAGTCGGTTCGTTGACGATACGCTCGACCTTCAAGCCCGCAATCTCGCCGGCCTCCTTGGTCGCCTGGCGTTGCGAATCAGAGAAGTATGCCGGCACGGTGATGACGGCCTGCGTCACCTCTTCGCCGAGATAGTCCTCAGCCGTTTTCTTCATCTTTTGCAGGATCATCGCCGAGATTTCCTGCGGGGTGTACATACGGCCGTCGATCTCGACACGCGGCGTGTTGTTGTCGCCGCGCACCACCGGATAGGGCACGCGTGCCACCTCTTTCTGTACCTGGTCCCAAGTCTCACCCATGAAACGCTTGATGGAGAACACCGTGCGCTTCGGGTTCGTTATCGCTTGCCTCTTGGCCGGGTCGCCCACCTTGCGCTCGCCGCCATCGACGAATGCGACGACCGACGGGGTAGTCCTCTTGCCCTCGCTGTTGGCTATCACGACAGGCTCGTTGCCCTCAAAGACTGATACACATGAGTTAGTAGTTCCTAAGTCAATACCAATAATCTTTCCCATAATATTTATGTATTTTATTTGTTTCCGTGTTTGACAATCTCGTTAATTCCGCGCACCCCGTGCGGGATGCACACCAAACCTTTTGCAAACCGTGTGCCAAATGCCGACGACCGCAAATCCTGCCATTTCGGTGGCGGCGGGCGGCGGGCGACTGACATTTTTGCAGCAATTCGTGACATCGCGCCGCACGATGGCGGCACTGTGGCAGGGCGCGGCGGACGGTCGCGGCAGGGAAAACAGCCGTCATGCCAAAGGAAAAGTTCCGCACGGTCAGGGGCAAAGTTGCATTACCCTTGGGGAAAAGTATATTCAAAAGTTTTGTTTATAAAAACAAAAGTTCTGAATATTAAAACAAAACTTTTGAATATATAAACAGAAGTTTTGTTTTTACTTTTGGGTTAGCCACATGGAAGTTTTCCCTCGCCCACTTGCAACTTTCCGTCAGAGGACATAGGGTTTATGCCCCACCCTCTTTGCCGCAGCACAGCGCGGGACAGGCGGCGGAGGGGCATGAAAAAGGCGCGGACTGCCGTCCGCGCCTTTGGTCTTTGGGGATGCCGCGCCCGCGTCACTTGACCTCGCTGCCTGGCTTGACCTGCCTCATGGGGGTGATGACCGACAGCGTGCCGTCGTGGTCTTCGGCACTAAGGATCATGCCTGCGCTCTCGATGCCCTTGAGCTTGCGGGGCGGGAGGTTGGCGATGAAGCAGACTTGCTTGCCCACCAGCTCGTCGGGGCGGTAGTGCTTGGCGATGCCCGAGACGATGGTGCGGGTCGAGATGCCGTCGTCAATCTTGAATTGCAGGAGCTTGTCGGCCTTGGGCACTTTGGTGCACTCGAGGACAGTGCCGACGCGTATGTCGAGCTTGAGGAAATCGTCGAAAGCGATGTCGGCACGCACCGGGTTGGCGCGGTAGTTGGCTTCGGCATTGGCTTTCTTTATCTCCTCGAGGCGGGCGACCTGCTCGTTTATCTTGTCGTCGTCAATCTTCTCAAACAGCAGCTCGGGTTCGCCCAGCTCGTGTCCCACGGGCATGAGGTCAAGGCTGCCCAGACGTGTCCAGTCGGTGTCGGCGAGGTTGAGCATCCGCCTGAGCTTGGCGGTGCTGAATGGGAGGAACGGGCCGAACACTATCGCCAGGTTTGCAACCAGCTGGAGACTGATGTTGAGGATGGTGGCGACGCGTGCCATGTCTGTCTTGGCGAGTTTCCACGGCTCGGTGTCGGCGAGGTATTTGTTGCCGACCCGTGCGAGGGTCATGGCTTCCTTTTGCGCGTCGCGGAATTTGAATGCGTCCAGCAGCCGCTCCACCCGTTCACGGACGGTGGACAGCTCGGTGATGGCCTCGCGGTCGATGTCCTGCAATTCGCCTTGGGCGGGGACACGGCCGTCGAAGTACTTCTTGGTCAGCACCAGGGCGCGGTTGACGAAGTTGCCGTAGACGGCGACGAGCTCGTTGTTGTTGCGTGCCTGGAAGTCACGCCATGTGAAGTCGTTGTCCTTGGTCTCGGGCGCATTGGCGGTGAGGACATAGCGCAGCACGTCCTGCTTGCCAGGGAAGTCGCGGAGATACTCGTGCAACCACACTGCCCAGTTCCTCGACGTGGAAATTTTGTCGCCCTCGAGGTTGAGGAATTCGTTGGCCGGCACGTTGTCGGGCAGGATGTATGACCCCTCGGCTTTCAGCATGGCGGGGAAGACGATGCAGTGGAAGACGATGTTGTCCTTGCCGATG
>CALNGU010000123.1 GCA_939800445.1 uncultured Bacteroidaceae bacterium | reverse complement strand
GGCGGGGTCAATCCGCCACAGGCTCAAAGTCCTCCTTGCCAACGCCGCAGATGGGGCACACCCAGTCGGCATCCAAGTCCTCAAACTTGACACCCGGCTCGATGCCACCCTCGGGGTCGCCGGTCTCGGGATCGTAAATCCAACCGCAAACAATGCATTTGTACTTCATAATCGCTCTCCTTTGTTTTGTGAATAATCAATTGTCCGTGCGCCCGCCACCCCGCTCGGGACGGAGGCGCGGCAGATGTCGTCAGCGCAACGCCTCGACCTCGTCGGTGGTGAGGGGTATCCTCTTGCCCAGACGACGCGCCCCGCCGGGGATTATCAGATAGTCCTCCTCGTTGCGGATGCCGCCGAAGTGGCGGTAGTCCTCGACCTTGTCGTAGTTGATGAAGTCGGAAAATTTGCTGTCCTTCCTCCACAAGTCTATCAGCTCGGGGATGAAGTAGATGCCCGGCTCGATGGTGTGGACGAATCCCACCTCCAGTTCGCGGGCAAGGCGCAATGAATTGCGGCCAAACTGCTTGCTCTTTTCCCTTCCGGCATAGCCGACAAGCGACTCGCCAAAGTTCTCCATGTCATGCACGTCAAGCCCCATCATGTGTCCCAACCCGTGGGGATAGAACAGGGCATGAGCCCCCTCACGCACGGCATCGGCAGCATCGCCACGCATCAACCCGAGCGACTTCAGACCCTCGACCATGACACGGGCCGAGAGGTCATAGACCGACTCGAATGTCACGCCGGGACGCAACGCCTTGACCGATTCGAGGTGCATGGCGTTCTGTATGTCATACACGTCTTTCTGCTTCTTCGTGAACCGTTTGGACACGCACACCGTCGATGACATATCGCCTGCATAGCCCATCGGTGTCTCCGCCCCCGCGTCAATCAGGAAGAGATCGCCCTCGCGCACCGTGTTGGCGTGGCTGTGGTTGTGCAGGGTCTGCCCGTTGATGGTGGCTATCGTGGCGAATGACAGGCCGTAGCCCTCGCGGAACGCCACGCTCTCGAGCGCGGCGGCGACATCGCTCTCCCGCATCCCGGGACGGAGCACCCGCATCGCCTCGATGTGCATATCGGCGGTCACGTTGCAGGCTTTCTCAATCTCTGCCACCTCGATGTCCGACTTGTAATTGCGCTGGGCGATGACCGCCTTGACGAAGTCGATGGACACGCCCTCGGCCTGCTTTGCGACAGGTATTCCCAGCAACGACATCAGCTTCAGATTGTGTTCCGGGCGGTATGGGGGCAGGTAGTGCACCTTGCGTCCTTTGGCCACGGCAGCAGCCAGGTAATCGGCCAACGCTGCCGACGGGCGCGTCTCGGTGATGCCGGCACGCGCACTCTTCTCGTGCAAGGTCGGTTGGTTGCCCATCCAGACGATGTCGTCTATCGTGAGTTCGTCGCCGAAGATGATTTCCCTGTCCTCGTCAGCGTCGATGATGGCGGCAAGCCCCGAATAGGCCTGCCCGAAGAAATAGAGGAACGTCGAGTCCTGGCGGTAGGTGAAAGTATTGGCCGCATAGTTGGTCGCCAATTCGTCGTTGCCGAGGAACAGCATCACGCCCGTCCCCACGTCCTTCTTCAGACGGTTGCGCCTGGAGACATATACTTCTTTTTCAAACATAGGCTTCTATCTAATGATTAAAACAACTCTTCTGCAAATATAGATTAATACGTCAACCGTGCAAATCAGCTTGGCAGTTTGATTGCTCCATCCGCCGCAGTCAATGCACCATCGTGTCAGTTCCCTCGACAATCTCGCCCATCGAGAAGACACAACGGACATTGGCATCATGGTCGAGTATCACGATGTCGGCATCCTTGCCCTTCTGCAAAGAGCCTTTGCGGTCGTCGATGCCTATCAAGCGTGCCGGGGTCTCAGAAGCCATGCGCACCGCGTCGGCGAGAGGCACGTCGGCCAGCTTGACCATGTTGGCCACCATCGTGTCAATCGTCGCTACGCTCCCGACGATGGTCTCGTGGTCGGCGAGTTTGCAGACCCCGTCCTCGACGACATAGCGTGCATCGTCAACGGTGTCGGGACGGCAGCAGGCATACTTCATCGCGTCGGTCGCAAGGCAAGTGAGGTCAGCCCCCTTGAGTTTGTAGACGAGCTTGAGGATGGTCGCAGGCAGATGCCGCCCGTCGGCGATGACCTCGACGCTCATGCCTGACATGAGGTAGACGCTCTCGACTGTCCCCTCATATTTATATTCACGCCTCTTGTGGAAACCTGGCATAGCATTGTAGAAATGCGCCGCATGGGTGAAGCCGCACTCGAAGGCCTCGCGGATTTCCTTGTACTCCGCCTCGGTGTGCGTGATAGATGTCAGAATCCCGAGCGAAGAGACATACCGCCCGAAGTCGAGGCCGCCCGGCAGCTCGGGGCTGATGTCCCAGCGGCGGATGCACGATGTCGATTCGAGCAGGGGCTTGTATTCCTTCGGGTCAGGGTCTTTGAGGCAGTCACCCCATTGCTTGCCGGCCATGTTGCGGTTGAGGTATGGTCCCTCGATGTGCAACCCTTGCAGGAATGGGTTGCCGCCGTCCATCACCTCCTGGCAGACCTGCACAGCCTTGCCTATGGTCTCGAATGGCGATGCCGACAGTGTTGCCAGCTGCGACGTAGCACCATGTGCCGCATGGGCAGCCACGGCCGCCTCGAAAGCCTCCCTTGTCGCCTCGGTGTAGTCGTGGCCGCACGCCCCGTGGGCATGGATGCTCACGAAACCAGGGACGATGGCCATGCCCTTGGCATCGACCACCTTTGCGCCGATGACGGCGAGGTCGCTGTTGGTCACTTCGAGGATTTTGCCGTCGCTGACGAGCACTGAGCCGTCTTTCAACCACCCCGACGGCGTGAGGATGTGTCCATTTATGATTTGTGTCAACATGATTGCCTTGTTTTTAACGGATTAGAATCAGAAGAGTTTGTTAGTTCCCTCGACCACCTTGCCCATTGCCCAGACGGCACGCACGTTGAGGTCGCCGTCGAGGGCGAGGATGTCGGCATCCTTGCCCTTTTCCAGAGTGCCCTTGCGGTCAAGCACGCCCATGATGCGTGCCGGGGTCTCTGAAGCCATACGCACGGCATCGGCCAGCGGCACCTCGGCCTTTTGCACCATCGTGCGGATGAGACGGTCCATCGTCGCTATGCTGCCGGCCAGAGCCGAGCGGTCGGCCAGCTTGCACACACCGTCCTCGATGATGACACGGGGGTCGAAAGCCACCTTGCTGTCGCTTGCCGCGCAGGCCAGGGCGTCGGTGATGAGCGCGGTCCTCTCAATCCCCTTGATGCGGTAGACGAGGTTGAGGATGGTAGGCGGCACGTGTATGCCATCGGCAACCACCTCGACCGTCATGTCGTCGATGAGATAGATGCTCTCGACCGTGCCCTCGTATTTGTAGCCCCTCCTCTTGTGGAAACCGGGCATGGCGTTGTAGAAGTGCGTTGCGTGGGTGTAGCCCGCCTCGTGCGCCGCCTGGATGTCCTCATACTCGGCCTGCGTGTGCCCGACGGCGACCAGCACGCCCTTGGATGAGACGTAGCGGCCGAACTGTATCGCCCCCGGCAGCTCCGGCGCGGCATCCCAACGGCGGATGCAATCGGTCTCCTCGAGCAAAGGGATGTATTCCTCAGGGTCTGGGTCCTTGATGTTCTCGGGGATTTGCCCGCCGGCCATCTTCATGTTGAAGTAATGCCCCTCCAGGTGCAACCCGAGCACAGGGCTGTCAGGCTCGGCCATCAGCCGCTCGGTCGTGGCGGCTGCGGCGCGTATCATCGGAATCGTCGATGACGACAGCGTGGGGAAGATGCTCGTCGTCCCGTGCTGCATATGCGCGGCGACCGCAGTGCGGAACGCGTCCTCCGTGCCCTCCATGAAGTCGCGCCCCCCGCCGCCGTGCACGTGTATCTCCACGCCGCCCGGCACGATGTAACACCCCTTGGCATCAATCAGTTCAGCACCCACCACGGCAAGGTCGCAGTTGGTGACTTCCAGAATCTTGTTGTCCCTCACAAGCACCGAGCCACCCTTGAGCCAGCCCTGCGGCGTGAGGATGCGTGCGTTGACTATCTGTGTTAGCATATGTGATATGAATTATAAGTTCCCACTCCCGGCCGCGCCTCCGTGCATGGCGGGGCGACGGCATTAGGTATCACAAAATTATAGATTTTATCAAACCATTGTCCCGCCC
>CALNGU010000122.1 GCA_939800445.1 uncultured Bacteroidaceae bacterium | reverse complement strand
TTAATATTCAGAAGTTTTGTTTTTACTTTATGTCAGACCATATTGAAGTTTATGCCTGACCTGATGGGAGTTTGCGCCTGACTGGATTGGATTTGTCCCCTGGCGCATCGGCACGGATGCCGGGGAACTGGCTGGCGAAAGGTGTTGCGCGGCTGGGCATAAATTACATACATTTGCGCCATGACATTCACCAAAACAATTAATATCATGAAACTGATCAATGCAAAGAGTGCATGCCTCGCGGCTCTGGCGTGCGCCATCCCAGTGGCGGCGGCCACGGCCCAGACGACCATCGTGCGTGACGGGAAGGCCAAGGGGCGCATCGTGCTGGTCTCTGACGACGGGACCGACAGGCGGGCGGCTGGCCTGCTGCAAGACTTCATCGAGCGCGTCAGCGGCGCAAGGCTCGACATCGCCGAGGGCGGACGCACCGCCAAGGGCGACATAGTGATTGGCGGAACGACCGCCAGGGCTGGCGAGGACGGGTTTGAATTCGTCACCGAGGACGGGCGGCTGCACGTCAGGAGCGGCGGCGGCAAGGGGTCAATCTACGGCGTGGTGACGTTGCTCGAGCAGGAGCTGGGCGTCGAGTGCCTCGCGCCCGACTACTACCGATGGGAGGCGATGCCCACCATCACGCTGCCTGAGATGGACGTGGCGGAGACACCGGCGTTCCGCTACCGCCAGACGCAGAGCTACGGGCTGGGCGACGAGACGTTCAAGGACTGGTACAGGCTGGAGACACCCGAGGAGATGTTTGTCGGGGGGATGTGGGTGCACACTTTCGACCGCATCCTGCCGTCCACGCGGTTCGGGGACGAGCATCCCGAATACTACTCGCTCATCAACGGCGAGCGCAGGCCGGGCAACCACAGCCAGTGGTGCCTGACCAACCCGGCGGTGCTTAGGGCTGCCATTGTGCAGTTGGATTCCATATTCGCTGCCAATCCCGGGTTGAAGATGATTTCGGTGAGCCAGAACGATGGCAACTACACCAACTGTTCGTGCGAGGAGTGCAAGGCGGTGGACGAATACGAGGGTTCGCCGTCGGGCAACTTGATAAGGTTTGTCAACAAGCTGGCCGAACACTATCCCGACAAGGAGTTCTCGACGCTGGCATATCTCTTCACGATGCAGCCGCCGCGCCACGTCCGCCCGCTGCCCAACGTCAACATCATGCTGTGCGACATCGACTGCAAGCGCGAGGTGCCGCTGACCGACAACGAGTCGGGACGCGACTTCATGCGTGCCTTGGAGGGGTGGTCGGCCATCACGGACAACATTTTCGTGTGGGACTACGGCATAAACTTCGACAACATGGTAGCCCCGTTCCCCAATTTCCACATAATCCAGAAAAACATCCAGCTGTTCAAGGAGCACAACGCCACGATGCACTTCTCGCAGATCGGCGGCAATCGCGGCGGGGACTTCATGGAGCTGCGCGGCTACCTGGCAAGCAAGCTGATGTGGAACCCCTACTACGACATGGATTCGCTCGTCACCCGCTTCATGGACAGCTACTACGGCGCGGCTGCCCCCTACCTGCGCCGCTACATGGACTTGCAGCAAGGGGCGTTGCTGGCGAGCCACCAGCCGCTGTGGATATACGACTCGCCCATCTCCCACAAGGACGGGATGCTCTGCCCGCAGCTCATCAAGATGTACAACGAGCTGTTTGACCAAGCCGAGCAGTCCGTGGCCGGCGACAGCGCACGGCTGGCGCACGTCAGGCTGTCGCGGCTGCCGCTACAGTATTCGGAACTTGAGATTGCCCGCACCCGCGCCGAGGGCAACGACCCCGCCGAGATGCTTGCCAAACTCAAGTTGTTTGACGAGCGGACACGGCTGTTCGGCGTGAGGACACTCAACGAGAGGAACAATTCGCCCGAGGAATACTGCAAACTGTACAAGGAGCGTTTCCTCCCACGGAAAGAACAGAGCAAGGCACTCGGTGCACACGTCGAGTGGATTCTCCCGCCGTCGGAAGCCTACCGCCCGATAGCCGACGCAGCATTGACCGACGGCCTCTACGGCGGCACCACCTACGTCGAGAGCTGGGTCGGATGGGAAGGCAAAGATGCGGCATTCGTCATCGACCTCGGGGAGGAAAAGGAATTCACCACCATCTCCACCGACTTCCTGCACCAACTCGGAGCATGGATTCTGTTGCCTAAGGGTGGACGCTACTCCATCTCAGACGACAACAAGGAGTTCCGCGACTTCGGCTCGTTCACATTCCCAGACGACCGCGACGTCAAGGTCAAATTCGTCGAAGGCAAGGTGACATCGCCCACCCCAGTCAAAGCGCGTTACATCAAGGTCGAGGTGCAAACGCTCGGGACTTGCCCAGCCTGGCACTACGGTGTCGGCTACCCGGCATGGTTCTTCCTTGACGAAGTGGTGGTGGAATAAACATCCGCCACAAGCACCATAAAACAAAAAAGTCCGCGCCGCCCTGTCGGGTGGCGCGGACTTTTTTGTTTTATGGTGGTAGGAATGGTAACTCTATCACCATAGTATATGCGACATTTGGTTTATTATATCCTAACGACAACACAATCTGATCATGTGTCATTCAACGAATAATTAGAGTTCAAACTCAATTACAATACATACATTTGTCAACTATAAAAAATAAAGCACTAATGAAATCAGGGATATACGAACAAATCATCAATCAACATCTTGAAAAGAGAATTGTTTCCATAGACAGGAACCGTTTTTATGTCGGAGAACGAACAATCGAAAGAAGTGAAGTTACCAAATTACTCTCAACGTACTTAAGTAGCATTTTCGAGCAACTGCTTATAGAGATAACAAACAGTATCGAAGAAGAAGAGGATGATGATAAGAAAAAAACAGATGTCTTAACGAAAAGTATAGAGTTTGCCAACGCCATTATTGGGAAATTAATAAAAGATTTCCATCTCGAAGCAGGCAACTTGGTGTCCACAAAAGCCAAAATTCTAACAGCAGTCATTGACAAGACACAATCGGATTATCCCGATTTATCCAAACGATTGAAAGAAATAACGCCTATAAAAGGGCTGATCAATGGTGCTCTGTTTACAGGGAAAGGTATCAAACTGTATACAGAACTACAGAAAGAGATAGGTTCTGCCAATGAAATCCGTCTAATGATATCGTTCATCAAAAAACGAGGGCTGGCATTGCTGCTTCCTCAACTAAAAGATTTCACCAATCGTGGAGGGGCGCTAAAGGTAATAACTACCACTTACATGAAGGCCACTGATTATGAAGCAATCAAACAATTAGCAGTTTTAAAGAATACTGAGATCAAAATAACTTATGACGAGACATCAGAACGTCTGCACGCCAAAGCATACATCTTTTTGCGTGAAACTGGATTCAGTACGGCCTACATTGGGTCATCCAATATGTCAGAACAGGCCCTTGACTCGGGTGCAGAATGGAATGTCAAAGTGACGCAAATGGAGCAGCCACGCATGATGAAAACGATTATCGGAGCTTTTGATGCATCATGGTGGGCTGAAGGATATGAGACTTTTGTAAACGGAAAAGACGACACACGATTAAAAACAGCTCTAGATGAAAAGGCTAACATCGAAATCAATTATAATGCACTTCAATTGATACATCCGTTTGACTACCAACAAGAAATCTTGGAAAAATTACAAATGGAACGTGAAGTGAGAGGGCATTGGCGCAATCTTGTAATAGCAGCAACAGGCACAGGAAAAACAGTTATTGCTGCCAACGATTATAAGGGATTTGCCGATAGCCATGAGCGTGCGCGTTTGTTGTTTGTGACTCATCGCGAAGAAATCCTCAATCAAAGTCTACGAACATTCCAAGAAGTACTTTGTGACTACAACTTCGGGGAGAAATGGAATGGAGGTGAAGAACCAACCAATTATGAGCACGTGTTTGCTTCCAAAGACACATTGCACAATCGTTTGGATGAAGCACACCTGCCAGAAGACTATTACGATTATATTGTCATTGATGAAGTACACCATATAGCAGCAGGTTCATATCGGAAGATTATCGAATATTTCAAGCCTAAGATACTATTAGGCTTGACAGCTACACCTGAACGAATGGATGGTTATGATAACACTCAAGATTTTGATGGAACTATATCAGCGGAGATTCATCTTGACGATGCACTAAATAAGGGATTATTGGCACCGTTCCATTATTATGGGATCACTGACTCGGTGGACTACTCCGAAGTAACGTGGAATAAAGGGCATTACGTAGCATCAGAGCTATCACACATTTACACCTACAACGATGTCCGCACTGGCGTAATATTGAAATCCCTGGAAACCTATCTTACTAACTCCAACATCCATAACGTAAGGGCACTATGCTTTTGTGTAGACCAGGAACATGCCCGATATATGGCAGCCAAATTCACACTCTGCGGATTAAAAGCCGATATGCTGACCAGTGAAAATGCACGGATGCGTGGCACATTATACAGGAAATTGAAAAACAAGGAAATCAATTACTTATTTGTGGTAGAT
>CALNGU010000121.1 GCA_939800445.1 uncultured Bacteroidaceae bacterium | reverse complement strand
GGTGTCGGGCAGCAGTTCCTTGGTGTTGGAGATGTAGCCTATCGGCGCGTCAAACCAGACGTAGAGCACCTTGCCCTCAGCACCCTCGACCGGCACAGGTATGCCCCAGTCGAGGTCACGGCTCACGGCACGGGGCTGCAGGCCGAGGTCGAGCCAGCTCTTGCACTGGCCGTAGACGTTGGGACGCCATTCCTTGTGGTCCTCGAGTATCCACTTGCGCAACCACTCCTCGTGGCGGTCAAGGGGGAGATACCAGTGCTTGGTCTCCCTCATGACAGGCTTTGAGCCGCTGATGGCCGACTGCGGGTTGATGAGCTCGGTGGGACTGAGCGACGTGCCGCAAGCCTCGCATTGGTCGCCATAGGCACGGGGATTGTGGCAGTGGGGACATTCGCCGACGATGTAGCGGTCGGCAAGGAACTGCCCCGCCTCCTCGTCATAGTATTGCTCCGACGTGCGCTCGATGAACTCCCCTTTGTCATAGAGCTTGCGGAAAAAGTCGGATGCCGTCTGAGCGTGCACCTTGGATGTCGTCCTTGAATATACGTCAAAGGAAATCCCGAACTCCTCGAATGAATCCTTTATCAACTTATGATAGCGGTCAACGACATCCTGCGGCGTGCATCCTTCCTTTCTGGCACGGATGGTGATTGGCACACCATGCTCGTCAGAGCCGCCGATGAAAAGCACGTCCTCGTGCTTCGCCCTCAAATATCTCACATAGATGTCGGCAGGGACGTAGACACCCGCCAGATGCCCTATGTGCACCGGTCCGTTGGCGTATGGCAGAGCCGATGTCACTGTGGTTCTTTTGAAATGTTTCTCCATATCTTCCATTAATTTTGGTGCAAAATTAAATTATTATCTATCATTGAACGCTTTCCATGGCTAAAAACCTGCCTTTCCGTCACACCCTTTGCCAGTTAAATGTGATTGGGAAAGGTGACACAATGCCTATATTTGCCCTCACAACAGCACACCGACATGATGACTGACAACTCAACATCCGGAATCTTGGGGACACCGCAGGCTGAGGTTTCCACGGCCCATTTCGAGCAGATGACCACACTGTCATCGACATACGCCACGGTCATCACCAAAGCCAAGAGAAACGGGAGATGGTGGGTGCTCAAAAGCCTCGGCCATGCCAACATGGGACAGAGGGTCTACGAGGAAATGTTGCTCAAGGAGTTTGACATCCTCCAATCATTGCAGCATCCCGGCATCGTCACCGCCCTTGACATCGAGCAGGTCACAGGCCTGGGGCTGTGCCTCGTGATGGAATGGGTCGATGGCATGACCCTCAAACAATGGATGGAACAACCACACTCGCGGAATGAACGCTTGTCCATTGCCATGCAACTGGCAGACGCACTCGACTACATCCACCAAAGGCAGACCGCGCACCGCGACCTCAAGCCAGCAAACATCATGGTCACACGCAACGGGCAACGGGTCAAGCTCATCGACTTCGGACTGTCAGACACCGACAGCCACGCCATCCTCAAGCAACCTGCCGGCACGGCGGGCTATATGTCCCCCGAACAGTCAGGCTGCAACAAGACGGACATCCGCAATGACATATACAGTCTCGGCTGCATCCTCGATGAATTGCATCTCGGATGGCAGGCACGCCGCATCGTGACACGTTGCACCGCACTGGCAGACCGCCGCTACCAAGACGTGAGGCAAGTCAGAGCCGCCCTCGGCCGCATCCACCGCCTGCCAATGACCGTGACCGCCACCGCAGCAATCCTCGTGGCAGTGACAGTCATCACCGTCCTCGCCGTAGGCCAGGCCAACAGCAACCGCCGCAACGATGAGATGTCCGCCGTCGTGGACTCGCTCGGCAGGCAACTTGAGGCCGCCCATGACCTGAACGACTCGTTGCGCGACACCGTCTCCATGCTGTCAGCCAGCTACGAGCAGCAGGTGCGAGAACGACAAGTCACCGAAAAGCACAACGCGGCAATCGACAAGGCACTCGCCACGCTTGAACAGCTTATGGGAGCAAAGAGCAAGGAAATAAGAAAAGACGTTATCGCTTCCCCGTCAAGGTACTACGAACTCCTCACCGAGTTCTACTACGACTACGGCAAAGTGCGGGACAGCTGCATCGCTGCAATCCCATTCACACTGACGACAAGCGAGATAATGCGGTATGAGTTTGAGGCGTCAAATATCCAGACTGAAATGATAAAAACGGCATTCCCCGACGTCAACTAAACGCAATGGGTCGTCATGAGAGTATGGCAGCAGTGACGCGTGACCCGGCATTCAGAGTTTCTCAAAGGTGATGCCGTCCTTTTTGCCAGCCACATAGCAGACAGGCTTGCCGCCATCGTGGACGAGGTTGTCGATGAACAGCGGTTCGTTCATGATGAAGAGATGGCAGTCAAATGTGTCGCCGACCTTCAGCTTCGTGTTCTCGGCCATCGACACCACGAAATGCCCCTCGCCGAGGCACATCACCACGCAACTGCGGTCAGGAGGCCACGACAGACGCACGCAGTCACCCCTCTCAAGGTCCTTGTCGGTCAGCTTGTCACTGACGACCACGAGGCTCTGCACCTCGCACGGTGCCTCGCCATCGAGAAAGGAATTGTAGCCATTGTAGCCGATGAACCTCGAAAGCACATCAAGAGTGAACTGGCTCGGCGACACCCCCTCGTCCAGGTAGCCGAAGAAACGCTTCAAGGTCGTCGGGCTCAACCGCTCGTGGACCCTCTCCCACACCTTGTTGCTCAGCCAAGTGAAGTCGCGGGACGTCCTCATCTCACGGCGCACGACACGCTTTATCTCATTCCTTAACCTTTCGTCCATACTTTTTGTTCACAAAAAGTAGATGTTTGACCAATGTTTTTCAACCACGCATGAAGAATGGATTAAAATGGGCTAAAATGGACAACCACATAAACTGGACCGCAAAACGACTAAATCACTCCCAAAATTTCACCATCCTGCCAAAATCATTATTTTTGACGGCGATAACACTAACAACAAAAACTAAGGTAAGGTATGAAAAAGAAAATCCTCATCCTGGCAGCCGTCGCAGCGATGCTCTGCGCGATGCCGGCCAAGGCACAAATCAAATTCGGGCTCAAGCTGGGAACAAACATCTCAAACACCGATTTCAGCGAAATCAGGGAAATATCAGAGTTCGCCGACGTGGCCATCAAGAACAATGCAGGCTTCTTCGTCGGCCCAGTGATGGACATCAAGATACCGTTGCTCGGCTTCGGGGCAGACGTGGCGTTGCAGTACTCCTACAGCAGCTACACCATCGAGAAACACGACTACGCCGACAAGAAGACGAAGCAGCATATGTTTGAAATCCCCGTCCACCTCAAGTACAACTTCGACCTGGGGAGCATCCTCGGGGTCTACGTGGCTGCCGGACCGAGCTTCGGCTTCAACATCAACCCGGACAGTTTCTGGAAGGATCTCTCGATAGGCATCGCCGACCGCATCGACGGGGTGAGCTATGAGCGCAAGAGCACCGAGGTTTCACTTGACTTCGGCGCAGGCCTGACCATCCTGAGCAAGGTGCAGCTGGGCTTCACCTACAACCTCGGCCTGACCGATGCCGCTCGCGGCAGGGGCGTAGGCGGTGTCGTCCGCGAGGCGTGGAACGGCAACGCGTTCAAGAGCCGCGTGTGGAAAATCTCGGCCACCTACATCTTCTGACACACCACGCACGGGGCGGCACAGCCCCGCCGCATGACCAAGGGCATCGGCCGCGCAAGCAACATGGGGCAGCGCGGCCGATGCCTTTTGTCATCCCCATCCACGACGGCGCATGACGGCGCGAGGCACGCCGCAGGCTTGTAGAGACGTGCCATTGGCGCGTCACCACCGCGACGCACGCAATATCGCATCACATCTGATGATTTGATATGCACCGCCTGGTGTGGAGACGCGCCAGTGGCACGTCTCTACATCCATGGTACACCCCAATGTTTGCCATCTAACCGTATGGTGTAGAGACGCATAATATGGGTCTCCACGACAGGAGGGGAATCATTGACAAAGGCATGGGACGCGGAGGAGACGCATATTATGCGTCTCTACAGCTACGCGCCGTGGATGAAACAAGCACACCGCAGGCTTGTAGAGACGTGCCACCGGCGCGTCTCCACCACGACGCACGCAATACCGCATCCCATCTGATGTTTTGGTTCAAATCATCTGACGCAACAGCCCGCATCATCAAATGATATGGTTTGCACCGCCTGATGTGGAGACGCGCCAGTGGCACGTCTCCACATCCATGGCACACCCCAATGTTTGCCTTCTAACCGTAGGGTGTAGAGACGCATAATATGCGTCTCTACGACAGGCGGGAATCATTGACAAAAGCATGGGACGCGGAGGAGACGCATATTATGCGTCTCTACAAGCTGCGCTGCTGATTCAAATAAAGCACATTGGGGGACAATCGCATGACAATAGACCTAAAGTTGCATCATGCGCCGAGAAAAGTTGGTTGTCTCGGTGAGTAAAGTATATTCAAAAGTTTTGTTTA
>CALNGU010000120.1 GCA_939800445.1 uncultured Bacteroidaceae bacterium | reverse complement strand
TCATTGGCATGGGGACGGAGGTGCTGGTGTTTGCCGTGTCGGCATTCGACAAACCGTTCAAGTCATATAAATGGGAGAGTGTCTTCCCGCAAATCAAGCTCAATGGCGCACCAGACGTTGACCTCTCAGGCAAGGATTCGGCAGAGCCTGCCCCAGATGCTGAAACCTTGGTGCATGAAGCTGAGGGTGAGAAATTGAATGCCGACGAACTGTCTGCCGTCATCAATGCGGCGCAGGTCGTTGCAGCTTCGGCTTCTGCGGCAGCGTCATCCGTTCACCCTGCCGGGCAGGCGCAACAGGGAGGTGCTGAGTTGCCTTCGGGTGGTGCGGCTGGTCCACAATTCGTGGGCGGAGCGGTCGGCGGTCCGGTACTTGTCGGCGGTTCTCCTGTTGGTGGGATTGTCTTGCCATCAGCGGAAGGCGGTCAACCAGTCGTTGCAGGCGGTGCACCACAGCAAGTCACCATAGTCCAGTCCGGTCAGCCAGCACAATCTGCGCAGCCCGAGGTGGACGTGGAAATGGCAGAATCGCTCAGCAAGGCTTCAGAGGACTATTTGGACAAGCTGAAGGAGATGACGGAGTCGTTGGATAAATTCCAGAAGGCCACGGCATCGCTCTCAGAGATGTCCGACAGCTTGGCTCAGGCCTACAAGATTATTTCCGACAACTCTGGCAACATCACTGCCCACTCACAAGGCTATGTCTATCAGATGGAGAACCTCAACCGCAATTTGTCGGGTTTGAATACAATATACGAGATACAGCTCCGCAGCATAAGCTCGCAGCTTGACACTATCAAGCAGGTCAACGAAGGGCTGGAACGCATCAAAGAAATGTACGAAGGCTCCCAGGAAGACAGCGAGAAATTCCACAAGGAGACGGAGCTCATGGCCAAGCAAATCGAAGAGCTCAACGCCGTCTATGCCCGTATGTTGCAGGCCATGACGGTCAACATGAAACAATCTTAAGGAGGACATCGACAGATGGCAGCACAAGGTCCAGAAAGCCCGAGACAGAAGATGATCAACTTGATGTACATCGTCCTCATGGCGATGCTTGCACTCAATGTGTCATCCGACGTGCTCAAGGGCTTCTCTCTCGTTGACGAAAGCCTCGACAGGTCTACCACCAACTCCACTTCGCAGAACAATGCGATGTATGAGGAGTTGCGCTACTACTACGAGAAGAACCCGGAGAAGGTCGCTCAGTGGTACGAAAAGGCGATGAGTGTCAAGATGCGTTCCGATTCGCTCTATGACTACGTTGATTATCTCAAACGCCGCATCGTTGTCGAGGTGGACGGAGATGATGGCGACGTGGACGACATCCAGAACAAGGAGGACTTGGAAGCGGCGTCCTACGTCATGCTTGCCCCGAAGAGGGGTGAAGGGCAAAAGCTCTTTGATAGTGTAAACTCCTACCGTGACTACATCATCGATTTGGTGCAGGACACGGTGCAACGGCAAATCATCAATGACAATCTCAGCACCGATGTGCCGAAGCGTGAGGACACATTGACGAAGAATTGGCAGGAGTATATGTTTGAGAATGTGCCAGTTGCAGCCGCAGTGACTTTGCTCACCAAGTTGCAGAACGACATACGCTATGCCGAGGGCGAGGTGATTCATACCCTTATGAACAACATTGACGTGGGAGACCTTCGCGTCAACCAGGTCAATGCATACGTCATCCCCAATTCGCAGACAGTCGTCCGTGGAGGCGAATTCAAGGCCAACATCATCCTCGCGGCGGTCGATTCGACGCAGAAGCCTAATATTTATGTAGGCGGCAAACTCCTCCCGAGCGAGAACAACGGCAGCTACAGCGTGTTGTGCAACTCGATAGGCGATTTCACCCTCAATGGCTACATGGAGCTCATGCAGGGCGACGGCACGATGTTGCGGCGCGACTTCTCCCTGCCCTACACCGTCATCGAGCCGACGGCGACCGTCTCGGCGACGATGATGAACGTGCTTTACGCAGGCTATGACAACCCGCTGAGCATATCCGTCCCTGGTGTGGCGAACTCCAAGATTACCGCCTCCATCGCCAATGGCAACGGCTCGATAACCCGCTCGGGCGACGGCTACATCATCAAGCCGGCGACCGTCGGCAAGGATGTCGTCATCGCCGTCAATGCGCAGATGAACGACGGCAGGACACAAAATATGGGCGAATATTCGTTCCGCGTGCGGCAGTTACCCGACCCGACACCGTTCATCGAGTACACTGACAAAGGCACTGTGCAACGTTACCGTGGCGGGCGCGGACTGCCCAAGTCGGTGCTCATGAACACCGACGGGATAATCGCCGCCATCGATGACGGATTGTTGAACATCGGTTTCCGTGTGTTGGGATTCGAGACCGTCTTCTTCGACAACATGGGCAACGCAGTCCCCGAGGTGTCCAAGAGTTCAT
The DNA here is from genome assembly GCA_939800445.1 of uncultured Bacteroidaceae bacterium. Classification (GTDB taxonomy): domain Bacteria; phylum Bacteroidota; class Bacteroidia; order Bacteroidales; family Bacteroidaceae; genus Avibacteroides; species Avibacteroides faecavium. The sequence goes on along the minus strand of CALNGU010000120.1, from coordinate 2,125 downwards.
CATTCACCGAGCGGCAGAAAGAAATGTTCCGCCGCCTGTCACGCGGCAAGCGGTTCTACATATCCCGTGTCAAGGCCATCGGCCCTGACGGCATCGAGAGGACGCTGCCCACGACGCTGGAAGTTATAGTCAATTAAAGAAACTAAGCAATATGAGAAAAGCATTTTGTCTTGTCTTCGTCTCGCTGATGTGCCTTTGCACCATCGTCGAAGCCCAGCCCCCATCGCGCCGCAGGGCCAACGACGAGAAAAAGGATGCCGCGTCAGAACTGTCGGTGCGTGCCGCCTCGCAGTATTCGCCGACGACCGATTTCCCCACCGACATGAAGTGGAAGAGGGAAATCTACCGCACCATTGATTTGGAAAAGGAGGCCAACACCGCCCTCTACTACCCCGAGCGTCCCATCGGCGAGCAGATGAACCTCTTTTCGCTGATGTTCAAACTGGCGATTGAGGGCAAGGTCAACATCTACGAGTACGACCTCGACGGCAACGAGCAGTTTGATGCCGCCCACATCATCTCGCCCAAGGATATGCTCGACCGATTCAGCATCTACTACCGCGAGAAGCTCGTCAACCGCCGTGACACCGTGCTGGTCATTGACAACAGCGACATCCCGAGCAACGAGGTGAAAAGCTTCTTCGTCAAGGAGACCAACTACTTCGACGACCGCAACTCAACCTACAATTCCAAGATTGAGGCCATCTGCCCCGTCCTGCATCGCACCGACGAATTCACACTCGAGATAACGAAATATCCGATGTTCTGGGTGCGCTACAAGGACATAGAGCCCTACCTCACCTCCACGACGCTGATGACGAGCGACTACAACAACGTGGCTAACGTCACCATCTCCGACTTCTTCGCGTCGAGGATGTACGAGGGCGACATCTACAAGACGACCAACCGCCTCAACCGCACGCTTGCACAGTACTGTCCCACCGACAGCGCGATGCAGGCCGAGCAGCAGCGCATCGAGGGACAGCTTGCGGCATTCGAGAACAACCTCTGGACGACTGACAAGCTTGCCGTCGAGCCTGAGCCAGAGGCCGTAGAGGAACAACCCGTCGACACCCCGGAACAGGAGGCGACCGAGCCGCAGGAGAACTCCAAACGCGTCGGACGCGACGAACAAGGCGTGAAGACCGAGTCAACGCAGGCCAAGACCAAGTCGAAGTCAACTAAGACCAAGGCCTCGAAGGAGAAGTCCAAGAAACAACGCAGCGTCAGCAGCGGAGGCTCGCCCGCCAAGGCCGCCCCCCGCGCTTCGGTCCGCAGGGAGAGGAGGTGACGGTCATGCCGAGGATTCTTGCCTACAACCTTTCCGCCCCCAAGGCAGAGCTTGTCCGCTCGCTTTGCGCCACGCACGGCATCGAGTTCGTCACCGTGCAGCGAGGCGACCAGCCGCGCCGCATCCATGAGATGCTCGCCGCCCGCCCGGCTGATGGTGCAGCCGTGGGCGAGACGTTTGACGACGAGATGCTCCTCTTCGACGGGATTGGTGACGACCTGCTGCACGTCCTTCTGCGCGAAATAAGGCGTGGCGGAGGCGTGGCATTGAAAGCCGTGGTCACACCCTTCAACCGCGTGTGGACATCATTCCAGCTCCGCAACGAACTGCTCCGTGAACAGCAGGAGATGATGAAACAACTTGCCAACGGGCGCGGTTCGTGACCGCCCGGGCGACCGGCTACCAGCCAGCAATGGTGCAACCAAGGGCGGCACGACGTGCCTCCCTTGGTTTTTTGTTTTCTGCTGCATTCGCCGTGATTGTCCGTTGGTTTGTAGAGACGTGCCATTGGCGCGTCTCCCATGCGACGCAAGTGGCGGCTCGGATGGTCAGGTGATTTGCATCGTTCCGTCTGACGTGGAGACGCGCCGATGGCACATCTCTACATCCAAAGTACATCCTTTTGACCTATCTATCAGTATGGCGTGGGGAGGCATATTAAGCCTTTCTACGGGTTGCACGGCGGCATTCAATGGATGGGGTGGGGGGACAAAATCGTTTGCGTCAGGTGTAAACTTACGTTGGGTCTGGCATAAAGTTGTTTCCCTCGGCGGACAAACTATATTCAGAAGTTTTGTTTATATATTCAAAACTTTTGTTTTAATAAACAAAACT
>CALNGU010000119.1 GCA_939800445.1 uncultured Bacteroidaceae bacterium | reverse complement strand
TTTATATAAACAAAACTTCTGTTTATTCATTCAAAAGTTTTGTTTTTACTTTACTTGCAGAGGTAACTAACTTTTCTCGGTGAGACGGGGAAGTTTACGCCTATTGTCACTGCTTTTGTGTCCTGACCCCGCCGGTTGCGATGCCCGTACGTGGTCTCGGTGGCGTGCGGCGTGGGCACTCATTGCGTTGCACGAAAAAGGGGCGCACCGACGGTGCGCCCCTGCAAGTTGCCAGATGGTCGCGGCTGCCGTGGACGGCATCGTGTCAGATTGCGCATGAGCCGTCGGTGTATTCGCCGCTCGCGCAGCCGTGGAACTCGGGATGTTTCTTCAGCCATGCCATCGCGTAGGAGCAGGTGGCGACGGGGGTCAGTCCTTGCTGCAAGGCGTAGTCGTACGCGGCGCGCACCAGCATGGATGCTATGCCCCTGCCGCCGATGGCCTCGGGGACGATGGTGTGGCGGATGTCCAGTGCGCCGTCGTGCAGTGCGTAGGCGACGTGCGCCGTCTCGCCATCGACCGTGACGGCAAAACGGTGGGATGTGGTGTCGTGTGTGATTGTCATTGTTGCCTATATATTATTGGTGGTTTGCCGTGCCGCTCGCATCCGCCTGGCTGGCGAGTGTGGCGATGACGGGGTTGTGGTCGGACATGAGCGTGCCGAAGGTGTGTTCGTCCGTGATTCCCTCCTTGAGCACTTTGAATGTGGGTGAGACGAGGATGTAGTCTATCTTCTGCCTTTCCCCTTCGGGGATGCGGTCGAAGTCGTGGTAGGTGTAGGCCACGCCCGTCCTTTCTTTCGCCGCCGTGTAGCTGTCGATGAGGAGGGCGGGCTGCGCCGTCGCGCGTTTGTAGGCTTCTGACCCGGTGTTGACGTTGAAGTCGCCCGTCACGATGACTTGCGCGTTGCCGGCTATCGCCCCGAGCCTTTGGATGATGAGGCTGATGCCATTGTCCTGTGCCTCTTTGCCAACGTGGTCAAGGTGCGTGTTGAGGAAGCATATCTCGCCGCCCGTCTCGTTGTCTTGTAGCTTAGCCCATGTCGCAAGGCGTGTGCAGGCACCGTCCCAGCCGATGAACCCTGCGCTGTCGGGATATTGGGACAGCCAGAATACGCCGTCGTCGAGCAGCTTGAACCGCTGCTTGTCCCAGAACACGGGGGCGAATTCACCGGCCTCCTTGCCGTCGTCACGCCCCACGCCGACGTGGGCATAGCCTGGCAAGGCTTCGGTCAGGTCGTGTAGTTGGTGGACGAGCACTTCCTGCAATCCGAAGATGTCGGGATGCTCGCGGTTGATGAACTCGGCAATCGTGTCTTTCCTCACGCCCCAGCTGTTGAGGCTGTCACCCGCGTTGTCGTAGCGGATGTTGAAGGTCATGACTTTCAACCGTGCTTCCTTTTCCTTCACCTGGCATGAGCCGAGGAGGGTTAGGGCGGTTGCGCAAATCAGCAATGATGTCGCTTTCTTCATGGTGCAATGTCGTTTGGTTATGGTGCAAATGTAGGAAAAGCATCATTTCAACGAGATTTTTTTATCATTTTATTTGCAGGTTAAAATAATATGCCTACTTTTGCACCGTCATTAAAAGGAACGCCAAATTGGCTCAGTTGGTAGAGCATTTCATTCGTAATGAAAGGGTCGCCGGTTCGAGTCCGGCATTTGGCTCAGCAAAATGGCGCCTTCGTCTAGTGGCCTAGGACGTGGCCCTCTCACGGCTAAAACACGGGTTCGATTCCCGTAGGCGCTACACTTTCCAAGTCAAGCCGACGCTCCGATAGCGTCGGCTTTTTTGTTTCCCACCGGTTGTCCGGACTAAAAGCATTGATTATGGCAAAAGGCAATTACGACTTCATCGACAAGGAAATCATTGAGAAAATCGAGTACTACAAGAGCCGCGGCCACCGTGTCCCCAAGCTCTCCATGATAAAATCACCCGAGCAAATCGAAGGGATAAGAGCCAGCGGCGTGATAAACACCGGTGTCCTCGACCTCGTCGCAAGCGAAATCCACGCAGGTATGTCAACGTTGGAGATTGACAAGCTCGTCCACGACTACACTTTCGACCACGGGGCTATCCCTGCGCCGCTCAACTATGAGGGATTCCCCAAGAGCGTATGCACGTCGGTCAACGAAGTGGTGTGCCACGGCATACCCAATGAATTTGAGATACTGGAGGAAGGCGACATCATCAACGTCGATGTCTCTACCATATATAAAGGATATTACAGCGATGCCTCACGAATGTTTGTCATCGGCCAGGCCAAGCCGCGCGTGCAGAAGCTTGTCGATGTCGCCCGCGAGGCACTCCGTGTCGGGGTGCAGGAGGCGCAGCCCTACGCATTCCTTGGCAACATAGGCAACGCCATCGAGACGTTGGCGCGGCAGCACCGCTTCTCGGTGGTGACGGACTTCTGCGGGCACGGTGTCGGCCTCGAATTCCACGAGGACCCGGAGGTGGAGCACGTCGGCACGAGGGGCAGGGGAATGCTCATCGTCCCGGGGATGGTCTTCACTATCGAGCCTATGATCAACATGGGTGTCCCCGATGTCTTCATCGACGAGGAGGACGGCTGGACCGTCGTCACCGAGGACGAGAAGCCGTCGGCACAGTGGGAACACACGATTGTCATCACTCCTGAGGGCAACGAAATCTTGACCTACTGACGCGGCACGGGACATCGCCGCCATGAGGTGCTTTGTTAGTCGCACTAACAAGCCTTGTTAGTGCCATTAACAAAGCTTGTTAGTGCGACTAACAAAGGATGCTGCCGGCGCGGCCTCCGACCCCGTCGCTGGAAGGTCTCATGCCCGGGGCGTTGCATTTGACCGTGCAATAGGTTATATTCGCCACAGATTAAAACGTTTAGCTATGAAGGATGTCATCTCATTCCTCGCCCATCTCCAGGTGAACAATGACCGCGAGTGGTTCAACGCCCACAAGGACGACTACCGTGCGGCGCAGGCGCGGTTCAACGAGCTTGTCGAGGCTGTCATCGCGGGGATTGCCGGTTTTGACGAGTCGGTGTCGGGGTTGCAGGTCAAGGACTGCACGTACAGGATATACCGCGACACGCGTTTTTCCAATGATAAGCGACCGTATAAATGCCATATGGGCGCGTTCATCTGCCCCGGCGGCAAGAAGTCGGGCATGGCGGGCTACTACTTCCAGGTCGGACCTGACGACGAGGGATATGATGCCGGCAATATGCTTGCGTCAGGCCACTACTGCATCGAGCCGGCGGCCTTGCGGGTGCTGCGTGAGGACATCGCCTATGGTGGTGGCGACTTCGACGCTGCCGTCAAGGCGGCCAAGGGGTTCGTCCTCGACGATGAAAGCAAGCTGAAGCGTGTCCCCAACGGCTATCCCAAGGACAGTGAGTGGGCGGACTATCTGAAGTTCCGCACCTACTGCCTGGTCAAGAGCCCGGGCAGTGACTATGCCTTGCGTCCCGGGCTGCTGGGGCGGGTGCTGGAGGACTTCAGGGCGACGAAGCCGTTCCTTGACATCGTTAACAGGGCAATCGCCTATTCGCGCAATCCCGACTGACGGTGCGACGGCGGGATGCTGTGTTGCAAGATGTTAAGTCACATCCCTTAAACATTGTCGTAGTGCCAATGTAATGTCGTGGCCTTACATTTGCCGTGTTACAAATGCACGTCACGAAATGAATGTAAGAATGCTATCCGCCGCAACCGCGTTTGCCGTGGCGGCGGTTATTGGTGGTTGCGGTTGTTCGACCGAAGATAAAAAAACTGTCATCCATGCCCATCGGGGCGGGGCGGCCTTGTTTCCCGAAAATACCATAGTCGCAATGCTCGGTGCGGTCGAGATGGGCGTGCCGGTACTTGAATTGGATTTGCACATGACGCGTGACAGTGTCGTCGTCGTGTCGCATGATGCCGTCTTGCCCGCCTTGCGCACCTTGACTGAGGACGGCGACGCGTTGGCGGAGGGTGACAGTCTCAGTTACAGCATATACTCCATGGACTACGACAGCCTTTCACGCTTTGATGTGGGGAGCTTGGCCGACCCGCGCTGGCCGAGGCGTGAAAACATCCGTTGCTGCGTGCCGCGCCTCAGCGATCTCGTTGACACGGTCGAGCTGATGACAGCCACCCTCGGGCTGCACCCCGTGGGCTACAACGTCGAGATAAAATCCGACCCGTCAAAAGACCACATCTACACGCCCGACTATCGCACCTTTGCTGACGAATGCATGAGGGTGCTGCTGTCAAAGGACCTTGGCTACCGTCTCATAATCCAGTGCTTCGACGTGCGGACGTTGAACTATCTGAGGGGGAAGTATCCGACTCTCTGCCTTTCCTATCTGGTAGAAGACACCGGCTTGTCGTTTGATGAGCAGCTCGCCTTGCTGGATTTCGTGCCGCAATACTACAGCCCCGAGAGCGGAATGCTCACCCGTGAGGTCGTTGACCGGGCACATGAGATGGGCATGAAGGTGTTGCCGTGGACTGTTGACACCGAGCAGGAGGCGTTGAGGCTCAGGGAACTCGGGGTCGATGCCATAATCACCGACTGTCCCGACAGCATGGCGGTGTGGCTCGACCGCTGTGATTGAGGCTCAGCACGGTGCAGGGCGTGGCGGGTCAGTGC
>CALNGU010000118.1 GCA_939800445.1 uncultured Bacteroidaceae bacterium | reverse complement strand
CTGCCACTATTGCGACTGACGCTATGTTCAGCGTGCCTGCGCCATCTCGATGATTTTCTCTATTGCCTGGCCGAGCCCGTCGGGGTTCTTTCCGCCGGCAGTTGCGAAGTGCTTCTGTCCGCCACCGCCACCTTGGATGAGTTTGGCTGCTTCCCTGACCATCGCGCCGGCGTTCATCCCTGCGGCGACAAGGTTGTCCGAGAGCATGACGGTGAGCATGGGTTTGCCTTTGTCGAGTGTCCCTGCGACGAAGAGGAGGTCTTCCTTGATTTCGTTCCTTATCTGGAATGCGAGATCCTTGACCGTCTCTGCCGGCACGGGGGCTTTCATCCGCACGAGCGTCAAGCCGTTGAGGTTGGTTGCATCGGCGATGAGCTTTTGCTTGAGCAGTGCTGTCTTCTCTTTTACGAATTCTGCCACTTGCTTTTTCAGTTCGGCATTCTCCTCAAGGTGCTTCCTTATCGCGTTTTCCACGTCGGGTGCGTTGTTGAAGAGTGCTACCAGGTGGCTGATGGTGTCGCGTGTCACGTCGAGGAGGTTCTCGACTTTATCGCCCGTGATGGCTTCTATTCTCCTGACACCTGCGGCGACGGAGCTTTCGGCGGTGATGACCATCATCCCTATCTCGCCTGTCGAATGGGCGTGTATGCCGCCGCACAGCTCGACAGACTCACCGAAGCGGACGACACGCACCTTGTCACCGTATTTTTCACCGAACAATGCCATTGCGCCCATCTCTTTTGCATCAGCTATCGGCAGGTCGCGGTACTCGCTGAGCGCGATGTTCTCGCGGACGTGGCGGTTGACAATCTTCTCGACTTGCCTCAACTGTTCGTCAGTCACCTTTTGGTAATGTGAGAAGTCGAAACGCAAGCCGTCGGGAGTCACGAGCGAACCTTTCTGCTCGACGTGCGTGCCGAGGACTTCCCTGAGTGCCGCGTGCAGCAAGTGTGTAGCTGTGTGGTTGGCAGCCGAGGCGTTGCGCTTGTCAACATCGACACAAGCCATGAAGTCGGCCGTGGGGTCTTGCGGAGCTTTCGCCGCGATGTGGACGATGAGGTTGTTCTCACGGCGTGTGTCCACGATGTCTATCGTCTCGTTTTCACTGACGATGACTCCCTTGTCACCCACTTGTCCTCCCATCTCGGCGTAGAACGGGGTCTTGTCAAGCACTATCTGCCAGTAGGTTTTGCTCTTCTGCGTGATTTGGCGGTAGCGGAGGATGTGGCACTCGTGCTCGGTGTAGTCATATCCGACAAACTCCGTCGTGCCTTCGGCCAGCGTAGTCCAGTCGCCAGTCTCCACGGCTGCGGCGTTGCGGGCACGTTCCTTCTGCTTTTGCATCTCGACGTCGAATTCGTTGACATCGACATCCAGCCCCTTTTCCCTCAGGATGAGTTCCGTCAAGTCAAGGGGGAAACCGTAGGTGTCATAGAGGGTGAACGCCTCCTTGCCCGTGATTTCCTTCTTGCCAGCTGCGATGGCATCGTCAGACACCTTGTCCAACAGGCGTATTCCCGTCTCAAGAGTGCGGAGGAAAGCCTCCTCCTCCTCACGGAGGACTTTGGTTATAAGCGTCTGTTGCGCGGCGAGCTCGGGATAGGCTGCCCCCATGTCGTTGACGAGGACAGGCACCAATTTATACATGAACGCGCTTTTCTGCCCGAGGAAAGTGTAACCATAACGGACGGCACGGCGCAGGATACGGCGGATGACATAGCCCGCCTTGGCGTTGGAGGGCAATTGCCCGTCGGTTATCGAGAAAGCTATCGTCCTGATGTGGTCAGCCACGACGCGCATTGCAACGTCAGCCTTGGGGTCGTCACCATAGCGTTTGCCCGCCATCGCCGCAATCGACTGGATGAGGGGTTGGAAGACATCGGTGTCATAATTGGATGTCTTGCCCTGCAACGCCATGCACAGACGCTCAAAGCCCATGCCGGTGTCGATGACACGTTTAGGCAGCGGCTCAAGTGACCCGTCGGCCTTGCGGTTGTACTGCATGAAGACGAGGTTCCATATTTCTATTACTTGGGGATGCGACTTATTGACCAACGTGAGACCGTCCACCGCCTTCCGCTCTTCATCACTGCGCAGGTCAATGTGAATCTCCGAACACGGACCGCACGGGCCGGTATCCCCCATCTCCCAGAAGTTGTCGTGTTTGTTGCCATTGATGACCCTTTCCTTGGGCAGGAACTGTTCCCAGTAGCCCGCAGCTTCATCGTCACGCTCAAGACCTTCCGCAGGACTGCCCTCGAAGACGGTGGCATAAAGGCGGTCGGGTGAGAGCTTCAACACGCCAACGAGGTACTCCCACGCCCATGAGATTGCCTCTTTCTTGAAATAGTCGCCGAATGACCAGTTGCCAAGCATCTCGAACATCGTGTGATGGTAGGTGTCATGCCCCACTTCCTCCAGGTCATTGTGCTTGCCACTCACGCGCAAACACTTCTGCGAGTCTGCCACACGCGGCCATTTCACCGGTTGGTTGCCGAGGATGATGTCCTTGAATTGATTCATACCCGCGTTGGTGAACATCAACGTCGGGTCATCTTTTATGACCATGGGTGCTGAGGGCACGATGTGGTGTCCTTTCCCCTCGAAGAATTTCTTGAATGATTCCCTGATTTCATTAGCTGTCATCATAGTTACATACGCATTTACAAGGAGTTAATAATCCGAAAAATGATTTGCAAAGATATATCTAATTATTATTTTTGCCCATCCTTTTAACGCAAAATGTTGCATAAAGTAAGCCGAAAGCCCGGTTGACACGGCAATGCGCAAGGTATACTACAAATACAACCCCAAGACCCAAGCCTACGACAGGATATATCCCACGTTCAAGCACCGTGCCATCACTGCCGTGAGGCGGTTTTTCGCCAACGCCGGGGTCGCCGCCGTCGTGTTCATCATCCTGATAATGTTCTTCGGCCTCCCGTCGGAAAAGGAATTGAAGAGCGAGAACAGCCGCATCCTCTCCCACTACAAGCTCATGTCACGTGAGTTGGACGACGCGCTTGCAGTGCTTGGCGACATCCGCCAGAGGGATGACAACCTCTACCGGGTCATGTTCAACGCCGACCCGATACCCGACGACGTGCGCAATTTCAACTTTGCCGGCACCGCCCGCTACGATTCTTTGGAGAACCTCGGCAACGCCCAACTGGTCATTGCCACGACCACCAAGCTCGACTTGCTCAAACGCCAGCTCTACGTCCAGTCGGTGTCGTTTGACGAGATAACGGACCTCTACCGTGGCAAGGACGAGATGTACCGCTGCATCCCCGCCATCCAACCCGTCGCCAACAAGAACCTCAAGCACATGGCCTCGGGTTACGGCAACCGCATAGACCCCATCTACGGCACGGTGCGCTACCATGCCGGGATGGACTTCTCCGCACCCATCGGCACCGACATCTACGCCACGGGCGACGGGACGGTGGAAGCCGCCGGCTGGGAGAGCGGCTACGGCAACTGCGTCGTCATAGACCACGGCTACGGCTACAAGACCCGCTACGCCCACATGAGCAAGATGACGGTGCGGCGCGGCGAGCGCGTTGTCAGGGGGCAGGTCATCGGGCACGTCGGCAACACGGGCAAAAGCACGGGGCCGCACTTGCACTACGAGGTCATAGTCAAGGGACGGACTGTCAACCCCGTCAACTACTACTACATGGACCTGACGCCGGAGGAATACGACGAGATGATCAAGACCGCCGAGACCCGTGGCAACATGATGGACTGACAATGACATGGACGTGACATGGCACTCAACAAATACAAAGCAGAGAAGATTTACTATTCCATAAAGGAGGTCGCCGAAATCCTCGACGTGACCACCTCGGCATTGCGTGTGTGGGAAAAGAATTTTGATGAAGTCCACCCCCGACGGACAAGCACCGGCATCCGCATCTACACCAAGGAAGACATCGACACCATCGCAAAAATCCGCGACCTGCTCAAGCAGCGAGGCATGACTATCAACGGTGCAAAGCAGATGATGAAGAACAATCCCGACCAGGTTGACCGCTCGCACGAGCTGGTCACACACCTGCGAAACATCCGCGACGAACTGCAATCGCTCATCGACAACCTGTGACGGCGCACGCGGCACGGCGGCATCATGCCGACAGCACCGCACGCATAGATAAAAAAGGTCTGACCCTATGGCAAAAAAGGTCAGACCTTTTTGCATTTACCATCTGACCTTTTCGCACTTACCATCAGACCTTTTTGCCGCCACCATCAGACCCTGCCGGGCAAAAGACCGTATGCCATCCATGACCAAGAGCGGCATCACACGAAAAAAGATGGGGCGATGATGAAAATAACTGGCGGAACAGTTGCAAATATCATCCCATGTCGTTTACATTTGCAGTGTACTATTCAACTATTACACTATGATAAAGATTCAAGATATGTCATTCGGTTACAGCTCTGCCAAGCGGATATTCACAGGCTTTGACTTGGAGCTTGGTGGCGGCATGGTGTGCGGCCTGCTCGGCAAAAACGGTGTGGGCAAGTCCACCTTGCTGCATCTCGTCGCCGGACTGCTCAAGCCGACGGCGGGGAGTGTGACCTATCGCGGCACGGCGACTTTTGCCCGCCGCCCGGAGGTGCTGTCAGACATCTTCCTCGTCCCTGAGGAGTTTGCCCTGCCTGCCATCAAGCTGGAGAGTTGGCTGAGGGCTGTCGCTCCGTTCTATCCCCGCTTCAGCCATGAGCGCATGATGT
>CALNGU010000117.1 GCA_939800445.1 uncultured Bacteroidaceae bacterium | reverse complement strand
TTTAATAAACCAAAGTTTTGAATATATAAACAAAACTTTTGAATGAACTTTTCCCTTAGGGGTATTGCAGTTTATGCCCGACCATACTTGAGTTTTCACCCGTCCCCGCCGGTTTTGTCCTCTGCCCATCGGCCGTGTGCGCGCCATGCTCTGCCCGAAGTCCGCCCTTGCATTTGTCGCCCCTTATCGATAAATTTGCCATCACAGATAAATGCAAAAGGCAAAATGGCTGAAATATTCACAATCCAAGGCATAAGCCTCAACATCTATGCCCTTGACCAGGAGCCGCCGCACCTGCACGTCAAGTATGGTAACAACGAGTTTGTCATCACCATCGATGGACGCGAAATCGAGGGCAAGGGCAGCTACGCCGCCATCAAGGTGGTCAACGACTTCATCGACGGATGCCACGACGAGCTGCTCGGTTTGTGGGACAAGGCGCGGCGCGGCGAGCGGGTGCCGAGGCTCAATGATGACCATAACGAATGACGACCTATGATACTGCACGTGACTGATGCCAAGTGTATTGGCGACTATGTGCTGCAATGCACGTTCAACAACGGGGCGGTGAAGCGGGTTGACCTGTCAGTCCTCTTCAGATACCCTGCCTACAAGGTGCTGGAAGACCGCACCAGGTTCCTACAGTTCGGCCTGCGCGACACAATCTACTGGGAGGTGGGGCTGGATGTCGCGCCCGAGTACCTCTACGGCCACGGGGTCGATGTCTGACCGCCCGCCTGCCTCCGCCGCATGGACGGAGGGGGACGGTCGTGCACATCTTGTCACGAATGCGCCAGATCGTGTGACAGAATTGGCAGCAATCGTCCGCTGGCACGGGTGTTGCCGTTGCGTTGGTGCGGAGAGGAGGCGGACGATGAGCCGCCGATGCCGCAAAGGCAATGTGACGAACACTTAAAATTGACAAGATATGACTAACCAAAGAAACAGACTGCTGCGCACAGTGCTTGACGAATTGTTTGCCGACCCCGCCACCCCGGCAGGCAACAACGCGAGGCGCGACGCTCAGCTGCCGCCCGTAAATCTTTTCGAGGCGGAGTATTATTACCTGATTGAGCTTGCCGCTCCCGGGTTGTCCAAGGGTGACTTCGTTTTGACCTTTGATGAAGATGACAACCTCGTGGTGTCGGCCGACAGGCAGCCTGCGCAGGCCGATGCGGCAAGGCGTGAACACTATCTGGTGCGTGAATTCTCATTCGGCAAGTTCCGCCGCACATTCGTCTTGCCCGACGACGTTGACCGCGCGGCAATCACTGCCCGTGCCGAAAACGGCATACTGACCATTACTTTGCCCAAGCTGCGCCAGCAGCCAGGCCGCCCGAGGACCATCGCGGTGGAGTGACCTGCGCACAAGAGGAAATGATGATGCCCGCCACGACTGCGCAAGCAGTGGGGCGGGCATCGCTTTTGCTGGTGCGCATCGTCGGATGGGGTTGGCAAGACAAAAGGAGTATGGGTTTGTGGGTAGTAAGGACTATTACATAAATAGGGGACGGCACTATGCCGTCCCCCTCTTGTGTCTGTGCCTATATAAATGGTATAGGTGCTGCTTACTTCTTCTTCACCTTCCTGTCCTTGTATTCCGCCTTGTCGGCCAGCGTCCTGAGCCATTTGCCCCCGATCATGCAGGCAAGGCCAAGGATGATGAACGGCACACTGAGCCACTGCCCCATGTTGAGCGTCATGCCCCGCTCGAAATCCACCTGTACGTCCTTGACAAACTCTATGAAGAAACGGAAGAGGAATATCATGAAGATGGTCATCCCAAACATGAACCCACGGTGCAGCAGACGGTGGCGGAAGTATTTCATGTAGACCACCGCGTTGACAATTGCGAAGACGAAGTAGGCAATCGCCTCGTAAAGCTGCGCCGGATGCCTTGCCCCCTCGTAGCCCTCGAAGTAGAACGCCCACGGCACGTCGGTCTCTTTGCCGACAATCTCGCCGTTCATCAGGTTGCCAAGGCGTATGCAGCAGGCGGCAACCGGGGTCACGACGGCTATGAAGTCGAGCACATCGACGAAGTTGAGACGTGTCCGCCTGACATACAGCCAGAGGGCGATGATGATGCCTATCGTGCCGCCGTGGCTTGCCAGACCCTGATAGCCGGTGAACCGCCACCCGTCGGCCGTCTCGCGGATGGGCAACAGCATCTCGACGGGGTGCGACAGGTAGTAGACTGGCTCGTAGAACAGGCAGTGTCCCAGCCTCGCCCCGATGAGGATGCCTATGAAAGCGTAGATGAACAGCGGGTCGAGCTTCTCCGACGGTATCCGCAGGTCCTTGTATATCTTCCTCACGCCGAGATATGCAAGCACAAGCCCCAGGGCGAAGAACACCGAGTAGTAGTGCAACTCGAATCCCCCGATGCGCAGCAGCGTGGGGTCGGGATGCCAGTTGACGAAAAGTAGTGTTGACATGAGCCCCCGGCGTTTAGACGTTGAACCTGAAGTGCATTATGTCGCCATCTTCGACTACGTAGTCCTTGCCTTCGACGTACAGCTTGCCGGCCTCGCGCACGGCAGCCTCTGAGCCGTAGACGATGTAATCGTCGTACTTGATGACTTCGGCGCGTATGAATCCTTTTTCAAAGTCAGTGTGTATCACTCCCGCGCATTGCGGTGCTTTCCATCCCTTGTGGTAGGTCCACGCCTTCACCTCCATCTCGCCGGCGGTGAAGAATGTCTCAAGGTCGAGCAACGCGTAAGCCGACTTGATGAGCCGTGACACGCCCGACTCCTCAAGCCCTATCTCCTCGAGGAACATCTGACGCTCGTCGTAGGTCTCCAGTTCGGCAATCTCCGACTCAATCTTAGCCGCTACGACGAGTATCTCGGCATTCTCCTCCTTGACCGCCTCGCGCACCTGCTCGACATAGGCATTTCCAGTCGCTGCGCTCGCCTCATCGACGTTGCAGACGTAGAGCACCGGCTTCGTCGTCAGCAGGAACAGGTCGTGGGCAATCTTCTGCTCCTCCTTGGTGTCGAATGTGACCGTGCGCGCCGACTTGCCCTGCTCGAGGGCAGTCTTGTAGCGCAGCAGCACCTCGTAGGTCTGTTTCGCCACCTTGTCGCCGCCCGTCTGCGCCTGCTTCTGCACGCGCTGGATGCGGCTCTCGATGGTCTCGAGGTCTTTCAGCTGCAATTCCGCGTCGATGATTTCCTTGTCGCGCACGGGATCCACCGTGCCGTCCACGTGGGTCACGTTGTCGTCGTCGAAGCAGCGCAGCACGTGGATGATGGCATCCGTCTCGCGGATGTTGGCAAGGAATTTATTGCCCAGTCCCTCGCCTTTGCTTGCGCCCTTGACCAGTCCGGCGATGTCCACAATCTCGACCGTCGTCGGCACAATCCTGCCCGGATGCACCAGCTCCGCCAGTTTGTTGAGACGGTCGTCAGGGACGGTTATCACGCCCACGTTGGGTTCTATCGTACAAAAGGGGAAGTTTGCCGCCTGCGCCTTCGCATTCGACAGGCAGTTGAATAGGGTCGATTTGCCCACGTTGGGCAGCCCCACTATGCCGCATTGTAATGCCATTGTTCTTTTACTTATATGTTATTGTCAATCACTGTGCCGCCCGCTCGCGGCGGCATCGAAAACCAGGGCAAAGATAGTGCAAACCGAGGGCAAAACAATCAAACCGCAGGTTTGAATTGGTCTGCCGAGGTGCAGCCTATCTTCACCGCCTAAGGTAAAGATGCCGCAAACCGAGGGCAAAACAATCAAACCGCAGGTTTGAATTGGTCTGCCGATGTACAGCGCGAGGTCTGACGTAGAAAACATTTGGTCGGGCATAAATCTCCTTTAGGTCAGGCCTTAACTTACATCTCCCGGTGCATAAAGTTCATAGCCCCTAAGGGGAAAGTTCATTCAAAAGTTTTGTTTATATATTCAGAACTTTTGTTTATTAAAACAAAACTTTTGTTTTTATATTCAAAACTTCTGTTTTTACTTTTCCCTTAGGGATATGGAACTTTGTGCCTGGCCTGGTGGAAGTTTTCCCTTGCTGTGGTGGCATTTCCCCCTTGCCCTTTCGGGCTGGAAGGTGCAGCGTGGGCGCGTGGACGCGTGATGTGCGTCCGCCTGGTGCCTGGTGTGCCGTGCGTTTGGGTGCTGGAGTGCGGGGGCGGGGTGCTCGGCTGTCAGCTTTGCCTGTCGTGCCCGTCCGTCACGTGGTCGTAGACGGCGGCGGATATGTCGGCCATCAGCCTGGCATTGGTCGCGTCGTCCTCGGCGGAGTCCATGATGAAGATGGCGATGACGTAGTACCTCCCGTCGGGCAGGATGACGAATGCCGCGTCGTTGGTCGCCGTGGCGCGTCCGCTGGCATCGCGGTCGCTGCTGCCTGTCTTGTGTCCCACGGTGGCCGACGTGCCGAGCAGGGGGCGGGCGATGCGGTCCTGCCCCGTGAGGCATCCGGTCATGGCGTCGATGATGCGTTGCTGGTTGGCGGCCGAGCAGAGGGGGCGCGTGACGAGCATATCGAGCAGCGCGGCTGCCGTGAGGGGATGCGTCCAGTTGTCGTGCACGGTGGCGGTGTCGCGGTGCATATCGGCTTCGGTGCGGGCGATTGCGAAGCCGTCGAGGTCCAGTGCCCGCATCTCGCCGTCAACGGCCTGCGGCCCGCCGATGAGGTCGAAGAGGATGTCGCAGGCGATGTTGTCGCTCTGCTGCAAGGAGTAGAGCATCAGCTCGCCCACCGTGATGCTGGCTATGCCGCCGGGGTGGCTGTCGCGCATCGGGCTGTAGGTGCCTTGCACCATCGCCGACGGCGGGACTGACAGCGTGTCGTCGAGGCTTTTCCCCTGGCGGTCGAGGTGGCGGCACAGGGCTATGGCCTGGTGCAGTTTGACGACGCTCATCATGGGGCAGCGAGCCGTGCCGCCGACGACGGTCGTGTCGCGGCTGTCGATTATCACTGCCACGCTGATGGTGGCATCGACCTTGTCGCAGATTGATTGAATGCGCCGTGCAAGCCCGTCGCCCG
>CALNGU010000116.1 GCA_939800445.1 uncultured Bacteroidaceae bacterium | reverse complement strand
ACCGGGACAGTCTGCCGATTGACTCATAATGACGGAATTAAACGACTGTCCCTAACTAAGGAGTGCGTATATGATAAAAACAGAGAGGGGAGACCTGATTGGTTTCCCCTCTCTGGTGTGTGGTGGTTGAGTTGCTTGTTTATTTGATGTCTTTCAGCTCCCATCCCAATGCGCTTGCGCCGAGGACGGCTGCGTCGGAGTCTTTCAATTCAGAGATGAGCACTTTGGTTTTGCCTTTGTAGATGTTGAGCACGTTCTCATTAAGAGCTTTCAGCAATGGTCTCATCAGGTACTCGCCCGATTTTGCCAATCCACCAAAGAGGACAATAGCCTCTGGGCTTGAGAATGCTATTGCATCAGCCAGCGATTCGCCGAGGATTGTGCCAGTGAAGTCGAAAATGTCCAACGCCAGCTTGTCACCTTTTACTGCTGCGTCATATACATCTTTTGAAGTGATCTCTTCAACAGGGATTTGGCGCAGGAGGCTTGGCTCTGTTCTTTCGGCGAGGAATTCCCTTGCGGTTCTTGCCACGCCTGTTGCAGAGCAATATGTCTCCAAGCAACCGCGCCTGCCGCAACCGCATGGACGACCGCCACGGCGGATGATGGTGTGGCCGAGTTCACCGGCAAAACCGTCATGTCCGTAGACCATCTGCCCGTTGATGACTATGCCGCTGCCGACGCCTGTGCCGAGCGTAATCATTATGAAGTCCTTCATTCCCCTTGCCACGCCGTAGGTCATTTCGCCGATTGCTGCCGCGTTGGCATCGTTGGTGAGTGCCGTTGGGATTTCAAGCCTCTCCTCAATCATGTCGGCAAGGCGAATGACCCCTTTCCATGGGAGGTTGGGGGCGAACTCTATGGTGCCGTTGTAGTAGTTGCCATTTGGTGCGCCGACACCTATGCCTTTGATTTTCTCTTTGCCACCGACTGATTCAATCAGCGGCAGGAGGTTGTTGCAGACGGCATCAGCGTAGTTGTTGACGTCATCGTAAGCCTGTGTTTTGATTGACGAACTGCACAGGATTGTGCCTCTGGCATCGACAATGCCAAAAACTGTGTTTGTCCCGCCTATGTCTATACCGACGACATATGGCTTTTCCATATTTGTGTTCATGATACCAAATGAAGTTTAATAAATATTGCTTTTCATTTCTGTTACAAATTAATCAAACAAGAATGAGATAGCAAAACGATTTTTTATCTTTCTTTCGTCTTAAGTGCTAATAAGTGTTGCAATTGCGCCTCTACCGTATTCTCGTGCCGTTTTGTCAGTCGTTTTTCCCTTGTTTGGTCAATGTCAAGCCGTCGTCGGTGATGGTGATCCTGCGCTCTTTGTAGAGTTTGCCGGCGGCGCGTTTGAACGTTTTCTTGCTCATGCCGAGCATTGCGTATATTTCTTCGGGCGGTGTCTTGTCGCACACGGCGAGATGCCCGCCGTTGTCCTCGAGCATGGCCAGCAGCTTGTCGGATGCGTCATCGTCATTGGCCTTGCCGGTGCGTTGCAGGGTGATGTCTATCTTCCCGTCGGGCCGCACGGCCTTGACGATGGCGCGCATCTTGTCGCCGGCGGATATGGGGCGGAATATCTCGTTGCCGTAGACCAGTCCTTGGTAGCAGTTGTCCACGATCACTTTCCATCCGAGGTCGGTGCGCCGCCACACGGTGATGTCAACCTCGTCGCCCGTCCCGTAGGGCGGGTTTCCCTTGCTGGTGTAGCGGTCAAGCCTCTCTGAGGCGAAGAGCCTGCGGCTCACCTTGTCCACGGTCACATAGACGAGATGCCACGTCCCGACCTCCATGCGCCCGGTCTGTTCGTGGAAGGGGACGAAGAGGTCTTTCATCAGCCCCCAGTCGAGGAACGCGCCGTATTTATTGGTCCATGCCACCTTGAGGTAGGCGAAGTCTCCCACCTTTGCCAGTGGTGTCTCGGTCGTGGCGACGAGCCTCTCCTCGTTGTCGAGGTAGATGAAGACCTTCACCACGTCGCCCACTTCGTGCCCTTCGGGGACGTAGCGGGCGGGCAGCAGGATTTCGCCGTCCGCGCCCCCGTCGAGGTAGACGCCGAAGTCCACCCGCTTCACTATCTCAAGGTTGTTGTAGTCTCCCAGGATTATGCTCATGTCGTGCCGTCCTTTCTCTCTGTGTGCGTTCAGATTTTCTCCTTCGTGCGCTTCTCGCTCTTGGCGAGGATGATGATGTTGTACATGAACTCCGACATCCATTCCTCCGTGAAGCCGAGCGACTGGCTCTGCTTCCTCAGGTTGAAGGCGGTGGTCATCACCTCCGTCTTCTTCCAGTTGGGCTTGGTCAGGATTTTGTGGATGGTGTCCTCGGTCATGCTGCGCAGGGTTTTCTTCATGAAGCGCGGCACCTGCATCTTCCACTTCATCAGCGAGGTGGTGAGCGTCACGAGGTTGGTCAGGTAGTCCTGGAAGCGCAGCGTGTAGGACTGGATTGACTGCTGCGTCTTGCACCCCTTCTTGAGCGACGCGTCGAGCTGGGTGAAGAAGATGTCGGCCGTGCCGTACTCGGCCTGCATTATCTTGCGCGCCCTGGCGCGTTCAGCCACGCCCAGCTTGTTGTTGGCGGTGGGGACGTGCATTGTGCGTTTGAACATGGCAAGGTCGGGCATCAGCTTGATGTTTGAAATCCCGAGGTTGGCGGCGATTGAGGCTTGCAGGTATATGCGCACGAAGCTCATGAAGTCTTCGACCCCGCTCTTGACGGGTGCGTCGCCGTCAGCTTTCTTTTTTTTGAATCTGGAGAATAGTCCCATTGTCGCTATGCTTTGTTTTGAATGTTTATCGTTGTGCAAAAATAGGCAGAACGGGGGAATATGCTGCATTTTTCACCAGAAGATTGTGCCGGCATCACCGCCCGCCTTGTGGCATGGTGCCGTGCATGAAGTTGCGGGAGGCCTGGCATTAATATGGAAGTGGTCAGGGGAAAAGTAAAAACAAAAGTTTTGTTTATATACTCAGAACTTTTGTTTATATATTCAGAACTTTTGTTTATATAAACAGAACTTTTGTTTTAATATTCAAAACTTCTGTTTTTACTTTTCCTCCGACCTCATGCAGGTTTTCCCCTGGCCACTTCCAGGTTTATGCCTGGCGGCACGTGATTTTTCTCCTGATGCCGTCCGCGCTGTCGTCTGCCGCAGGTGCGGACGGCGCGGCGATATGCGACGGGGGCTGCCGCCCGTCGTCGCGTGCGGCAGCCCCCGTGGTGGCGTGTGTCGTGCGTGGCTCAGTCGAGGACTATCTCGTCGGCGAAGAGGAATGCCTGCTCGCCTGCGGCGCGGTGCCAAGAGGGCAGGGGAGCATTCTTGAGCACGATGCGGAAGTAGCGTGCGGTCGTCGGGGCGAAGTCTATCGCCTCGGTCTTGATTTGCACGGGCGTGCCCTCCTCGGTCTCGGGGATGTCGCGGCTTGCCACCTCGCGGAACTCGGTGCCGTTGTCCGAGGCGAGGACGGTGAGCCTGACCCCGTTCATGATGTAGTTGGGCACGTCGATGTCGAGGTTGATTGCGGCGTGGCTGACTTCCGTCGGTTCGCCGAGGTCGATGATGGCATCGATGTCGTTGCCTTTGAAGCCGAGCCAGCGGCCGTCGGAGTAGAGCTTGCTGCCGTGCAGGCCATCGACGAGCATCTGTGCCCCTTTGTTCTTGTATTGCAGGCTGGGCTGCTGCATGAGCCGTATGTCCTTGACGGTCGCCTTGTTGAATGCGAAGTCCTGGCTGATTGTCTTGACCGCCGAGTCGCCGTCAAACTGGGTGGCGGTCAGCGTGCAGCTGCTGTTGACCTTGATGGGGCTGTCGTAGACGGGCGAGCCTGTCGTCGGCATAGTGCCGTCGAGCGTGTAGCGGATGCCGCCCTCGCTGTCGCAGGCATAGAGCACCACGTCGTCGGTGCCGTCGGCGAAGTTGGGCGTTATCTCCATCTGCACCCTGAAGACGTGCTTGGCGTAGTTGAAGCTGTCGCGGTCGAAGAACTCGATGATGCGTGGCAGCCTGCCGAGGAAGTCGTGGTAGTCACGCCGCGACGGGTCGCACCACTGCACCTCGGCGAGGGCGCACATACGGGGCAGGGCCATGTATTCGACCTGGCGGAACGATGTGAGGTACTCCGCCCACATATTGGCCTGCACGCCGAGGACGTGGCGGCTCTCGTCGGCGGTCAGCCCGTCGGGCACGGGGTTGAGGCTGTAGACTTTCTCGATTGGCACGTACCCGTTGAATGCCAGCGGCTCGTCCTCGGTGTCCTGCGTCTGGTAGTAGTCGAAGTAGAGGTGCGAGTTGGGGGTCATGATGGCGTCGTGCTTCTGCTTGATGGCTGCATAGCCGCCGTCCATCCCGCGCCATGACATGACGGTGGCGTTGGGACCTATGCCGCCTTCGAGGATTTCGTCCCACCCGATGACCTTGCGTCCTTTCTCGGCCAGGTGCTTCTCTATCTGCTGCATGAACCAGCTTTGCAGCTTTTGCTCGGCCGTGTGCTCGCTGTCATCCCTGAGGCCGAGCTGCCTGATGCGTGCCTGGCACTTGGGGCAGGCTTCCCAGCGCACCTTGGGGCATTCGTCGCCGCCGATGTGTACGAACTCGGAGGGGAAGAGTTCCGTCACCTCGTCCATCACGTCGTAGGCGAATTGCAGCACCGAGTCGTTGCCGACGCACAGCACGTCGTCGAAGATGCCCCACATCGTCGCGGTCTTGTAGGGACCTCCCGTGCAGCCGAGCTCGGGGTAGCTGGCCAGTGCGGCAAGCATATGTCCCGGCAGGTCAATCTCGGGGATGATGGTGATGAAGCGGTCTTGGGCGTACTTGATGATGTCCTTGATTTCGTCAATCGTATAGCTCCCGCCGTACCGCTTGCCGTCAAAGGTGTTGCTCTCGTTGTAGCCGACGACGGTCTCATCCCTGTAAGCCCCGACCTCGGTGAGGCGCGGGTATTTGGCAATCTCGATGCGCCATCCCTGGTCGTCGGTCAAGTGCCAGTGCAGGCGGTTCATGTTGTGGAATGCCAGCAGGTCGATGTAGCGTTTCACC
>CALNGU010000115.1 GCA_939800445.1 uncultured Bacteroidaceae bacterium | reverse complement strand
CCAGCAACGCCTGAGTCACGTTGAGGCGTGCCACCTTGACCTTGCCCCGCGCCAGGTGGATAGACGCCACCACCGAGCAACCCGACCCCACCATTAGTCCGATGCCCGTGAGCAGCATCAGCACGGGTATCACGATGTTGATGGCAGCAATCCCGTCACTGCCCACGCAGTGCCCGACAAAAATCCCGTCAACCGCCGTCACGGCCGACATACCCAGCATCCCCAGCAGCGTGGGGAAAAACAACCGCCTGAAAAGCACGCCCACTTCGCCCGTGCCGAAATCGATAGCATCGTCGCTCATAATCGTCCCTCCCTTCTTATTCATATTATATATAGGTATGAAAAAACGGACAAGCTGATTGGTTTTACCCAGTCATCTTATCCGGCACAATCGTCTTTGCCCTCCGATGAGGATTACAAAACACTTCGACCCTAAAAGTCGTGGCAAATGTGGGTCAAAACATCGGGATATGCAAATCTTCCTCCTGCCATCCGTCCCCGCGCCCGCTCCGCCGCAGCTTTGCGGCGTGGTGCGAGGATCTCCGCCCCGTGCTGGTCTGACATGAAATCCCGTCTCGTCAGACTCAAACTTCCATCTCGTTGGACGCAAACTTGGATGTCGTCAGATGAAAAGTATATTCAAAAGTTTTGTTTATATATTCAAAACTTTTGTTTTAATAAACAAAACTTCTGTTTATATATTCAGAAGTTTTGAATATACTTTATGTCAGACCACTTGCGACTTTGCCACTGACGGGGCGGAGGTTTTTGCCCGCCCGGCCGGAGGTTTGCCCCGCCCACTTTCGGTGGATAGATGGTTGGCATAACGTTTTAAATGCTTACTTTTGCCAGACAAACAGTGATAAGTCTATGGACAGGGTAACAGTCAATGGCAAGTCGTTCCGTATGTCAATCCCCGAAGCGGACATCCTCCGAGAGGTTGACAGGGTGGCTGCCGAGCTCAACCGTGATATGGCCGATGCCAATCCAATCTTCCTCTGCGTGCTCAACGGCGCGTTCATGTTTGCCGCTGACCTGATGAAGCGGGTCACGGTGCCGTGCGAAATCTCGTTTGTCAAGCTGTCGTCCTACGCCGGCACGCAGTCCACGGGCGATGTCAGGCAGCTCATCGGGCTGTCGGACAGCTTGCGCGGGCGGAATGTCGTCATCGTCGAGGACATAGTGGACAGCGGCCTGACGATGCTGCGCCTGCTCGACCTGGTGAGGGAGCATGAGCCGCGCGATGTGAGGATATGCTCGCTGCTCGTCAAGCCCGACAAGCTCAAGGTGGACCTGCACGTCGATTACGTGGCGATGGAGATACCCAACGACTTCATCGTCGGCTACGGCCTCGACTATGACGGCATGGGGCGCAACCTCCCGTCCATCTACACTTTGGAATAAACGTAACAATCATGAACGATATGCTTAACATTGTGATTTTCGGCGCACCGGGGTCGGGCAAGGGCACTCAAAGCGCGATGATCGTCGAGAAATTCGGCGTCAACCACATCTCCACGGGCGACGTGTTGAGGAATGAAATCAAGAACGGCACCGAGCTTGGCAAGGTCGCCAAAGGATACATCGACCAGGGGCAGCTGTTGCCCGACGCGTTGATCATCGACATACTCGCCAGCGTGCTGGACGGTCTGAAGGATTCGAAGGGGGTAATCTTCGACGGCTTCCCGCGCACCATCCCGCAGGCCGAAGCCCTCCAGCGGATGCTCGCCGAGCGCGGGCAGCAGGTCTCGGCGATGCTTGACCTGGATGTCCCCGAAAAGGAACTGATAGACCGCCTCGTCAAGAGGGGGCAGGATGCCGGCCGTGCCGACGACAACCTTGAGACAATCAAGAAGCGTCTTGTCGTCTACAACGAACAGACCTCGCCGCTCAAGGATTACTACAAATCAGAGGGATTGTACAACCACATCAACGGTGTCGGCGCACTCGATGACATCTTCAACGAGATTGCCGCCGTCATCTCCAAATTGTAAAACGTAAAACCATCCGAGCCTTGCCGTCCCTGCATGGGGAGTGCAAGGCTCTTGTTGTAACTATGGCTGAATCGAATTTCGTTGATTACGTGAAGATTTACTGCCGCTCTGGCAAGGGGGGGCGGGGGTCGGCCCATATGCGCCGCTCCAAGTACATCCCCAATGGCGGCCCTGACGGCGGTGACGGCGGTCGTGGCGGGCACGTCATCCTGAGGGGCAACCGCAACTATTGGACGCTGCTCCATCTGCGCTACCAGCGGCACATCTTTGCAGGCAATGGCGGCAACGGAGGGTCAAACCGTTGCTTCGGCAAGGACGGTGACGATGTCTACGTCGATGTGCCATGCGGCACGGTGGTCTATAATGCCGAGACGGGCGATTACATCTGCGACGTGACGGAGCACGGCCAGGAGGTCATCCTCATGCGGGGCGGACGCGGCGGCTTGGGCAACTGGCACTTCAAGACCGCGACACGTCAGGCACCGCGCTTCGCCCAACCGGGAGAACCTGCGGTGGAGCTGACCGTGGTGATGGAACTCAAACTGTTGGCTGACGTTGGTCTCGTCGGTTTCCCCAATGCCGGCAAGTCCACCTTGCTGTCCAAACTCTCTGCTGCCAAACCGAAGATAGCCGACTACCCGTTCACGACGCTTGAGCCCAACTTGGGGATAGTGCCGTACAGGGACGGCAAATCATTTGTGATGGCCGACATCCCCGGCATCATCGAAGGCGCGAGCGAGGGCAAGGGACTTGGCCTGCGTTTCTTGCGGCACATCGAGAGAAACTCCCTGTTGCTGTTCATGATACCCGCCGACACGATAGACATACAGTCGGAGTACGACATCCTGATGAAGGAAATCACCAACTTTAATCCTGAACTCCTCGACAAACGCCGCGTACTTGCCGTGACCAAGACCGATATGCTCGACGCGGAACTAATGGAGGAAATGTCGCAGCACCTGCCGCCGATTCCCCATGTGTTCATATCTTCATTCACCGGCCAAGGACTCCAGGAGTTGAAAGACCTCCTCTGGCGCGAACTGAATGAGGAGAGCAACAAGCTGGCATCGACTGTCGAGGCCATCGTCCACCGCAACAAACTGCATCTTGATGAGGGGTTGCGTGACGAGGGTGAGGACATGGACATCACTCCGACTGATGTGCAGGAGGACGAGGACGAGCTTGACGAGGACTTTGACTTCGAGTATATCGACGATGAGGAGGACCTGGACGGTGACGGCAAGTAGCCCATTCATCGTCGAATGCCTGCCGTTGGATGCTGACGGGCGTGTCTTTTCGTTCTACACCAAGCGTGGCGGGGGATGCAGCACCGTGGCTTATGCTTCGATGAACTGCACCCACTACTGCGGGGACAGCATGGACAATGTGATGGCAAACAGGGCAACGCTCATCGCCGCCTTGCCACACACGCCGCAACGCTTGTTGCTGCCGCGCCAGGTGCATGGTGTCAAGGTGCATGACTTGCGTCCAGACGACCTGCGGCTCGGTGATGAAGGTGCGCAACACTTGCTTGACGGTGTCGATGCCATCGTAACTGCGGTCAAGGGAGTGTGCATAGCGGTCTCGACTGCCGACTGTGTCCCGTTGCTGGCCTACTCGCCCGAGGGCGTGATTGCCGCCATCCACGCAGGGTGGCGCGGCACGGTCGCCGGGATTGTGCGGCGTGCCGTCGGCGTGATGACTGGCACATACGGTTGCGACCCGGCACGCATCAAGGTCTATATGCCGCCATCGATTTCGTTGCAGGCGTTTGAGGTGGGTGATGAGGTCTATGATGCATTCGCGGGGGCGGGTTTTGAGATGCCGTCAATTTCCATGCGCGATGCCGCATCATGCAAATGGCACATCGACCTCCCCGAGGCCAACACCCGTTTGCTCCTTGCCGAAGGGCTGTCGAGGGAGAACATCACGGCATCTGGCATTTGCACCTATGCCAATTACCAAGAATATTTTTCAGCCCGAAGGCTCGGGGCTGCGTCAGGCAGGATGCTGTCTGGCATAATGCTCATTTGATATTATATATGATAGACATAAGCGTTTCTGAAGGTTTCAAGCAGATATGCACCACGTTTGCCGGCGCGGCAGTCGAGGCATCAATCACCAACACGCCGTCGGATGAACGCCTTTGGCTTGAGATAGATGCGAGAGTGCAGGCCTACCGTGCGAGGTACACGGTGGATTCAATCAAAGACA
Source organism: uncultured Bacteroidaceae bacterium (assembly GCA_939800445.1). Taxonomy (GTDB): domain Bacteria; phylum Bacteroidota; class Bacteroidia; order Bacteroidales; family Bacteroidaceae; genus Avibacteroides; species Avibacteroides faecavium. The sequence goes on along the minus strand of CALNGU010000115.1, from coordinate 1,034 downwards.
TGGATGCCATCAGGGCGACCCGTGCCGCCTACCGTGCGTTGGGCAAGGATCCGAGCCGCTACCGCCCATCGTCCGAGGCCTTGTGCCGCAGGGTGCTGCGCGGCATGGAACTGTACAGGGTCAACACTGCGGTCGATTTGATAAACCTCGTCTCGATGGAGACGGGCTATTCCATCGGCGGCTTTGATGCCGACAAGATTGCCGGGACAAACCTTGTCCTCGGCATCGGCAACGAGGGCGAGCCCTACGAGGGTATAGGGCGGGGGACGCTCAACATCGCCCATCTGCCCGTTTACCGTGACTCTGTCGGGGGAATAGGCACGCCCACAAGCGACAACGAGCGCACCAAGATAGAGCTTGCCACGACACGTGTCCTGCTCATCGTCAACAGCTATGGCGGCGACACACCACGCGAGGCGGCCGACGAACTGGCGGATTTGCTGGTGAGGTACGTCTCGGCGACCGGCGTGACAGTGCGAACATTCAAATGACACACTTATGGACGAGATTCAGAAAGCAATGACGAGCGGCATAGTCTTCAAGCCCGCTCCATCGGCATCAGGCCGCGATGACAAAAACAAGGTGCGCACCAAGGCGAAAAAGAAAGCCTACAAGACAGGAGCGCACGGCTCTGGCGCGGCGAAGATGAAAGCCGAGTACCGCCGCCGCCGTGCCAACAGGCACAAGCAGTGAGATGCCGCGCTGCCGCCATCCGGTGCTTGCAGCTGCGGCTCGCCTGGATGGAGGCAAAATCATCGTATGTTACTGTCGGAAACATTGTATGGTAAAGGCAAAATCATTGTATGTTTTTGCTCTTACCATTGTATGCTTTTGCATTTTGCATCTGATGTAAATTGCTGAATCACAGGATGGGACAGGATGATGCTCCCGATGCGTCGATGCGGGCATCCGTCATTTTTGCATGAAAAATCGGTGGAAGCCTATTGCGGAGTCGGAAATAATGCCTACTTTTGCACGTGGATAAGTCCTATACGGCCAGCTCCTTGGGAATCCTCCAGGGCTTGACCGCAGCA
>CALNGU010000114.1 GCA_939800445.1 uncultured Bacteroidaceae bacterium | reverse complement strand
ATCGAGAGCTTGCCCCGCCACGTCATGTTGGCTTGAATCGGGATGTCAGTCCTCTTTCTTCCTGAAAGGCGGACGCACGACGACGGCACGCAGCTTGCGGCCACGCACATCGATGTAGATTTCCGTGCCGGCCTTGGAGTATTCGGTCTTGACATAGCCCATGCCTATGCCAATCTTGCGTGTCGGCGACATCGTGCCAGAAGTGACGTGGCCGATGACATTGCCCTCGCCGTCAACGAAGTCGTAGCCATGGCGCGGAATGCCACGGTCAACCATCTCGAAGCCTATGAGCTTGCGGGCGACACCGTTCTTCTTCTGCTCCTCAAGGATGTGGCGTGCGGTGAAATCCTTGCCGTCCACGAATTTTGTGATCCAGCCCAGCCCGGCCTCTATCGGCGTGGTCGTGTCGTCGAGGTCGTTGCCGTAGAGGCAGAAGCCCATCTCCAAACGCAACGTGTCACGTGCGCCGAGCCCGGCGGGTTTGATGCCAAACTCCTCGCCAGCCTTGAACACCGCGTCCCATATCTGGTCTGCGTACTGGGGGTAGAAGTACAACTCGAAGCCGCCTGCACCCGTGTAGCCCGTGTTCGAGATGATAACATCCTTGACACCTGCCATCTCACCCACCTTGAACGTATAGTAGGGGATGGTGGTCAGGTCGATGGATGTCAGTTTCTGCAAAGTTGCCAACGCTTTCGGCCCTTGCACGGCCAGCTGTGCCATGTTGTCAGAGGCGTTTTCAAGCTCTGCCCCGTCGATTTGGTGCGCGAGGCACCACTGCCAGTCCTTGTCGAGGTTGGCGGCATTGACGACCATCAGGTACTTCTGCTCCTCATAACGGTAGACCAAAAGGTCATCGACGATGCCCCCTTGGTCGTTGGTGAAGCATGAATACTGCACTTTTCCGACCTCGAGTGCTGCGGCGTTGTTGGACGTGACGCGCTGCACGAAGTCCAACGCCTTCGGGCCTTTGACCCAGATTTCTCCCATGTGGGAAACGTCGAATACGCCCACGGCATTGCAGACCGTCATGTGCTCGTCGATGATGCCCGAGTACTCGATAGGCATATCATAGCCGGCAAACTCGTGCATCTTTGCTCCAAGGGCGATGTGCCTCTTGGTGAATGGAGTGTTTTTCATCTTTGTTGTTGAATGTTTATTTGTTATACACCAAAGTTTTCTTCTCACCCACGAGGCGGACTATCTCGACGATGACATCGACGGCCTTCTGCATCGACTGCACTGGCACGAATTCGTAACGCCCGTGGAAATTGAGGCCGCCCGCGAAAATGTTGGGACACGGCAGCCCCTTGAACGACAACTGCGCCCCGTCAGTACCGCCACGGATGGGGCTCACCTTGGGAGTGACACCCACGTTCATCATGGCCTGCTTGGCGATGTCCACTATCTCGATGACGGGTTCAACCTTCTCACGCATATTGTAGTACTGGTCACGCAGCTCCATCACCACCGTGCCGTCGCCATATTCACCGTTGATGGCCGCCACGCAGTCGGCGAGCAAACGCTTGCGCGCCTCGAACTTCGCACGGTCATGGTCGCGGATGATGATACTGACGTGCGTCTCCTCGACCGTCCCCTCCAGGCCTACGAGGTGGAAGAAGCCTTCGTAACCTTCCGTGGCCTCAGGCACTTCGCCGGCAGGGAGCATCAACACGAGGCGGTTGGCGACGAGCAGCGAGTTGATCATCTTGCCCTTGGCATAACCGGGATGCACGTTGCGCCCCTTGATGGTCAGGCGTGCGGCTGCCGCATTGAAGTTCTCAAACTCAAGTTCTCCTACCTCACCGCCGTCCATGGTGTACGCCCAGTCGCAACCGAACAGGGCTACGTCAAAGTTGCGTGCGCCCATCCCAATCTCTTCATCAGGATTGAACGCCACCCTCACCCTCCCGTGCTTGACCTCGGGATGAGCCTGGAGCCAGGCGATGGCCGACATGATTTCGGCTATCCCCGCCTTGTCGTCCGCCCCGAGCAGGGTGTGGCCGTCGGTGACCACGATGTCTTCGCCCACATGGTCGAGCAGTTCGGGGAATTGCTTAGGGCTCAGCACTATGCCTTCCGCCTCATCCAGCACGATGTCACCGCCGTCATACGCGCTCACCAACCGTGGCGACACCCCCGCCCCGCTCATGTCGGGACTGGTGTCAAGGTGGGCTATGAACCCGATGGTCGGCAGCTGCTCGTCGGTGTTGGCGGGCAACGTGGCGTAGAGGTAGGACTTGTCGTCCAGCACGATGTCCTCAAGCCCCATCGCCTCCAGCCGCTGCTTGAGGAAAGCGGCGAAGACGGCCTGCTTGGCAGTGCTCGGCACCGTCTGCGAGTTCTCGTCAGACTGGGTGTCGAAGCTGACGTATTTAAGGAAACGTTCCAATACATTTACGCTCATGGCTTTTCGTTTTTAAAGGTTGCGTAAAGATAATCATTGGAAGTGTCAGGAGCAAATTAATCGCCACACAAGGTGCTGCGCGGCGTCACGCGGTGAGGAGCGGTGCATTCCCCCTGCCCAAAAATCCGCTGTCACTCGGGGGAAACCCGCGCATCCCCAGGCATAAAGTTGCCTGTCCACAAGGGAAAAGTTCATTCAAAAGTTTTGTTTTAATATTCAAAACTTTGGTTTTAATATTCAGAAGTTTTGTTTTTACAAACAAAAGTTTTGAATATAGTTTTCATCAGACCCTATGGAAGTTTTCATTAGGGGCAATGGGATTTTTCCCCCGACGACCACGATTTTCCGCCCTGACGAGGCGGCGGGAAGGCGCGTCCTCATTCGCCCGCACTCACCACATGGCGCGGCACAGATGCCATGTCAACAACCGCCAGCCCGAGCGAATCGGCCGCCGAGGCGAAGTGACGGCGGTAGTAGGGCGACAACCCGCTGTCGAGGATGACACACCCGGCATCGACGGCATCCGCCAAAGCGTCCAGCCGCCCCCTTGCCCCACGGCACAGCCACAGGCAATCCGCCTGGAGAGGTGCGGCCACGGGAGGCACTTGCCAGAATGCCGTGTCAACACGCATCACCGTCACGCCGCGCAAGTCCGCCACCCGCCCCGACTGCCAGCACCCGTCGCCGAGCGAAAACACGGTGTCGGGGGCATCGACGACAAACGGCACGGAAGCGAACCCGTCTACCAGCCGGCACGACACGCCGCCCACGGTGTTGGTCCACTCGACCTCGCACCTGCGCCACTGCGCCCAGTGGCACGCCGCACCGTAGACCGCCCACGCCGCCACCGCACATCCCAGCAGGCGGAAACGCACGGGAGTGCCCCGCACCATCCACGCCAGCAGCGCGATGACTGCACCATAGCACAGGGTCATCCCCACCACGTCAAGCGTTACACGGGCATCAGCCAGCGGCAGGGTGCTGAAGAACGACGCACTCCAATTCATCACCCGCAGCCCGCCGCCCACCACAGCGACAAAAACATCCGCCACCCACGGCAGCCACGACAGCATGAGCAGGGCTATGGCGACATACATCAACACCGAGAGGAACGGGACGACAACGACCGACGACACTATGCCGTAGACCGAGAATGTCCCGAAAGTGAACGCGACAATCGGCGCAACCCCCATCTGCGCCACGAGTGAGATGACGAAAGTGTCCTTGACATAGCGCAAAACCCGCGACCTCACCTGCCAACGCGCGGCGAGAGGGGCATAAAACAGCAATATGAAAAGCACCGCCATGAACGACATCTGGAAACTCACGTCGTAGAGGTAGCGGTAGTCCCACACGACCATCGCCAACGCCACGACGCACAACGCGTTCAACGACGTGCCGCGCCGCGTCAGAATAGCAAAGCCGAAAGCCGACATCATGAAGCACGACCGCACCACCGGCGACGAAAGCCCCGTGAACACCGCAAAGACCAGCAACGCCGCAGTCAGCAAGACCCACGCCGCGACACCGCCCCATGCCGTCCGCGCCATCGGGCGCAGCAGGAGTTGCAGCACGAAGAATATCAACCCGACGTGCAGCCCCGACAGCGACAGCACATGAGCCAGGCCGGAGATGGAATAGGCTTCGTTGAGCTCGTCACTGATGCCGTCGCGCAGACCAATGGTCAAAGCCGAGAGGATGGCCAGTTCGTCGCCCTCGAAACCAAGGGAGGCATACCACCCATGCACCGCCCTGCGGCACTGCGCGGCAAATGCCATCACGCCCGACGGCTCATCATGCCCCACGACACAAAGGTTGCCAGGGGCGACATAGCCCGTCCCGCAGACATTGTTCCTCAGGAGATAGTCGCGGTAGCCTTCGTTGAAAGCAGGCAGGGACATGGACGTGCGGACATAGATGCAGTCGTCCTTCTTGAGATTGGCATGGATGGCAGTGTCGGCAAGGTAGAGCAACGTCCGCGCCCCATCGCCCACCGCCACCGAATCCATGCGGCGCAGCACCTCGGCATGGGCACGCCAGGTCTTGCCACGGTGGTAGACATCGCCCGTCAGGCGGCACTCATAGACCGCCTCGTCCGAGGGGAAAGGCGCGGGACGGCCATCGTCCTGCACCCAGACCTCCACCATCCCGAGAACGACAAACAGCAGCGAAAGCAACAGGGACTTGCCCGTGGAGGCATAGAGTGCCTTGCGCACGGCGACAAGGGCGACCGCCGCCACCGACAGCACGGCGACCACACAGACGAACAATGGGACGTTGGCCGCCAGGAACACCCCGGCAATCAACGCCACCAACGGGCGCAACAGGGGTGCGCCCCCTATGATGTCGCGGGGAATCAAGTCACAACCGCTTCAGGCCTGCGATGACTTTCTCTGGTTCTTCAGACGAAAAGACATAGTTGCCGGCGACCAAAGCCTGCGCACCTGCCTCGACAAGCCGCGCACCAGTGTCGGCATTGACACCTCCGTCTACTTCTATCAACGCTTTTGACCCCGTCTCGGCAATCAAAGCCTTCAACTCAGCGACCTTAGCCAAGGTGTGTTCGATGAACTTCTGTCCGCCGAATCCCGGGTTGACACTCATCAGCAGCACCATGTCCACGTCACCTATTATGTCTTTAAGCACGCAGACGGGAGTGCCAGGGTTGAGGGTGACGGCCGGTGACATCCCGGCCGCGCGGATTTGCTGCACGACACGGTGTATGTGGCGGCAAGCCTCGTAGTGGACATTCATAATCCTCGTGCCGAGAGCTTTCACCTCATCGATGTACCTCTCAGGGTCTACTATCATCAAATGCACGTCCAAAGGCTTGCGGCACAGCTTGGCGACGTGCTTGAGGACTGGGAAACCGAATGAGATGTTGGGGACAAACACCCCGTCCATCACATCTATGTGCAACCAATCCGCCTCGCTGCGGTTGATCATGTCCAACTCTTCGGCCAGATGCCCGAAGTCTGCCGAGAGCAGGGATGGGGAAACAATAGTCATAGTGTCTTAGCTGTTTTAGATGACAACCGACCGCAACCGGCCGGCATGGGAATGTTAGTTTCGGAAGATAAAAGTAGGAATTAATATTCATTTGCCGCCAATATCCCGAAATAAAAACATTC
>CALNGU010000113.1 GCA_939800445.1 uncultured Bacteroidaceae bacterium | reverse complement strand
AAGGAACGGACTTCCAACTGAAAGTGTGGGAAGCATTGCTCAAAATCCCGATGGGCGGCCTGGCCACCTACGGCGACATCGCTGCCGGCATCAATCGCCCGAAGGCCTGCCGGGCGGTAGGGACTGCCGTGGGCGAGAACCCCGTGGCTCTCCTGATTCCCTGCCACCGCGTCATCCGTTCCTCGGGCGAATTGGGCAAATACCATTGGGGCGACGTCCGCAAGACCGCCATTATCGGGTGGGAAGCGGCAAGGAAAGAGCGAAGCAATCCCAATTTCTGACCAACGGGAGTACAACAAGCGGTTGAGTTGCGCGATAGCCCCAGCCGATTGCAACCCGTCCCATGATGGGGACAATTCCATTCCTCTCCCTGCTTCCGTTCACATAGGACATACCAAAGAAACCGCCAGACACCGCACCCCGCGCCCCCTGACATCAGAACATACGCGCCACGACACCGCACCCCGCGCCGACGGCACGCCGAGACGCACACAGGGACGCGGCAGGCAGCGTCCCTACACCCGTGACACCGAGATGAGGGGGTCAAATCAAACCTTTTGCTCATCTATGAATTCCTGGATTTCACCCAGACCACCGATTTCTTTGGGTAGCAAAAACATATTTTTAGGATTGGCATACTTCTTAAAGTAATCTTTGAGTTCGCCAATTTCAATGTCGTCAATGGATTTGCGGCTATTCAAGCCGACGGGTTCTATGTGGCACAACTTCCATTTGGTATCAGCATCCGAGAGGGAAAACTTCCCCAAAGTCTTTGTATACTTCGCACTCTTCCTGTCCTCTTTGCTCAAAATATAAACAATTGGGATTTCATTATTCACCAACATACTTTTCATTTCGCTGATTGTGAATTGTTCACCTTTCAACACATGGCGATAGACCCACAAGGCAAAAGTGTTGTCTGATATTATAATCTTCCTCCCGGAGGAGTGATGCTCAAACTCCTGTCCTCTTGCACTTCCTTTCCGTATTATCAACGGCATGGTTTCGTCTTCTACCCAATCATCAATCAATCGTTCCCAAGCATCCAGGACTTCCTTGCCTGGAATCAAATCGTTCTGCTTCGCACTCTTTTTCCACAACCGTCCCAACTCCTTGATTTTGCTTCGCATCTCTTCCCCCACATAATCTTTTGGTTTTTCTTTTTGCTGCATATCCTACACTCTTAACAGTTAAACATTCCGCTCCCTGCACAGTTTCCTGCCGGTACAATCGCCGCAGCCCGCTTTCGCGACGGACACGCCCATGCCCTTGACCAATATCGCATGGTTCACACAAAGGTATGACAATCGGCAGAAAGACACGAAGCCTCTCCTTTTACGGAAAAAACGCCGCCCGGCACGGTGTAGAGACGCTGCCTGCCGCGTCTCCACCCCTACGGCACCAAGACGATGGGTGCAGAGGGAGACGCAGCAGGCAGCGTCCCTACACCCGTGACAGCGGCATTGGGGCAGATCCCCACAATCCGTAGTATGTATACAGCCGGCGGGCGGGCACGGCTTAACTTTGCGGCGTAGAAAAACTTTATGAAGATATGAGACCTTATATCATTTCCCACATGATGATGTCGGTGGACGGGCGCATCGACTGCGACATGACGGAGCAAATCGACCCGACGGATGCCTACTACGAGGCGTTGGAGCGGCTCGGCTGCCCCACGCAACTGATGGGCAGGGTGACGATGCAGATGCACTATGCCGAGCCCGAGGCGTTTGTGGCCGGCGACAAGACCCCGGTGGGGCACGAGGCAGTCAACGTGGCTGTCCGCGCCGATGGCTACACGGTGGCACTCGACACGCACGGCAGGCTGCGCTGGGGGCAGGCGGAATATGACGACCGCCCGTTGCTCGTCATCACGAGCGAGGACTGCCCGAGGGAATGCCTCGACCGCCTGACCGCGCAGGGCATCTCGTGGATAGCCGCCGGCAGCGGGAGCATCGACCTGGCGCGTGCCATGGACAGGCTCAGCACCGACTTTGGCGTGACGCGCCTCGCCATCACCGGGGGCGGGCACGTCAACGGCTCGTTCCTTGCGGCCGGGCTGATTGACGAGGTGAGCGTGATGATCGGCGCGGGCATCGACGGACGCGCGGGCATGACGGCCGTGTTTGACGGCATCGGGGACGCTTCGCGCCCCGCCACGCTGCTCACCCTGGAGAGCGTCGAGAGGGTCAACGAGGGGACGGTGTGGCTGCGCTACAAGACCAGGTGACACTCCCCCGCCTCACCCCAGTAGGGGCAGGCGGCGCAGCATCTCCCTGATGCGCATGGCGGTGCGCGGCATGGGCTCGGCGACGGTCAGGCCGACGATTTCACATTCACGCGCCACGTCGTTTATGACGCGCACCACCTCGGCGATTTTCATCCCGCCAGGCACTACACCGACGGCGGCGATGATCTCGGCGGGGTCGAGCACGTCAAGGTCGAGGTGCACGAGCACCCTCGACGCGCCGCACTCCCTCAGCCAACGGGTCACTGCTGTGCTGTCGCCGCTGACATCGGCGGGGGCGAGATGGGGGATGCCGTAGCGAGATTGCCGCTCCCTTATCTCGTCGCGCTCCCAGTCGCGCAGCCCCACGAAGAGGATGCGCGAGGGGTCGATAGCCGCTGGCAGCTCGGAGACAATCTGCTTGTCGCCCAGCCCCATGCAGGCCGTCACGGCCATGGCGTGATAGCCGGCATAGGCATCGCCAGGCAGCGTGATGTCGGGGTGCGCGTCGATCCACACCACCGCCACGTCGCCGCCGTACTTGCGGGCGAGGTAGGTGAACGGCACGACGCTCACCGAGCATTCGCCACCGAGGGTGACAACCGCGTCGGGGTTCTCTTTGTCCAGGATCTGCAACGCCGCCCTCGTCTGGGCGATGATGGCATCCTTGTCATACACGCCGTCGGTGACGACCCTCTCGACGAGGTCGGTCGCCACTGGCACGGTGAACGTCGGCTGCCCGTTGGCGGGAGCGAGAAAGTCCAGCAGCTGCGCCCCGAGGCAGTAGCCGCGCGAGGCCAGCTCGGGGTCATCAATTTCAGTTATCCAATGCGCTATGCACCCGCCCTGCCACTGGGGGTAGACGAGCCTGATGGTCTTCTTGCAGTTTTCCATATGCGTCAACTCGATGTTAGGACACAAAGTTCGCGTTTCGCGGGGAAATACGGATGGGCTGCCTCGGCAATTATTTACATTTACATTTGCATACCCAAATGGAACTATCGCCTATGAATACAAAGAATGACGCCCCCGCCACCTACATGATAGAGGCGTGCAGCGGGACTGGCATCGATGTCAAGGCCATGCAGACGGTGACGGTCATCGATGTCGAGGGCGGGCAGGTCGCCGACTTCTTCGCCGAGCGGGCGGGATGCCCTGGCGAATTCCTCTCGCCGGCGGTCACCATCGACTGCAACGAGTCGCTGCGCATCGGCGAGGGCGGCACGCTCTACACCAACCTCTACCGCCCGATGTTCAGGGTGCTGATTGACGAGGTGGGGACGCACGACCTGCTGTTCCCGTGCTGCCGGCAGGAGATGTATGACTTCTTCTTCCACAACGGCGAGGGGCATCCCAACTGCTTCGACAACATCAACCGCAGCCTCGGCGGGCGACGTGCCATCATCCAGCCAGTCAACCTCTTCATGAACACGACGGTGGACGCGAGTGGGAAAATCACTATCCACCCGCCACGCTCGCGGGCAGGCGACAAAATCGTCCTGCAAGCACTCATGGACGTGCGCGTGGGCATCGCCGCGTGCAGCGTGTCCGAGGGGGAATGCAACGCGGGACGATGCTCGCCGATAAAGGTGATTGTAGCGTAGGGTGGCCGCCGCCCCCTCCCTACTTCTTGCGCCACTCACCCGTCACGCCGTCGCGCTTGAACGTCTCGCCGCCCGTGGTGAACGAACCGTCACTGTGCTTCGTCCCCCAGTGGCCGTCGATGTTGGTCCATTGGTCACCGCCCGGAGCCCTGCCAGACGAGCCGCCTGACGAGCGTCCGTCAGAACTGCTCATCAACGCCACCGCAAGGACGGCAGCCGCGCCCATTATCAGATAGGGCAGCACGATGAGGAACATACTCCAGACCAAGACCACCAACATGGCAAACGCCACCAACGCCCCAACGACATAGACGAAGTTGAACAGCGTGTAGGCCAGTCCGCCTCCGCCACCCAGCCCACGGCGGTTGCGCAACCACGAGTAGACGGCGCACACGGCCAACGTGCCGAGGAACACCAGCCCCTGCACAAACCCGCCAAAGTGCATGACGGCCACCACGACCGTCAAGACCAAGGCCAGCGGGACACTGACGAATGCCGCCTTGAGCGACAACCGCGCCCCCGTGAGCTCCTCGAGCTTGCCCTTGATGCCAAAGCCCACATAGAGCTGCACTCCCAGCCCCAGCATGGCGGGCAACAAAGCCAGCAACGACTGCCAGAAACTGCCCTTGTCGCACCACCACGTGATGTCGTCGGTGTAGACAAGCAGCATCACCTCGATGATGCTGGCCGCCAACAGCAGCCCCATCAACACCGCCAGCGGCGGCACGGCCGCACGCATCGTCGCCGCACGGCGCACGACCAGCATCATCACCCCGGCCGCCAGCAGCAACACGAGGATGACGACCAGCGGCACGTAGGTGTAAAACAGATGACCCATGTCAGAGTGGTAGCGCGCCTCATTGTCATCCTGGATCACGTTTTCGCCTCCACCGACGTGGCGCAGGCGGCTGGCGTAGGTCGTATAACGCTGCCCCCTCCACTCGACGATGGGATGCTTGCCATCCATGCCGGCAAGCCTCAAGGTGTCACCGTTTGGCACCTTGAACACGCCGGCATCCGCCTCGCCACGGCTCTTGCCCACCGTCCACAACTCAACGGAGTCGCGCGTCAAGTGGTCGGCTACGTAGATTTGCCCGAATTCCTTGTCACCAGCCGCCATCGTGGCCAGGCTGAGCAACAATGCGATGATTGTCGTTGTCAGTCTCATAAGCATTACTGTTAGATTAAAAAAACATTTGCCCACCACAACGGCACTCCGAAGCAGCGACAAACGCTAATGTAATGATAATTCATCCACGACAAAAAGGACTGCCGACAAAAAAGCCGGCAGAAACACCAAAATCATTATATATGATGAGCCACCCACCCTTACCTCTCACACGAAACGCACGCCCAAAAACCAGAAAGAAATCAAGCCGCAACAGGAACGTAGAGACGCATAATATGCCCCTCCCCACAACCACCGCCTGATTAAGGGAATAGCCTTGTAGATTAAAGCCGGGCATCATCCGCACCGCTCGTGTACGTCCACAGAAATAGAGGTACACCCACCGGTGATGTCAATGTGCGAAGCATACAGCTCTGGCGCGGACAAAAAAAGAGGAACATCCACCCGCCACCGCGACCGCCTGTGCCCGGAGGCTTCCGGGCGGGCACAAAAAGAAGAGGGTGCGTCCACCAGTGTTGTCGGTGGACGCACCCTCTGAAGGTGGCAGCGCCCTGCTCTCCCGCTCGTCGCAGTACCATCGGCGCGCCCG
>CALNGU010000112.1 GCA_939800445.1 uncultured Bacteroidaceae bacterium | reverse complement strand
CCCCGCCGATTTTGCCCTAAGGCAAAAGCACGGCGGCACGGAGGACAAACCCGACGACAACAGGCCTTAACTTCCACCACACGCCGAGAAAAGTTCCCTGCCTCGGCGAGTAAAGTAAAAACAAAACTTTTGAATGAATAAACAGAAGTTTTGTTTATATAAACAAAAGTTTTGAATATTAAAACAAAACTTCTGAATATACTTTACTCACCGAGACAACCAACTTTTCTCGGCGAGAGAGTGAAGTTTATGTCTGTCGTCACCAACTTTATGCCCTGCGCCGCACCCACGGATGCCTGACGAGGCGCGGCACAGCACCAGGCGGCGCAAGCCAATCCGTCCACGGCCGCACACCAAACCACCAGAAACGAAAGAGGGCGCGCCACAATGGCACGCCCCATATCAATCAGACCATCCGGACGGATGTGCCAGCGTCACGATGCCGTGTTGCGCAGGCGGTGGTAGTCGTCTATGGCATGGCGGCGGCTGTTGAGTATCTCCCAGCGGTAGACCACGCAGGCAAGGATGAAGTAGATGCCAGTCTGCAACCACAGAGCCATATATTCCACCGACACCTCGTCAAGCGTCGCGCCCATGGTGTTGATTGCCACATAGCCCTTTATCCCGAATGTCGAGGGGAACAGCCACGAGAAGCCGCGCCAGAAACCTGGCATCGCGTCGGCGGGCCACGATATGCCCGACAGGAAGAGCAGCGGCACGGACGTGAAGACGAACATCAGCATACACGTCTCACGGTTGCGCACGAAGACCGAGAGGGTCATCGAGAAGAATATGCACGCCATCACGTAGGGCAGGAGGAATGCAAACAACGTGGCAGGGTCGGCCAGGCGCGGCAGGCTGAACAGCCACGGCACCACGCACAGGACATAGACGCACACCACCGCATAGACGAGGAAGTAGGCAAAGGCCTTGCCCATGACGAGGCGCAGCGTGCCGTTGTAGTGGCGGCTTATCGGCACGAGGTCGTTGAAACGGTTGCGCTCGCGGTCAGTGCCGACCGACAACCCGATGCCCAACAACAGCGTCTGCTGGATGACGAGCATCAGCACGGCGGGTATGAGGAACGTGGCGAAACCGTTCTGCGGGTTGAACAACGCCACCTCTTCGTACTCGATGGGCATCGCCGTCACCGCGTCCTGCTCGGCTGTGGTGTTGCCGGCACGTGCCACCTTGATGTCGGCGTTAAGCTCCAGCGACACCTCGGTGGCCGACAAAAGCATCGCCTTGTAGTAGAGCAACCCGCTCATGTCGCAGAAGATGCTCACCTGCGACTGTTCGCCACGGTTGATGCGGTCGGTGAAATCGTCGGGGAAGTAGAATATGCCATAGGCTTCCCCCTCGCGCAGCACCTGCCTGGCCTCCTCCATGTCGGCACAGCGCGCCACGATGCGCACGTCGGCAGTGCCGTCAACCATCCTGGCAAACTGCCTGCTGAGCGCACTGCCCGAGTCATCGACGACGACGGCAGGGACTTCGCGCACCACCTCGTTGTTGTAGATGAAAGCGTATATCAATGGATAGGCAAGCGGGACGAGGATGAAGAATATCAACACCCCCTGGTCATGGAACACCTTGCGGAGCTCACGACGCCAGACCAGGAACATATCGCTGATGCCCTGCGTCACCTTGCCTCGGAAAGTCATCTTCTTTGATTTCATGTCACAATCCTCGCTTTAAGGGATATAAATGTAGGTCTTCAGGGCGTGCTTAAGCCTCGGCAGCACCAGGAACGGCAGGAAGAGGAACAACAGCAGCCCCACGTAGGACTGCCAGGAGTAGACCATCGGATAACCGTTGAGAGCCTGGTCTACATATATCAGGAAGTAGTGCCGCAACGGGAAACAATTGCTCAACGCCTGGAGCACCGGGTGCATGGCCATGACTGGAAAAGTGAAGCCCGAGATGGAAAACGAGATGACACCCCACAACGACGCGAAACTCAACGACAGCCGCAGTGTCGGGAACACTTCCACCATGAAAATGCCCATGGCCTGCGAGGCGATGACGAAGAGCAACGAGGCGAGAATCATCGGTCCTATGCCGCTGTTGCACGGGAAGTGCAGGTAGCCATAAAGGTAGACATTGTAGAAGATGGCCATCAGGAAGAACACCAGCGTCTGTGGCAACAGCTTGCCGACAAGGGCGACATATATCGAGTCGCCGCTCGTGGCGAGCAGTTCATTGGCAGTGCCATCCTTGACCTCCACGGCTATCGAGTAGACAGTCACCATGAAAATCAGCAGCATCAGCACCCCGGGCAGCAAAGTGTTGCACAGATAGACCGAATAGTTCAGCCACGGATTGTTCAACGGATGGGTGTCGATGACTATCGGCTGCAACGCCGCCATAGCCTGCGCCTCGGTGTAGCCCTTGGCATAAAGGGTCTCACGGGCGACAGCACCGGAAGCGAGCTCGCCCATGGTCTTCATGTCACGGAAGAGCAACGAACCTGCGATGAGATAACTGTTGTTGGTGTAGAAAGAGACCCTTGGCTGTTCCGCCCCCATCGCCTCGGTCGTCGTCCCCTTAGGTATGTAGAAGAAACCGTAAATGTCGCCCCTCTGCATCGCTTTCCTCGCAGCCGCAAAGTCGGGATAATGCGCCACAATCTTGGTCTGCTGGAATGCATCAAGGTTGCGGACGACCATCCGCGTCGTCGATGTGCCGTCCTGATCGACCACACCGACGGGCAAATCGGTCGGAAGTCCCGACCCCATCATCGTGGCGAACAGGAGATAGGAGAACAATGGCGCAATGACCATGCAGAAAAGGTACAACGGCCGCGACACAAAGCGGCGGCACTCACGCCTGACCACCCTGAGCAACCTCGCCAATGTCTCTCCCGTTATGACTGTCATGGTCGGTGTCACTTATTTAATATCACGGACATACCGGGACGAAGCCCCTCGACTTCACCCACAGGCTCCCCCCTGACCTCGAATGTCTTGAGGTCATACTGCCCGGTGGTCTTGGTGGCTTTCCACGCCGCATACGTCCCAAGGTCTTTCATGTAGGTGACTTTCACCTCTACATCCTTGTCCAATGCCGGCACATAGGCGGTGAATGTCTGTCCCATGCTTATGTCTTTGAGCAAATCCTCACGGACGTTGAACGTCACCCACAAGTCATCGAGCTGCGAGAGGTTGATTATCGGCGCACCCGTGCCGACGAGTTCTCCCTCCTTGGGGAAGACTTCACTGACTTCGCCATCGACCGGAGCGAGCAGGATGGTCTCCTTTATGTAAGAGCCAACCTCGGCGACAGCCCCCTTGGCACGGTTGACCAAGGCGGTGGCGGCGAGTTTGTCCTCCAATTCCGCCCCGTTCTTTGCCATGTCATACTGGGACTTGGCGGCCTGTTCGGTCGCCTTAGCCGCATTGAGTTGCGCCGTTACCTCATCAAACTTCTGGGCTGCCATCACTCCCTGTTCATAGAGGTTCTTCACTCGGTTGTAGGACTTCTCGGCAATCTCCAGTCCTGCCTTGGCTTTTTGCCACATCTCATAGGCGGCTTGTATCTGCTCGGCGCGTGCACCTTTGTATGCTTTCTGCTGCTGCGCCTGTGCTGCTGCCTCGGCAGCCTCTGCCTGCGCCATCTTGGCATAGACCTCAGGAGCTTCGAGGATGGCGAGGGTGTCCCCCTTGCGCACGGTGTCGCCCTCCTTGACTCTGTATTCAAGTATGCGTCCCGGCACTTTGCTTGAGATTCTGTATTCGGAGACTTCGGCCTGTCCCTGGATTATCTCAGGTCCTTTCCTCAACATGAAGAAGCCGACAAGAGCCACGACGGCGAGCACGCCCACCAGTGTAGCGAACGCAAGAAGCATATTGTTGTTCTGCGATTTCTTTGATTCCATAGTCTATCTTTTGTTTTTGTTTATTTCATCAATGTACCCAACGCCTTGTGGAGGTAGAGGTCGTCCATCTTGACTTCTATCTGCGCATCGACATACTCCGAGTTGGCCTTCAGCCACGCCGTGTGTGCTTCGAGGCTGTTGCTTGCAGGGATGACACCTTCACGGAATCCGAGCGTGGCATACCGCAGGTTTTCCTCGGCACTTTCGAGGTTTTTCTTGGCGGCAATGAGTTTCTTGTTGGCCTCATCGAGCTTGAACGATGCCTGGTTGATTTGCAGTTCGATTTTCTCGCGGGCATCCGCCAAAGTATATTCCGAGATGAGAGCCTGGCTCTTTGCCGCTTTCATCTTCATGATGCCCCCTCCCCAGTTGCACAATGGGACGCTGGCGACGACACCCACGTTCCACATTCCACGGACACGCTTCTCAAAACCGTTGAAGAGCGATGGGTTTGACATCATGTAGCCTCCCGTCACCGCTATGGTCGGGAGGAATTCGGCGCGGGCGAGGTTGACTTTCTGCCTGTTTATGTTGGTCAGCAGTTCCAGGCTTTTGACCTCAGACCTGCCGGCCACTGCCTCGGCCATGTCAAAGTCGGGCTTGACGGCCACGGCGGGCAACTCCTCCTTGAGTTCGTCAACGAGCACCACGTCCGAGTCCATATCCAAGCCGCACAGCTGGCAGAGCAGCATCCTCGACAGCCGCAAGCCATTGTCCACTTGCGTCAATGTCATCTCGGCCTCATTGAGCTTGACCTTGACTGTCAAGCCGTCGGCAGGCGTCGCCACACCTTCGGTTATCATCTTGTCAACATCGTCGCTCATCTTTTGGAGAAGTGTCAGGTAGCTTTCGGCGAGCCTTTTCTTGTACGCCAGCGAGACGACCTGCCAGTAGGCCTGGTCGGTGCTGAGGATGACATCCTGCACCGACACGTCGTGCTGCATTGTCGCGATCTGCTGGGCGTATTTCGTTATCTTGTTGTAAGCGATGATTTTGCCGCCCATGAAGATTGGTTGCGTGAACATCAGCGTTGCCCCGAAAACGTTCCTCGTGTCCGTACGGAAAGCATCGGCGATGCCGCTGCCCACCTCATTGAGCGGTCCTGTGATGTCGATGCCCGCCAGCGGGGCGAGATACTGTGCCAACTCGGGATGGGCAACAGCCACCTGCATCATGGCGTTCTTTATTCCGTCAAACATCTGCCCCGGCACCTGCCCCATGTTGCCGAGCGCAAGTTTCTGGTCGGCGTTGAGGAACGAAATCTCCTTCTGGTTGTACATATAGACACCGTTGGCCGACAACGCGGGGAAGAACTTTGTGAAAGCGGCCTTCTTTTCCAGCTTCGCGGCTTTCATCTTTTCTTCCGCTATCTTCAGGTCTTTGTTGTTGGCCATCGCCATGCTCCTGCAACTGTCAAGGGTGAGCGGTGTCTGCGCATTGGCCGCCGCGACGAAGGCAAGCGACGCTATGGCAATGGAGATCAATAGTTTTTTCATCATATCCTAACTTTTGTCTGTCCCACATCCGGAGGCGTGCGATTTCTTAACATTGTTAACATCCCGGTGGCCGGACAATGCGGCTGCCGTTTCTTACCAAAAGGACAACCGGCACAGTGTCAAGGGACACCAAGGTGCGTGCGAAAGCACATTTTCCCAAAGCGGAACAGCACAAAAATACCGATAGCTGGATAGGCAAACAACGCATTTTGAATTGTTTAACACGCCGCCCCG
>CALNGU010000111.1 GCA_939800445.1 uncultured Bacteroidaceae bacterium | reverse complement strand
CCGCCGCACCAACGAGCGCGGGGCCAACGACTTCTGGGAGTCGGCAGTGGTCATGCCCGACGTGGTGCTGCGTGACCTGATAGGCATCATGCATCCCGGCACGACAGACAGTGAACCCTACTTTTACCGTCATTTGGAATGAACGCGGCAACACATCACGGTTCGACCACTTGTGGCAGGCGCGGCGGAATGGCATTCGCCGTGCTGGGCGTACTGCTGGCCGTGCTGCTGGCCGTTGACCTGCTCACCGGCGACTCGGGCATGAGTCCCCGCGACCTCATCGCCGCATTGTCGGGAAGGGGGGAGGGTGCGCCGCTGGCCGGGACAATCCTCGGCATCCGCGCCACCCGTGCCGCCGTCGCCGTCATCGTCGGGGCTGCGTTGTCGGCGGGGGGCTTGCAGATGCAGACGGTGTTCCGCAATCCGCTGGCCGACCCCTACCTGCTCGGCATCAGCTCGGGGGCTTCACTTGGCGCGGCACTGATGATGCTGGGGTTGCCGTTGCTCGGGGCGGGATTGTCATCCACTGCCCTGTCCCTCGGCATTGCCGGCGCGGCGTGGGTCGGTGCGGCGGCGGTGCTGGTGGCGGTGGGCATAGTGAGCCGCTGGGTCAAGAACATCCTCGGGGTGCTCATCATCGGAGTGATGTTTGGCTACGTCGCCAGTGCCATCATCCAGATACTCCAATACCTCAGCTCCGCCGAGAGCCTCAAGCTGTTCTCGTTGTGGTCTATGGGGGCGATAGGCAACGTCACCGCGCCCAAGGCCGTCGTCATGGCTGTCATCGTTGCCGCCGGGCTGGTGCTGGCGGTCATCAGCATCAAGCCGTTGAACCTCTTGCTGCTCGGCGAGGACTATGCCCGGTCGATGGGTCTGGACGTGCGGCGGTCGAGGACGCTCATCTTCACCTCCGTGACCCTGCTTGCTGGGACGACCACCGCGTTTTGCGGGCCGGTGGGCTTCATCGGACTGGCCGTGCCGCACGTTGCCCGCATGATTTTCGCCAATGCCGACCACCGCGTCCTGCTGCCCGGCAGCATCGTCGTCGGCATGGACATGATGCTCGTGTGCGACATCCTCGCCAAGAACCTCGTGCTGCCTGTCAACAGCATTACGGCGTTGATGGGCATACCCGTCATCCTCTGGGTGATTTTCAGAAACCTAAGGATTGTGTGACATGATTGCACTCGACGACATCACCATAGGCTACGGCCGCGACATCCTGTTGCGCGGCGCGTCGTGCCGCATCGAGGCGGGCAAGGCCACCGCCCTGCTCGGCCGCAACGGGGCGGGCAAGAGCACGCTGCTGCGCGTCATGTCGGGCATGGCAAAGCCCATCGCTGGCACGGTGTCGGTCGGTGGACGCGACATTGCGGCGATGCGTCCCCGCGAATTGTCACGCACGGTCAGCCTGGTCACGACCGAGAGGGTGAGGATGCCCAACCTTTACTGCCGCGATGTGGTGGCACTCGGCCGCGCGCCCTACACCAACTGGGTAGGGAGGATGAGTGACCGCGACTATGAGATAGTCGAGCAGTCGCTCGCCCTCGTCGGGATGTCGGCTTATGCGCGGCGCACGATGGATACTATGTCCGATGGCGAATGCCAGCGCATCATGATTGCCCGCGCCCTGGCTCAGGACACGCAGGTCATCATGCTGGACGAACCGACCTCTTTCCTTGACCTTCCCAACCGCTACGAATTGGTGTCGCTGCTCGCCACAACCGCCCGGGAGAGGGGCAAGTGCGTGCTGTTCTCGACACACGAACTGGACATTGCCCTGATGCTGTGCGACACCGTGATGCTCTTCGACAACCCCTCGTTGCTGTGCCTCCCCACCAGCGAGATGCTGGCCTGCGACCGCCTGGCACAGGTGTTTGACACGCGCGGCTTCGACATGAGGGGCTATCTTCGCTCATTCGCCGCCCGGCAGGGGCGGGGTTGAACGCCGCCGCCGTGGCTCGCTTTGTTAGTGCGACTAACAAGCGTTGTTAGTGGCATTAACAAGCATTGTTAGTCGCACTAACAACTGATGTCATCCGGCGCGTCATCCGACCCTGTGGCCGGGGCATACGGTGATGCCGCCGCTGTCGTGCGGTGCTTGCCGCCCTGGCACGTGGAGGCGATGGCTCATCATTAGTGGTGAAAATCGCGGTGTCATAGCTACAAACCCGCACATTTTGACGCTGTGACGTGTCCCGACCGTTAACAAAACCTACATTTACGGAAGCAAACATTAAAAACATTCAAAACACACTGTTATGAGAAACATCCTCTCCGGGCGGAAGTCCGCGCTGTTTGCGCTGCTCGCCCTCATGCCGTTTGCGACGGCCTCGGCTGCCAACGAGGCGACAGGCTATGCAGTCCTGTTCGGTTCGCTGTTCTTCGTCATCCTTTTCGTGGTGATGATCATCCATATGTTCTACGTCCTGTTCAAGGGCAAGAGCTACAAGCAGGAGTTCACCGTGGACTATTTCCGCGAAAAGCGCAGGCTGAAAATCGAGACCCTGACCGCCGCCAAGGAAAAGGCCGAGCAAGATGCCGCCGACCCCAAGAACGCGGGCAAGGAGCAACCCGTGATTGTCATCCCCGAGACCGACCCGACCG
This sequence comes from uncultured Bacteroidaceae bacterium, assembly GCA_939800445.1. Lineage (GTDB taxonomy): Bacteria > Bacteroidota > Bacteroidia > Bacteroidales > Bacteroidaceae > Avibacteroides > Avibacteroides faecavium. The sequence continues at coordinate 3,027 of CALNGU010000111.1, read as the reverse complement.
AGGAGGAGACGGCGCAATGCTTCGACTTGCTGGAGGAGACATTCGACACGTGGACGGTCATCAGCCGTGCGGGGGAGGAGGAAATGCGCACTCCCACCAAGATGAAGCAAATCCGCAAGTCTAAGAAACTGCTGGGCAGGGTGATTGACCTTTGCCCTTATGACGAGACTGTCATCGGGCGGCTCAACGAGCTGTGCGGCATCATCAACGACTCTGAGGAGAGGAGTTTCGACGGCTCGAAGATGCTCATCTGGATTTCGGTCATCGTGGGTGTGATCAGCATTTTCATCACAAAGAGCTGGGAGTTCCCGACATTCGTGGGCAGCGGTCTTGTCCTCTATTGGGTCGCGAGCCGCACGCCGCAATTTCTCATTGAGAAACGTGCCGAGCGGGGCGGTGGCAACATCTTTTCGGGACTGATAGGCGGTGCTTTCGCGGCGGTGGCGACGGCCAAGACCTACAAGACCGTGACCAAGTGGAGCGACGGCACGACGACGACGGACTATGACAACTCCGAGACGTGGATTTCCATCGTGATTGCGGTGGTGATATGCGTGGTGCTGGCGTGCCTGTTGTTCTTCTGGTCGATGCTCAACTACCTGCGCAACTACGTCCTGTACTTCTGACGGGCGGTCTGTGGGGCAGACGAAAGAGCGGCGGCACCCGGTGTGGATGTCCGCCGCTCGTTGCATATTATATAATGGTATAGGCCGTTCCGCCGCTTAGCCTTGCATGGCTTGGTCGAGGTCGGCGATGATGTCGTCAACGTCCTCTATGCCTACCGACAGGCGGATGAGGTCCGGGGCGACTCCCGCCTCACGCAACTGCTCGTCGGACAGTTGGCGGTGTGTGTGGCTCGCCGGGTGCAGGACGCAGGTCCTGGCATCGGCGACGTGGGTCACGATGCTGATGAATTTGAGCCTGTCCATGAACGCGATGGCATCCTGCCTGTCGCCTTTGAGACCGAAGGCTACCACGCCGCAAGTGCCGCCGGGCATATATTTCATCGCAAGCTCGTGGTATTTGTCCCCCTCCAGCCCGGGGTAATCGACCCATGCCACGTGTCCGTTGTCCCTGAGCCATGTGGCGACGCGCAGGGCGTTGCTGCAATGGCGGGGCATCCTCAGGTGCAGCGTCTCCAGCCCCAGGTTGAGCAGGAAGGCGTTCATCGGCGACTGGCACGAGCCCAAGTCCCTCATCAGCTGCGCCGTCGCCTTGGTGATGAATGCACGCCGGCCGAATGCCTTGGTATAGGTCAGTCCGTGGTAGGAAGCGTCGGGGGTCGTCAGGCCTGGGAATTTGTCGGCGTGCGCCTCCCAATCGAAGTTGCCGCTATCGACGATTGCGCCGCCGACGGAGGTGGCGTGGCCGTCCATGTACTTTGTCGTCGAGTGTGTCACCAAGTCCGCTCCCCACTCGATGGGACGGCAGTTGACGGGTGTCGCAAAGGTGTTGTCAACGATGAGCGGCACACCGTGCGAATGTGCCAGACGTGCGAACTTCTCGATGTCGAGGACGTTCATCCCGGGATTGGACAGCGTCTCGCCGAAGACCGCCCTCGTCGTCGGGCGGAAGGCTTGCGCCAGCTCTTCCTCGGGGAGGTCGGGGTTGACAAACGTGACATCGATGCCAAATTTGCGCAACGTCACGCCAAAGAGGTTGAACGTCCCGCCGTAGATGGTCGATGAGCACACCAGGTGGCTCCCCGCCTCGCAGATGTTGATGACTGCATAGAGGTTGGCAGCCTGCCCCGACGACAGCAGCATCGCCGCTTCGCCCCCCTCGAGGGCTGCGATCTTGGCGGCGACGGCATCGCACGTGGGGTTCTGGAGGCGTGAATAGAAATAGCCCTCGGCCTCGAGGTCGAAGAGGCGGGCCATGTCCTCGCTGGTGTCATATTTGAATGTGGTGCTTTGCACGATGGGGACTATGCGCGGCTGGCCTGAGCGTGGCTGCCATCCGCCTTGCACGCAGAGCGTGCCGATGCTCGGTTTCTTTTCCATTTGCTTCTTGATTAAAAAGAGGGGGCAAAGTTATCCATTAGCATGATATGCGGCCTTGCGTGAAATGTTTTTTAACCAACTGCCGCCTGCCGTGGCGTGCCTGCGATGCTCCATTTGCCCGTAAAAATGTCCCGATAGGACGTTTTTGCCCGCCGCAACGGCACTTTTGGGCGGCCAATGTTTGACTTCCTGCCTTTTTAGTCGTTTATTTGCCACCAATATGATTTAAGGAATTATCAAAAAGTATGAATGTTATGAGAAAAATCTTAGTGACCGCCGTCGCCCTGCTCGCCACCGTCACGGCCGTGGCGCAAGGCGCAGGGACGAGGGCGCAGGTCGAGAGACCGTCGAAGGGGGCGATTTCCACCGAGGTGCAGTTCAACCCGTTTGACCAGGGCGGCAAGACGTTCAGCATTGACGGCATCAAAGCGCGCTTCTTCATCAGTGACCGCGACGCTTTGCGTGCCAAGATCGGGTTCGGGATGTCAACCGACAAATTCATGACGGGCAGCGACGGCTCGTCCTACACCAAGACGCGCGGCGGCGATGTCTCGATAGGCTTCGGCTACGAGCGGCACTTCCCGGTGGCGAAGAGGATTGACTTCTACGTCGGCGGGCAGTTTGAGTTCGCCAAGCACTTCGCCCACAGCAAGGGTGAGTCGGCAGCATTAGACTATGAGGTCGAGGGTGCAGCCATCGGGATTGCTAGTAAAGACGACCCGTTTGCATCGTTGAACGAGGACAACCGCGCCTCGTCGGCGTTTTCGGTGGCAGCTCTGGGCGGCATGGACGTGTATGTCTACCGTGGCCTCTACTTGGGAACGGAGCTGGGCTTTGACATCTCGGCCAAGAAGTTTGACAAAGTGAGGTTCAAGCCCGAGGGTCATCCCCATGTGGAAACCCACGACACGGCCAAGAACCTAAACATAGGCTTCTACATCGAGCCGACAATCCGCCTCGGCTACACGTTCTGACCGCCGGGACGCATGATTGACAAGGGCGGCCGCCCCCGATGCCACGATGA
>CALNGU010000110.1 GCA_939800445.1 uncultured Bacteroidaceae bacterium | reverse complement strand
CTGATGACCGCCGCACTGCTTGCCATGCTCATGGCAGCGTGCGGCAAACCTGCGACCAATGATGGCAGCGGCACGGGCAACGCCATCTACCACTGGCGATCCACCTTCGCGCCAGACCAGGCGGAGCTTGCCTGGCTCAAGAGGCACGATGTCGGGCGCATCTACATCAAGATGTTTGACGTCGCCATCGGGCATGACGACTCAAAAGGTGAGGATGCGCCCATCCCGATTGCCACCACGCAGTTTGCCGCCCCCGTCCCCGAGGGGGTGGAGGTCGTCCCTACCGTCTTCATCACCCTTGAAGCCCTCTACGACATGGGAGGGCAGACCGACGAATATGCCGCGCTGATCGTCGAGAGGGTCAAGGCCATGGCGCGGCACAACCGCCTCGGACGCATCAGGGAGGTGCAACTGGACTGCGACTGGACGGAGAACTCGCGCCCGACATACGCCGCACTGTGCAGCGCGGCACGGGACAGGCTGCACAAGGACACGATGCAACTGAGCATCACGGTGCGCCTGCACCAGCTGGGGGAGGATGCCATGCCTGCGGACAGGGGTGTGCTGATGCTCTACAACACGGGTTCTTTCAAGAATCATGACACCCGCAACTCGATACTCGACGTGGACGACATGAAGGCATACGTGAAAGGCAAAATGGCGTACGGCATCCCGCTCGACTATGCCTATCCCGCATTCGGGTGGGGCGTGATGTTCCGCGACGGATATTTCGAGGCTCTCGTCTCCGACCCCGACAACATCGCGCTTGACAAGGGACAAGAGCTGCGGCAGGAACGGGCATCCTACGAGGACATAATGCAGACAAAACGTCTCGTCGAGCAATGCCTCGGCCGTCCCGCACGGGGCAACATCATCTACCATCTGGACAAAACGCAACTGAAACACTACACAGACGATGAGATTGATAAGATTTACGCTGGCGATTAGCATCCTGCTCGCCGTGGCAACGCAAGCGGCGGAGGCTTGCGGCTACACTTACTACTATCCGCGTTGCTACTTTATGTTCCGGGTCTTGGAGTCCGGGAGCGAAACTGCCGATGACCCGTTTGCCTACAACAAAGGCGCAAAGGACAACTGCTGTGAGTGGCAACGGCTGGCGGGCGGCGGTGTGCCGCTGGGGGACATATACCAGGTCGTCTACAAGATGCCTTTGGAGCGGTTTGACTCGTTGCGCACGGCGAAAAGCTACAAAGGCGGCAACCGTTTCATGCGGTGGTTGCGGGCGGATGGCGGCGACGCGGCGGAGTTCCTCCACGTCGCCAAGGCCAACGAGGTCGTGCGTGGCAAACGCAACTCGCCGTGGTACTACTCGACAATGCGGATGGGCGGACCGATGACACTCGATGAAATAGTTGACAAGTCCCTGTCCCAGAGCGGCAGGCTGCGCGACCGCTGGCTGCTGCAAGCTATGCGGGCGATGTTCACGCTCGGCCAATACGACCGCTGCGTGCAGTTGTGGGAGGATGAAGTCTCGTCATTGCCCGAGGACAACCTGATGCGGCGGATGGCGGCGAGCTATGCAGCGGGCAGCTACTACCGCACCGGGCGCAACGAGGAGGCTTTGCGACTCTACGCATGGGCGGGGGATGTCTGGGGAATGTTTGCCTGCGCGGACGAAAAGGACAAGGGCGGCTTCGTTGACGAGCTACGCTTTGTCCACAAGTACAGCCCCAACAACGAATACCTCCGCGAGGAGTTGCAGGGATATATCCGCCGCCTGGAGCCGATAGGCGATTATTATTGGGACAACACCAAAAGGGACGTGCCGGATGAAGCATTGCAGCTCAAGTCGCTCGCCTTGCAAATCGCGCGGGACGGCAGGGTGGAGGACCAGGCAATGTGGCTCTACGCCGCAGCGTTCATCGCCGACTTGCAGGGCAACGCAAGCGAAGCGTCCGGCATCCTCGCCCGCGCCGAGAAAGCCCCCGCGTCACGGGTGGTCAAAGAGAGTGTCGAGGTGATGAGGATGTACCTCGATGCCAAGACCATGCCCTACGACAGCCGTTACGAGCAGCATCTCCTCGCGCAACTCCGCTGGCTGGACGCGAAAGTCGCCGCCAACCTGTCGCAAAGGGTGGCCGACAAGGTGTACAACCTTGACTCAAACCAGAGCTTCTACTACTGGAACGACATGATGCGCCGCATCGTCCTCGGCGAGATATGCCCCCGTATGCTCGATGCCGGCAAGCCCGTCCGCGCCTTGCAACTGGCGGGCATGGCGGAATTCCGCCTTGTCAACCTGCTGGAGAGGGACGGACGCTTCACCTTCCCCGCATGGGCCGGCGATTTCCGTTGGCACAATTACAGCAATGACTTCTTCATCATGGCCGACACGATAGAGCTGAAGAGCCTCAAGGCCTATCATGCCCGCCTGTACAACCCGGTGGACGCATTCGACACATTCACCAATGCGCGGGGCAAGGGGGCGAGCTACGTCGCCGACATCATCGGGACGCGGTGCCTGCGTGTGATGGACTATGCGACAGCGGTGCAATATCTCGGCCAGGTGAGCAATGCCACAAAGATGATGTTGAATGTCGAGATGGATCGCTCACCGTTTGACCTGGGCATGAAACGGATTGACGGCGGAAAAGATTTCAGGCTGCGATTCGCCCGTGAGATGCTGTCGCTCCAGCGAGGCATGAAGCGTGAGGCAGACCCGGATACACGCGCCAAGATGATGGTGAGATACGCCACCGGCCTGCGCAATTCCTTCGGGAAATGTTGGGAGCTGACGCAGTACTACAAGTGGTTGGACGACACGGGGACGGATGGTCTGCACTATGGCTACGGAACATTCTGCGGAGGAATCTTCTGGCAAGAGGGGCAGGACAAGGCCAAAGCCCTGGCACTGTCGGATGCTCTGCTCCGGCTGGCGTTGGCCACTGCCACCGACGATGAGTGGAAAGCCCGGACACTCTACGACTTCGGCAATTTCCGCACGGTGGCCGAGGAGTTTGGGGACACTGATGCAGGCAAGAGGGTCAGGAGCAGTTGCGACAATCTCGTTGACTACCATTTGGAAAGGGACGCAGACTTGCACCTGTGATTACATTCCCATCACGAAAACAAAAGCCCCCGCGCGGCGTGCCGTGCGGGGGCTTGGTCTGTGTGGTCAAGAGTTCAACGGGGCATCATTTGACCTCGATGCTCTTGCGGACGGTTGCCTCTTCCTTTTTAATCTTCGGAAGGTCGATGTTCAACACACCATTCTCGACTTTGGCCGAGATGTTGTCTTTGTCAACATCGTCAGGCAGGACGAGTGTCCTCTGGAATTTGCTGTAAGAAAACTCCCTCCTGAGGTAGCGGCCGTCCTTGGCTTTCTCGCTGTCCTCAGTCTTCTTCTCAACATTCACAACGAGGTTGTTGTCCTCATCGACGTGGACATTGAAGTCGTCTTTGGTCAAACCGGGAGCGGCAAGCTCCACTTTGTACTCATTCTCCGTTTCCATCACGTTGACGGCAGGGAGCGTAGAGTTGACTCTTTCAATCCAATTGTTGTCGATAAAGTCATTAAAGAAGCCTGGCAACCAGTTTTGATTCCTTCTAATCAGTGTCATATCAAATCCTCCATTCGTTTTGTTCTACTTTTGTTTTGCTTGATTCGTCCGCCCTCATCGGGCTTTCGTTTCACCTATATACTTGCAATGTGCGTGCCAGAGGGGATGGCGCGTGCTTTTTGTCCACTGTCCTGCCCAAATGGCGTGAATGGTGACATAATTTCACCCTGCCCCGCACTTGCCACACCGCCAGCCCCAGCCTGGGAAACGGCACAAAAAACCCGCGCGCCTCACGGCGCACGGGAAAAAATTAAATGTAAAACTCTTATTGGCTAATGCCTCAGCGCTGTCATTTAACAATCTTCATCGCCGTGGTAGCTCCTTTGACAACATAGATGCCGTCTGCCAGCCCGTCAAGCGAAACGGTCTCGCCGGCAACGACGCTCATCACGACTTGTCCCGCCGTGTTGTAGAGCATCACGTCCTCATCTGCCGCCAATGTGCGGGCTGCGCCGTCATAGACTACCTTTGCCACAACCGGTGTCGCGACCAGACCAACGCCCGGACCAGACCCGTCGTCAACCTTGAATGTGGCGGTGATGTTGAGCGTCTCGTCGCCCATCGCAATCACGTGCGAACCATAGTAGTAGGCCGTGCCTTGGATGGGATTGTAGACCTCGACCAACTCAATCGGCTGCTCCACGCCGTTCACCAGGATTTTCTCCACGATGTAGCCTTCAGCAGGGTCGGCCACGACTTCCATTATGGTAGTCGTGTAGATGAAAAGGTCGTCCTCAACCCCCGCCTGGATGGCACTGCCATCGACCATGCAAATGATCTGCCCGTTCACTTGGTCGTACTGATAGGAGATTGGTATCTGCATATTCTCCACTCCATAGCTGACCACGATGTCGCCATTGACGGTGACAGACGCGCCGTTTTCTATCGCCGAGCCATTGACTGACGGAGTCTTCAGCGTGACACCGGGATTGGGCTTGGCGGTGACAGTGACCGACGAGCCGTTAGCCACGATGCCCTCGGAATAAACACGCTCAGTGCCGTTGTAGACCTCGACGTCTCCCAGCGGGGAAGATGGGTAGCGCACCAGGCTGTGATTGCTCGGGATGGCCTCAAACGTCGCAGCCAGCTGCGTGTCGCCCAGAATCTTGATGCCGCGATCCATCATGATGTCCTCGCCATTGGCGGTGAGAGAAGTGAGATAGTAGCCCGCCGCCGGCACGACATTCACATAAAGGACCTTGTGCTTGGCAACCTCGTCGCCGCTCGACACGGTCGAAGAAGTCGCCGGGTCGGAAATGACAATGCTGCCATTGGTCGGAGCGTCCCAAGTCACCTTGTGTTCATTGTCTGCATTGGCCGTGAGGGTGCAGCAGAAGACGAGCACCACGGCCGTAAGGAATGAGAGTAGAGTTTTGTTCATAATAACGATAAAATGATGTGAATGAATAAACTTTGCAATATTACAGCTTAATGGATGAAAAGCACCAGCCCCAATGGTTAAAAAAGCTTAACCCCGAGACGGGCGGCAAGCACTCAAAACTGCAACGCCACCGTCGCCGCACCGCCCTGCCCCGTGGCGAATGCCGAGAAGCCCACCGTGATGTCGCTGTCGGCCTTGCGCCTCTTGAAGATGCGGCTCGTCCACGGCAGCAACCAGTAGCCGACCCGCGCCGACAGGATGCCGATGCCCGCACCGGCAAATACGTCGGTCAGCCAATGACGCTCGTTGTAGAGGCGGGCGACACCTATCAGCGAAGCCACCCCGTAGGCGGCCGCACCGTAGCCCCACCCGTACTCCTCGCGCACGATTTCCGCCCCCATGAACGCCGTCGCCGTGTGTCCCGACGGGAAGGAGTTGCGCTTGCCGCTGTCGGGCCGCTTCTCCTTGACCGTGTATTTGATGACATTGACGGCAGTCGCCATCGTCGCGGCCGAGACGGCAAGCACCATCGTGCGGTCGATGTAGTCATGCTTGGCCTTCGCGCCGAGCAGGCTCAGCCCGTACACCGAGGCGATGGGGAGGTATTGTATGTAATCGTCAGCGTAGGTCTTCTTCCGCCCGTGGAACGAGTAGCCCATCGCCTCGTGCACCTTGTCGTTCATCTTGCCGAACCCCTTGTTCTTCACCCCGATGCTCCCCAGCGTGATGAGCACGGCAGGGGCAATGAACTCGGTGGGCTTGATGCGGCAGTCCTCATAACCGTCATAACGGGTCGAGTCACGCCTGAGTTTCAACGTCCTCGCCTGCCCCTGCACGGCGACAAGCAAGGCGATGGCGATGATTAGCAGCTTGCGCATGATGTCGTTGTCTGTTAGTAGGTGAGTTCTATCAATTCAATTTATCCTCTTGTATCAGACAGCAGAACTCTT
>CALNGU010000109.1 GCA_939800445.1 uncultured Bacteroidaceae bacterium | reverse complement strand
GAAAAACGTCTATGACCGCCGCCACGAAATCAAACGGGGCGTACGCATAGCATGGGAAGCACCGCTCATGCGCCACTTCACCGTGCAGCTCGAGAGGCTCTGACACGGGCACACCCGACACCAGCCAAGGCAGGCCGTCCCGCAACGGGGACGAGCCTGCCTTTTCTTTATCCCCGCCCCCGGCCGTGCCGACGGGCAAGGGACAAAATGCACCACGGTGCGGCAAAACTTCCGTTTGGATAAGGGAAAAGCTCCAAGAGGTTTACCCTAAAGTAAAAACAGAAGTTTTGTTTTAATATTCAAAACTTTTGTTTTAATAAACAAAACTTCTGTTTATATAAACAAAAGTTCTGTTTTTACTTTAGGATAGACCCAATGGAAGTTTAGGGCAACCGACCTGCAACTTTCCCCCTACCCTGACGGAAGTTTCCCCCCACCCACGCGGCAACCTCCATGCGGGGGCAAAAGGCGGAGGGGTGGCGGAATTCGTCCATTAATCCCTATCTTTGGAGGCAAAATCACAACGGACATCATGCAAGAATTCGTTCATCTCCACGTGCACACCGAGTACTCCCTGCTCGACGGCCAGTCGAAAATCCCCGTCCTGGTCGACAAGGCCATCGGCGACGGGATGCGCGGCATCGCCATCACCGACCACGGCGATATGTTTGGCATCAAGGAGTTCTACAATTATGTGAATAAAAAGAACTCGAAGGTCAACGGCGAAATCAAGGACCTGCAGAAGCAACTCGACGCGGCCACCGACGAGGCGCAGCGCGAGGATCTCGCCCGGCAGGTGGAGGGGCTGAAGCGGAAACTGTTCAAGCCCATCATCGGCTGCGAGATGTACGTGGCGCACCGCAGCCTGCACGACAAGGAGGGCAAGCAGGACAGCAGCGGATACCACCTCATAGTGCTGGCAAAGAACAGCACGGGCTACCACAACCTCATCAAGCTGGTGTCGAAGGCGTGGACGGAGGGCTTCTACAGCCGCCCGAGGACCGACCGGCACGAGCTGGAGAAGCACCACGAGGGGCTGATCGTCGCCTCGGCGTGCCTGGGCGGCGAGGTGCCGAAGAAGATCACGGCCGGCCTGCTCGACGAGGCCGAGGAGGCAATCAGGTGGTACAAGGGGGTCTTCGGCGACGACTACTACCTCGAGCTGCAACGCCACAAGGCCACCGTGCCGAGAGCCAACCACGAGACCTACCCGTTGCAGGAGAACGTCAACCGACACCTGGTGGAGTATTCCAAGAAATACGGCGTCAAGCTCATCTGCACCAACGACGTGCACTTCGTCAACGAGGAGAATGCCGAGGCGCACGACCGCCTCATCTGCCTCTCGACGGGCAGGGACTTGGACGACCCCAACCGTATGCTCTACACCAAGCAGGAGTGGATGAAGACGACGGCCGAGATGAATGCCATCTTTGCCGACATCCCCGAGGCGATGGCCAACACGCTGGAGGTGTGCGACAAGGTGGAATTCTACTCCATCGACCACAAGCCCATCCTGCCTAACTTCCCCAAGCCGCCCGGGTTTGAAAACGACGACGACTACCTGCGCCACCTCACCCTTGAGGGGGCGAAGCGGCGTTGGGGGGAGATGAACGACGAGCAGCGCGAGCGCATCGAGTTTGAGCTGAATACCATCAAGAACATGGGCTTCCCGGGCTACTTCCTCATCGTGCAGGACTTCATCAGCGCGGCACGCGGCATGGGTGTCTCCGTCGGGCCGGGACGTGGTTCGGCGGCGGGGTCTGCCGTGGCCTACTGCCTGGGCATAACTCAGATCGACCCCATCAAGTACGACCTGCTGTTTGAGCGTTTCCTCAACCCCGACCGCATCTCGCTGCCCGATATAGACATCGACTTCGACGACGACGGGCGCGGCGAGGTGCTGCGATGGGTCACGGAGAAGTACGGGCATGAGAAGGTGGCGCACATCATCACCTACGGCACCATGGCCGCCAAGCTCGCCATCAAGGACGTGGCACGTGTCCAGAAGCTCCCGCTGTCCGAGTCGAACAGGCTGGCGAAGCTCATCCCTGACAAGATTCCCGACGTGAAGAAGGTGACGATACAGGCCGCCATCGACTACGTGCCGGAGCTGAAGGTTGCCGAAGCATCGCCCGACCCCAATGTGCGTGACACCATCAAATTTGCCAAGATGCTTGAGGGCAACGTCCGTGGCACTGGTGTCCACGCTTGCGGCACTATCATCTGCCGCGACGACATCACCGACTGGGTGCCGGTGAGCACAGCCGAGGACAAGGAAACAAAGGAAAAGGTGCTCGTCACCCAGTACGAGGGCAGCGTCATCGAGGAGACCGGGCTTATCAAGATGGACTTCCTCGGCCTCAAGACCCTGTCGATAATCAAGGATGCTGTCAAGAACGTGGAGATGACACGCGGCATCATCATCGATATAGACAACATAGACATCAACGATGAGAGCACCTACCGCCTCTACAGTGAGGGCAGGACGATAGGCACATTCCAATTTGAATCCACCGGAATGCAGAAGTACCTCAAGGAGCTGCAACCATCGACATTCGAAGACCTCATCGCCATGAACGCGCTCTACCGCCCCGGGCCGATGTCCTACATCCCCCAGTTCATCAACAGAAAGCATGGACGCGAGGAAATCAAATATGACATCCCCATCATGGAGCGTTACCTCAAGGACACCTACGGCATCACCGTCTACCAAGAGCAGGTCATGCTGCTGTCGCGCTTGCTTGCCAACTTCACACGAGGCGAGTCGGACGGGTTGCGCAAAGCCATGGGTAAAAAGATCATCGAGAAGCTGAACTCGCTCAAGCCCAAATTCATCAACGGCGGCATTGCCAATGGCCACGACCCCGCCGTGCTCGAAAAGATATGGGGCGACTGGGAGAGTTTCGCATCCTACGCCTTCAACAAGAGCCACGCCACCTGCTACTCGTGGGTAGCCTACCAGACGGCCTACCTCAAGGCCAACTACCCCGCCGAGTATATGGCAGCTGTCATGAGCCGCAACATCTCTAAAATAGACGAGCTCACAAAATTCATGGACGAGTGCAAGAGGATGCACATCAAGGTGCTTGAGCCGGACATCAACGAGAGCAATCTCACGTTCACCGTCACGCCGTCGGGTGACATCCGTTTCGGGTTGGGAGCTATAAAGAGCGTTGGCGAAGCTGCCGTCACCTCCATCATCGAGGAGCGCAAGCAGAACGGCAAGTACAAGTCGGTGTTTGACTTCGTGCAGCGTCTCAACTTCACCATCTGCAACCGCAAGACCATCGAGAGCATGGTCTATGCTGGTGCGTTTGACAGCTTCACCAACATCCGCCGTGAGCAGTACTTCGCCCACAACGACCGTGACGAAACGTTCATTGAGTCGCTCGTCAGGTACGGGGCAAAGTACCAGAGCGAGAAATCACAGTCACTCAACTCGCTCTTCGCCGACGACGAAGCCGTCGAGCTGCCGCTGCCCGAAATCCTTTATGATGACAAGTGGAGCGACCTCTACCGCCTCAATAAGGAGAAGGAGTACATCGGCATCTACATCTCCGCCCACCCCCTCGACGACTACGCCGTCATCATGGACAAGATGTGCAACATCCACATGAACGAACTCAACGACCTCTCATCCATCAAGGAGGCCAAGGACGTGACATTCGGCGGCATCGTCACGGCAGTCCGCGAGGGATACAGCAAAAACAACAACCCATACGGCATACCGCGCATCGAGGACTACAGCGGGGCGGCTGAAATCCCGTTCTGGGGGCAGGACTGGGTGCAGTGGAACAACTACCTCCGCGAGGGGATGTTCATCTACATCCACGGCAGAGTGCAGCCCCGCCGCAACCGCCCCGACGAGATGGAGGTGAAGGTCAACTCCATTGAACTCCTTTCGGATGTCAAGGACAAGATGATACAGAGCATGACCGTGCTCATCTCAATCAACCAGATAGACAAATCAACCATCACCGACATCGAGAAAGTGCTTGGCGAAAACAAGGGGGAGACCGACCTCTACTTCAACATCATCGACGAGAGCCACCCCAACCTCAACATCGTCATGAAGTCGGCCAACAACAAAGTCTCGGTCAGCAAGCGGCTCATCGACTATCTGACCGTGGAGAAATCATTGGATTACAGAATAAACTGACAACACACCCACATCATTATATTATGAAGACGACATCAACCATCATCGTGCTGAGCCTGCTCCCAGCCTTTGCATGGGGGCAAACCACCTACCTTAGCGGAGGCGGCGACCTGAATCCCGACTTGAAAGCTCCCGCCGAAGCACAAGCCAAGTGGCAGGACCTGCGTGTCGGACTCAGCGTCCATTGGGGACCATCGTCGCTTGGAGGCAAGGAACTCAGCTGGAGCCGTGGCGACATCATCCCGGTCGAAGAGTACGACAACTACTACAAGCGATTCAAGCCCGAGAAGTTCGATGCTGACGAGTGGTGCCGGCTGATGAAACGGTGGGGCGTGCGCTACGTCTCACCCACGGCCAAGCACCATGACGGCTTCGCACTGTGGTTCTCAGACTACTCGCCCTACACGATGGAGATTGCGGCACTGCCCGTTGACATAATGGCCGAGCTGAAAGAGGCCTGCGACAGGCACGGCATAGTCCTTGGAGCATACTACTCCAACATCGACTGGTATCACCCTGACTGGACACCCTACAGCCACGGCGGTCCGGGAAAGCTCATCGCCAGACAGGACGACAGCCCCAACCTGGAACGCTACTTCGACTACATGGAAAACCAGGTGTGCGAACTGATCACCAAATATGACCTCGCTTTCGTCCAGTTTGACGGCGAATGGGACTCGACCTACACCCACGAGGTCGGTTCGCGGATGTACCGCCGCTTCCATGAAGTGAAGCCCGACATCCTGCTGAACACCCGCATCGACATCGGCAGGCGTATGGCCGGGGCGGACAACCACATCGACATCGACGGCACGAAGTACGCAGGCGACTTCCAGGACCGTGAACGCCTCGTCCGCCGCCAAAACAACGTCACCGTGTGGTGCGACCACCCCTGGCAGGCATGGGTCACGATTGACAAAAACCAGTGGTCCTACAACCCCGACCCGCAACTGATGACATCGCGGGAGCTCATCCGCGACCTCGTCAGCGTCGTCGGCAGCAACGGCAACTACATGATCAACCTCGGACCGACACCCGAGGGAGACTTCGCACCGGCGCAAGTCGCATTGATGGACACGCTCGGCACGTGGCTCAACGCCCATGCCGAAGCCATCTACGGCACACGCGGCGGGCCGTACTACCCATTCGAGGGAGGGGTCAGCACGCGCAAGGGCGACAAGGCATGGATATTCGTCACCGCCGACAGCATCGACCACCTCACCCTGCCATCACTCCCGCAAGAGATACGCACGGCGTGCGACTTCGAGACAGGCGAGCCAGTGGCGATGAAGCACGGAAGCGGCACGACCACCTTCATCCTGCCCAGCCCGGCTGAGGGTAGCCCGGTGCGCGTCCTGCAACTGACATTCGGCGAAGCGGTCAGGATGCACCCTGACAGGCCAAGAGGGCTTGACGGGCACGGCGGCGGGGGCGAACCGCTGGGATATTACTGAATCCGCCACGGAGTCTAAAAAACGGACAATGTTAGATTATCCGGGCAGTTTGCTTATATTTGCCCATCATTCATTAACAACTATACATTATGGCATTACAAATCACAGATAGCAATTTCAACGAGTTGCTTGCTTCAGGGAAACCATTGGTAGTGGACTTTTGGGCGACATGGTGCGGCCCTTGCAAGAAGATTGCACCCTACGTAGACGAGCTGGCAGAAGAGTTCGCCGACACAGTCAACATCGGCAAATGCAACGTCGATGAGAACGCCGACCTCCCCATGCAGTTCAGCGTGAGGAACATCCCCACCCTCCTCTTCTTCAAGGACGGCAAGCTCGCCGACAAGCACGTCGGCGCAGCCACCAAGGCGGCACTCAAGGAGAAGGTCGAGAAACTCCTCGGCTGACCACCTGCCACTGGCAAATGACAGCAGACCAAGGCATCGGCGATCCCGATGCCTTTTTTGTCGCCCCTGCCCTCATCTGGCGAATGCGGCGGCTGCCGAGACGCAGGACGATGCCGTTCATTCATATTGACCAACCGTGTGACGTATGGACGCTGCCTACTGCGTCTCGTCGGTAGACACGGGATAATGACGAATGCCTCGACAATGTAGAGACGCTGCCTGCTGCGTCTCGTCAATAGGCGGCGAGATTATGGCGAATTCCTCGACGGTGTAGAGACGCAGCAGGCAGCGTCTCTACATGAATACCACCACAATCACAAAAACAACATCGGGGGACAAATCTCGTAACGACAGACATAAACTTCCCTCACGCGCCGAGAAAAGTTCCTTGTCTCGGTGCTTCAAGTATATTCAGAAGTTTTGTTTATATATTCAAAACTTCTGTTTATATAAACAAAAGTTCTGTTTAT
>CALNGU010000108.1 GCA_939800445.1 uncultured Bacteroidaceae bacterium | reverse complement strand
GGGACGTAGAGGTCGGGCGTTCGAGTCGCCTAACTCCGACTTGCAAAGCGGCGGGCATGATGCCTGCCGCTTTTGTTGTCTGGCAGAAGCAATAATAACGGTGGGGATTGCCGATTTTGCACTCATTGTTATATTTTTGCAACATAAAGATTCTGAGATGAAGCAACAATTGCGCTACGCCCACCTCATCAACACGCTGGTCATCGTGGGCGACTTCCTCATAATAAATGCTCTGATGGCCATCTTCTACAGCCTGTTCAACGACCATCTCGCATCCGACTTCCAAATGAAATCGTGGCTGGTGCTGCTCGCCGCCAACCTGAGTTACGCCCTTTCGATAACCGTCTTTGGTGTCAAGCTGTCGCGGCGCATCATCTATGCCGAGCGGGTGGTGCAGAACACTTTCTGGACGACCGTCCTTTTCTTCGTCACCTTCATGGCATTCATGGCGTTGGTCAAGGTCGATGAGGCGTCGAGGCTGTTTGTGGCGGCCTACTTCATGGCAGTGCTTGTGGTGCTGGTACTGTGGCGGCTGGGGTTCAGGTTCGCTCTGAAGCACTACCGCAACCTTGGTTTCAACTACAAGAACATCATCATCATCGGGGCTGGCAAGAATGGTGTCGCCGTCTACAACGAGATGCTCAACGAGGAGGGCGCGGGGTTCAACATCCTGGGGTTCTTTGACGACAACCCGAGGGACGTGCCCGAGGGGGCGAAAATCCTGGGCGACGTAGACTCGGCAATCGACTTCATCAAGGCCAATCCCATAGACGAGGTCTACTGCACGCTGCCCGACACGGCCGAGCGCAAGATCATGTCGTTGCTGGGGTTCTGCGAGAACAACATGATACGCTTCTACATCGTCCCCGTCGTCCACCGCTATATGAAGAAGGCTTTGAAGCTGGACTCGCTGGGCAACATCCCAGTCTTCGCGTTGAGGAACGAGCCGTTGCAGTATCCTCTTAATAAATTTGTGAAGCGCACGTTTGACATCGTGTTTTCACTCATCTTCCTCGTCACCATCTTCCCGATAGTCTTCGTCATAGTGGCGGTGGGCATAAAGGCAGGGTCGCCCGGCCCGATATTCTTCGTCCAGGAACGCACGGGGAAGAAGGGACGCAGCTTCAAGTGCTATAAATTCCGCACGATGCGGGTCAACGGGCAGGCCGACACGGCACAGGCAGTGAAAGGCGACCCGAGGGTGACACGCTTCGGCGCGTTCCTGCGCAGGAGCAACCTGGATGAGTTGCCGCAGTTCTTCAACGTGCTTGCCGGCAATATGTCGGTAGTAGGCCCGAGGCCGCATATGCTGAAGCACACGATAGAATATTCAGCCATCATCGACAAGTATATGCTGCGCCACCTCGCCAAACCTGGGATAACGGGCTGGGCGCAGGTGAACGGCTACCGTGGGGAGACCAAGGAAGTCAGCCAGATGGAGAAGCGTGTCGAGCACGATGTCTGGTACATCGAGAACTGGTCGTTCTTCCTCGACCTGAAAATAATCTACCTCACCGTCAAAAACATGATTAAGGGTGAGAAAAACGCCTACTGACAATGCACAACACAACAAGACTCGCGGCAACGGCACTCGCCATCATCGCCTGCCTCATCCCTGCCAAGGCCCAGAAACAATCGCTTGATGCCGCCGTCGCAATCGAAGCCGCAGGTCACATCGGCGACCACACACCGCTGTGGCAGGTGAGCAACCGCGACGGGCTGCCGTCGCTGGACAACTACGGGTACGTCCGTGCCGCCATCGGCTATGAGCACAAACTGCCTCGCGGCTGGAGGCTCGACATGAAAGCCGACCTTGTGGGCGGCATTGGCACCGACCGCAACTTCATCATCCAACAAGCCTATGCCGACATCTATTGGAAGTGGCTCGGGCTGTCGATAGGCAGCAAAGAGCGTCACTTCGAGCAACTCGACCCGCGCCTCAGCAGCGGAGGGCTGGTGTGGTCGGGCAACGCACGGCCGATACCGCAAGTCAGGCTCGGGGCATTCGACTACGTGCAGATTTGCAGGCGGTTCGCGTTGAAAGCAGAAGTGGCATTCGGGTGGTTCACCGACGGTGACTATCTGAGCGAGACGGCAGGCAACGGCGTGAGCTATGTGACCGGCATCAAGTACCACACCAAGAATTTCTACATGAGGATAGGCGACCCCACCGGACACTGGCTGTGGGAGATGGGCTACCGCCTTGAGACACAATTCGGAGGGACGCAACATCTGCCCGACGGAAGCGAAGTGACCATCGGCAGCGGCTGGCGGCAGTACTGGGAAGCCCTCATCCCGCAAAGCGCAAGCGAAAGCCAATACGAGGGTGAGAAGATAGCATTCTCGGGCAACACCCTCGGCAGCGAACTGTTGAAGCTGACCTACCAATGGAAAGGCAAGAGTGTGTCAGCCTACATGGAGAACTATTTCGACGACTTCTCAGGCATGGGGAAACTCAACGGATTTGACGGTCTGTGGGGCGTGGCCTACCGCAACACACAGAAAGCCCCTATCACAGGGGTGGTCATGGAGTACTACCAATCAACCAACCAGAGCGGTCCGCTGCACGGGGTCGATTATGACCCGCTGTGCCTCAAGACGGGAGGTGGTGACAACTACTACAACAACTTCATCTACCCGGGATGGACGCACTGGGGACATTCCATAGGGACACCGCTCGCAGCCTCCCCCATGTACAATGAGGACGGCACTTTGGACTTCCACCACAACAGGGTCAAGGCGTTGCATCTCGGCATCGACGGGTGCATCACCGATGAGTTTGACTACCGCGTCCTGATGACGTTCAGCCGCTCATGGGGCACTGTGTTCAGACCATCCATAGACGTGATGGAAAACTTCTCACTGCTTGCCGAGGTGCGTTACAAGCCAACGAAACTGCAAGGCTGGTCATTCGCCGCATCGGTGGGGGCTGACATCAGCGACATCTACGGCGACAACGGCGGGCTGCAACTGTGCGTAAAAAAAGAGTTCAACATTCTAAAGAAATAAACCCATGAAAATTGCCATAGTAGGGACTGGTTACGTCGGTCTGGTCACAGGTGTCTGCTTCTCGGAAACAGGCGTGGACGTGACTTGCGTGGACACCGATGCCAAGAAGATAGAGGGTCTGAAGAACGGCATCATGCCCATCTACGAGAAAGGTCTGGAGGAGATGGTGCTGCGCAACATGAAAGCCAACAGGCTACACTTCACCACCTCGCTTGAGTCCTGCCTCAATGACATGGACATCGTGTTCTCGGCCGTCGGGACACCTCCTGACGAAGACGGGAGCGCAGACCTAAAATATGTCCTCGACGTAGCCCGCACCATCGGGCGTTGCATGAAAAAATACCTGCTCATAGTCACCAAGAGTACAGTGCCGGTAGGCACTTCCCCAAAGGTCAAAGCCGCCATCCAGGAAGAGCTGGACAAACGCGGGCTGGATCTGGACTTCGATGTCGCGTCAAACCCAGAATTCCTCAAAGAGGGCAATGCCATCGACGACTTCATGAGCCCCGACAGGGTGATTGTCGGCGTGGAAAGCGAGAGGGCGCGCAACCTCATGCAGAAACTCTACAAACCTTTCATGCTCAATAAATTTAGAGTAATCTTCATGGATATACCCTCGGCGGAGATGACAAAGTATGCTGCCAACGCAATGCTCGCCACTCGCATCAGCTTCATCAACGAGATGGCCAACCTTTGCGAGCGTGTAGGAGCCGACATCGAGATGGTGCGGCAAGGGATTGGTGCTGACTCACGCATCGGGACAAAGTTCCTTTACCCCGGCATCGGCTATGGAGGTTCGTGCTTCCCCAAGGACGTGAAGGCCATTGTCCGCACCGCAAACGAGCACGGCATCGAGATGAAAGTCATCAAGGCCGTGGAGGAGGTCAACGAAGCACAGAAACAATTGCTCTTCAACAAACTGCAAAACCACTTCGGAGACCTGTCGGGAAAAACGATTGTACTCTGGGGACTCGCCTTCAAGCCCGAGACCGATGACATGAGGGAAGCCCCGTCACTCGTGCTGATAGACTTGCTGCTCAAGGCAGGATGCATCGTCAGGGCATTCGACCCGCAATCGATGAACGAGACACGACGCAGGATAGGCGCGGCAATCTACTACGCCAACGATATGTACGACGCGACCGACGGCGCGGATGCCCTGCTGCTCGTGACGGAATGGAAGCAATTCCGCCTCCCGACATGGAGCAAAGTCAAAAGGCTCATGCACGGCAACGCCATTTTTGACGGGCGCAACATCTATGAACGTGAGGAGCTGGAAGACCTCGGGTTCACCTACACCTGCATCGGCAGGCAATGAGGCGGGAGCACTGCCCCACCCTGTGCCTATACCATTATATAATAAGCCTCCTGCGACCGACGCTTTGTGCGCCAATGCCGCAGGAGGCTTCTGTTTGTCCGCCACGTCACGAAGCGTGACAGCGGGTGTCAGTCAAAATAGCTCCTGAACTTCTTGAAAATCTTCTCCTTGATGGAGGTGCTGGGTTTGAAGTTGGGCGAATCGTTCATCTTCTGCAACTGCTCCCTCTCAGCATTGTTGAGCGTCTCGGGGACGTAGACACTGATGTTGACGATTTCATCCCCTCGCCCATAACCGTTGATGTCGGGCAGTCCCTTGCCGCGCAATCTCAACAATTTCCCCGGTTGTGTGCCGGCATCAATCTTGACACGGGCTTTGCCGTCGAGCGTCGGTATCTCGACCGTGCCGCCGAGTGCGGCCGTCGGGAAGTTGAGCAGGAGGTTGTAGATGAGGTCATTCTTGTCACGCGTAAGCTCCGGATGCGGTTCTTCCTCGACGAGTATCAGCAGGTCGCCCGCGATGCCGTTGCGTTTGCCCGCGTTGCCCTTGCCGTTCATCGAGAGTTGCATCCCCTCCATCACGCCGGCCGGAATCTTGACACTCACAATCTCCTCGCCCTGCACAATGCCGTCACCGCCGCAAGCCTTGCAACGATTCTTGATGATGCGTCCCTCGCCGCCGCAATTGGGGCAGGCCGTCTGCGACTGCATCATGCCGAGGAATGTCTGCTGCGTGCGCGTCACCGTGCCTGTGCCGTGGCAGGTGGGGCAGACATCGGTCTTGCCGTCCTCCGAACCGCTCCCGTGGCAGTGGGTGCAGGTGACGTATTTCTTGAGCTTGAACTTCTTTTCCACCCCGTTGGCAATCTCGTTGAGGGTAAGTTTGACCTTGACCCTAAGGTCGGAACCACGGTAGCGGCGCGTCGCCGATGACGAACCGCGGCCGCTTGAGCCAAAGCCCCCGAAGCCGCCACGCCCGCCGAAGATGTCGCCGAACATCGAGAATATGTCATCCATGGACATACCCTCGCCGAAACCCCCATAAGGACCTCCGTTGCCGGCAGCCCCGCTCACACCGGCGTGCCCGAACTGATCGTAGCGTTGCCGCTTGTCAGGATTGCTCAGCACGTCATAGGCCTCGGCAGCTTCCTTGAACTTCTCCTCGGCCGCCTTGTCACCCGGGTTGCGGTCGGGGTGGTACTGGATGGCCTTCTTCCTGTATGCTTTCTTGATTTCGTCCGCGCTTGCCGACTTGTCAACCCCAAGCACTTCGTAGTAGTCTCTCTTTGCCATGTCTCGCGAGTTTAACGGTCATCACTGTGCCACGACGACTTTGGCATGGCGCAGCACCTTGTCATTGAGTTTGTAGCCAGTCTGGATGCAATCGACCACCTTGCCGCGCTTGTCGTCGCTCTCGGCCGGGACCATCGCCACCGCCTCGTGGAAGTCGGTGTCAAAGGCGGCATCGGCCGTGTCGATGGGCGAAACGCCGTTCTTGGTGAACACCTGCATCAGCTTGTCGTGGATGAGGTTGATGCCCTCGACCACCGCCGCCACGTCCTCGGCCTTGTGCATCGAGTCGATGGCACGCTCCATGTCGTCGGCGAGCGGGAGGAAATCGCCGAGGACACGCTCGCCCGCGTTGCGGATGAGCTCGGCTTTCTCCTTCATGTTGCGCTTCTTGTAGTTGTCAAACTCGGCGTGGAGGCGCAGGAGCTTGTCCGTCAGTTCCTCAATCTTCTGGTGTGCCTCGTCGAGTTGCTTGTCCCTGTCGTCGGCAGGTGCTTCGCCTTGCTGCGCGGCGTCGGGTTGCGCGGCCTGTTGCGTCTCCTGGCCTTGGGCGGCCGACGCGGCGTTCAGTTGCTCACCACTCTGCTCGCGCACTTCATCCTTGTCTTTTTCTTCTTTGCTCATGATATATGATTTTTTCGATTATTTCATGTTTGTACACAATTCAACTCACATCTGCAAAAAACTTGCCAGCCGCCGCGCCCGGGAGCCGGCCGTGTCCCTGGCGGCGCGTCGTGGCACAAAAGTACGCATTTTTAACCTTTGGCAGCACCGCACTGTGGCAAAACTGACATTTTGGCAAGTCCTGCCGCCGTCTGCCCGCCGTGCTGCGAGGCGGATGGGCGGGGGAAAAGGTGTGCCTCCCGGGACATGAATGTGCATCGGGGCGGGCATAAACCTCCGTTGCCCTAAGGGAAAAGTTCATTCAAAAGTTTTGTTTTTAAAAACCAAAGTTTTGTTTATATAAACAGAAGTTTTGAAT
>CALNGU010000107.1 GCA_939800445.1 uncultured Bacteroidaceae bacterium | reverse complement strand
CTCCTCATCCGGCGTGGTCATCAGGTAGGTCTCGTTGGTGTTCTTCACCTCTTTCGGCACATTCGACACTACCCTCCAATAGACGCGTGCGCCTTGCGGGTTGGAGTCTATGAACCATCTGATGATGGTGTTTTCGAGGTCGGTAGCCCCTGCATTGTCACGCGACACTGGACCTTGTGGCGCGGGGTCAATGTTGTTGTTGATCACTATCTGTCCGTTGTGAGCATCGTCCCTGCGCTGCATATTCAACCAATATGTGTCCCTCTCGGGTTTCATGATTGCCCCTGTGGCAGCGTCGATGATTATGCCGATGCCGTTCAAAAAGAAGTTGCCGATAAACAGTGGGTTGAATTTCTTGCCTATTGTCAGGTCCAACTGTTCGTAGTTAGGCGAAGTGACTTTGACGTGCGAGTCTCCATATCCCTTTTTAATCTTCGTTTTGTAGGGGAGTGTCACGTTGCTGTGCATCTTGCCGTCGATCTGGATATTGACCGGATCGTTCATTCCGTCGCAGACAAATGTCACTTTCCTTTTACCCGGAAACATCGTTGCGCACGATGACAGCATTGCGGCCGAGAGGCAAACCGCAGTCAATTTGATAAGTTTTGAGTTTTTTTTCATATTACCTTGGTTTGAGGGTCGAAGTCTTGCGCCGCCAGCCAGGTATGACAATGCCGGAGGTTGCAACCTCAACCGGGTTAATGAATAATCTTGTCGTTGTGGAGTGTTGTCCTTGGATGCTTGAGGAACGGAAGCCCACACATAGAAAAAGCGTGGACAACTCCGTCAGTTTCTGTCTTTGAGGTCTTCGACTACCTGGCAACCAGAATCATAGAGTAAAGCCCACGCCAAATGGCGCGAGCGTTCTTGCTTTACTCTTGATTGCCATTGAAGTTGTCGAAGTTCCAAAGACAAGGGTACAAGCTAAACGCTTTTTCCGATATTTCTACAATGTATGCGCTAAAATATTTCTTATTTCCTCATAGGCTTTATGTTTTTATCATTTGTGCCAATCATGGCACACTCGATGTATTGTCGCCAAAATTATAAAGAACTTTCGGCATTCCAACATTTATTTGATAAAATTAAACCAACGCACCATTTTTATTTTCGCACGCCACGTTGCCGCCGCCCGCGACAACCCCCGCCAGGCACACTGCCCAGCCCGCAAAATGCCGGGCGCACCGAGAAAAGTCTGTTTTTAACCTAAAAATATATAGACGCAACTTGCAATTATATATTTGCAGATTAAAAATATATAGATTTAGCCTAAAAACGGACTTTTTGCACGATGCGGGCAAAGTTGTACGGATGACCGGGAGGATGATGGTGTTGCTATATCCCATTTGTCATGGACAAATTGCAATTGCCGCTAATTGATTTATCTTTGCACTTGCGGGAATAATAACCAACATAGGAGGAGCAAACATGAAAGTGTCAGCATCAATGGAGAGCCTGTGGCAATACATCCAGTCGCTGTCCCTGAGTGAACGCAACCGCGAGTGGCTGTCTGAACGGCTATTGGAAGGGACGAAAAAGGAGAATGCCAAGGATGCCATAAGCAAAGAGGAGATACTCGCAGGCATAGACCGAGGTCTAAAAGACATGAAGGCGGGGAGGAGCAAACCGTTTGATGAATTCTTGAAAGATTTTTGTTAAAAGACATTAGAAGGAAATACACGCTTTTATCACAAAACCATCCGCCCCCGTCGAGCCATCATTGCTCGGCGGGGGCGGATGCTTCGTATGCGTCAGGCCGGGATTATTCCCCCTCGGTGTAACGCTCTATGGTCTGTTCGCGGTCAGGTCCTACGGAAACGATTTTTACGGGGACACCCAGGTAGTCCTCGATGAATGAAATGTAGGCATTGAACTCTTCCGGGAACTCGTCTTCACTGGTCATCCGGGTCATGTCGGTCTGCCATCCGGGCAGTTCGGCATAGACCGGGCGGATGCCTGTCGATATGTCGTAGGGGAATTGGTCTGTCTCCACGCCGTTGACCTCGTAGGCAACGCACGCCTTGACCGTTGCGAAGTCGTCGAGTATGTCGCTCTTCATCATGATCAGTTTGGTCACTCCGTTGAGCATCACCGCATATTTTAATGCAACGAGGTCTATCCATCCGCAGCGGCGTTTGCGCCCTGTGACTGCTCCGTACTCATGTCCTTTGTCGCGGATTCTGTCGCCGATCTCGTCGTCAAGCTCCGTTGGGAACGGCCCTGCGCCGACCCGTGTACAGTAGGCTTTGAAGATGCCGTAGACATCACCTATCCTGCGTGGCGAAACGCCCAGACCCGTGCAAGCCCCGGCACTGATGGTGTTTGACGATGTGACGAATGGATAGGAACCGAAGTCAACGTCCAGCATCGTGCCCTGCGCACCTTCGCACAGCACAGACTTGTCGTCGTCGAGCAGGTGGTTGACGAAAAACTCGCTGTCGATGATTGTGAAGCGTTTGAGGTACTCCACTCCCTCCATCCACTCCTTTTCCGCCTCGGTTATGTCGTAGGGGTAGTTGAGTGACCGCAGGATGCTCTCGTGCCTTGCTTTGGCCTTGGCGTAGATGTTCCCGAAGTCTCCGAAGATGTCACCTACGCGGACACCGTTGCGGCTTGCCTTGTCGGTGTAGGTCGGGCCTATCCCCTTGCCGGTGGTGCCTACCTTGGCATCGCCTTTGGCTGCTTCGTAGGCGGCATCGAGTACCCTGTGGGTGGGCATGATGAGGTGTGCTTTCTTTGAGATATACAACCTCTTGGTCAGGTCATGCCCCGTCGCTGCCAGTTGCTCCGCTTCCTGCTTGAACAGGGCGGGGTCAAGGACGACGCCGTTGCCGATGATGTTGATTTTGTCTCCTTGGAAAATGCCGGAGGGGATGGATCTCAACACGTATTTCTGTCCCTCAAACTCCAGCGTGTGTCCTGCATTCGGGCCGCCTTGGAAGCGTGCCACGACGTCATAGTGCGGTGTGAGCACATCGACGACCTTGCCTTTGCCCTCGTCGCCCCATTGTAAACCTAATAGTACGTCAACTGATTTCATGTCTTATTTGCTTTTGTTTTGTTTCTTCATCCTGATGGTCTTGAGCCTTTTGCAGTTGCTGCATATCCCGTAGACGTAGAGTGAGTAGTTCATGGCGGTGAACCGTGGGAATTTAGACTCTTCGATTATTCCTTTTATACCCTTGTTTTCAAACTCCGACACCCGTCCGCACTCGGTGCAGATGAGGTGGTGGTGCGTCTGGGTGTTATATGATTTCTCGTACTGTGCGCTGTTGTTGAAGCTGTGCCTGACGATGAGCTTGGCATCAAGCAGCAGCGTGACGGTGTTGTAGACTGTCGCCCGGCTGACCCTGAACTTCATCGCCTCCATCTCGTGCAGCAATTGTTCCACGCTGAAATGCCCGTCGATGGAATATATCTTGTCAAGTATGGCAAACCGCTCGGGCGTCCTCCTATGGCCGTTCCTGCTGAGATAGTCGGTGAATATCTGGCGCACTTTCTCTTGTATGTCCGTGTTTCCCATACCTTTGGTGAGTTGTCCGACAAAGTTAGATAATTTTCCGATAGTTGGACATCTTTTGCATTGCCTATGACCGTGCGGCTCATTGGGCGGCGGCGTAGCGGAGTTGTGTGCGGAGTTCCTCCCACAACGGTTTGCCGTGGGCGGCATAGGCATTGACGGCCGACATGACAGCCCGTGACTGTTCGGGACTTTGCGCTGCGAGCTCCTTGAGGACACCCACCGCCCCTTGGCGCGGCCACACCGCTTCGCCGAGTGCGGCACTGATGGCCTGGTCGATGAGCTCGTGCACCGCCCTTTCGTTGTACTGTGTCCCGCGTCCCAGCAACCGTGTTATGGTCAGGTAGCCGCAGTACTGCCGCATCTCGTCATCTGCCGCCACCCATCGCAAAGCCTCGACCGGGGCGTAGGGCAGGCGGCAGAAAAGGTTCATGCTCGTCATCTCGGCCAGTTCGCAATTGGTGATGTCGTCAATCCAGATGGATGCTATCTCGGGCAGCATCGTTTCCACTGGTTGCATCAAGCCGGCCATTATCTGCAATTCCCTGATGCCGCTCTTCCACAGGGCGGATGCAAGGTCGTGGTCGGGCTCATATTGCCGTGCGATGGCTTTGATGCGGGGATATTCGACACCGAAGTTCAATTTATACACTATGCCCCTCTCGCGCATCGCCGCCGAGACTGCGCCGTTCATGGCCAGGCGGCATTGCGTCTTTATGTCTTTGATTGTCTCGTCAATGTTTGTCATAACTGCCTTTGCATTGCTGTCACACGTGGCAAAGGTAGCAATTTTAGCACTGTGGCAAGCGGTCTCACTCCCAATAGTCCAACTGCCGCCGCTCGATGAACGCCGCTTCGCCCGTCCCGGCAAAGCGTGCCTCGCGCATCGTCCAGTTGCCAACACTGTCGGTGGACAGGTAGGTGTAGACGACCGTCCCCTCCGTTTCCATGCCGCCAAAGGTGGCCGCGACCGTCTCCTCCGCAGGAAAGCAGTCCTCGCCCTCATAGGTGAACGTCCTCACGCTCCCTCCACTCCAGTCCCACAAGCCGAGCAACGCTCCGAGCAGTCCCTCGTCGTCAAGCCGCACCAGCCGCCCCTTGCTGTCGAATTCGGCACGCAGGACGAAACTCCCCTGGCCGTCTTCGCCGGACATCCGTGTGCCGGCGCAGCCATCATAGCACACCGCCGCCCCGTCTTGCCTCCTGCGGCACACTGCCTCGTCGTCCCGTCCGCCGAGGCTGGCGGCGATGACGATGCTGTCGCCGCCGGTGATGAAGTCCATGTCGTTGACGTAAGCGATGTGTCCCAAGGTGTCAAACCCGACCTCTCCCTCCGTGTCGGCGAATGCGGGCGGCAATCCGTTTGACGCATCTTCACGCACGAATGCCATGCTCCTGACATTGCCCGTGAGACCGAGCAGCCCGCGGTCGTCCAGCACCTGCCTGCCAGTGCAGCCGCACAGCACGGTGGCGGCGGCAGCCAGCAGTGCCGGCACGATGATGGCGAGTCTTGTCTTGGCAATCATGGCGGCCTACCACTCGATGAATTTGCCGCGTTGGCGGCGGAGCTCCAATTCGCGCTCAAGGAAACGCCGCCTGTCCTTGGCGATGTAGCGGCGGGCGATGATGTTGGGGAAAGCCACGCCGATAGCTATGGCGAGTATGATGAGAGCGGAGTTTATACCATTATATACTGCCACCGTCACTTCGCCGACGACACCCCCCATGTTGATGAGGGCAAACAGCGAGCGGTACATCAGCACGCCCGGTATCATCGGGATGACGCTCGGAATCGTCAGCACGTGGTTTGGCACGTGGAAGATGTGCACCGCCTTGACCGCTATCAGGCTCACCGCGAAAGCTCCGATGAATGACCCTATCACCGGCCCGTAGCCGAGGTCGAAGTTGACGAAATTCCTCGTGCATACGGCGATGATGCCGCCCACGGCGACCACCCACAGCAGGCGGCGCGGGATGTTGAATATCATCGAGAAGCCCATAGCCGCGATTGCCGCCGCCAGGGCGTAGGCGAAGTAGGTGTCATGCGGCGTCATGCTCAGCTCGGAGAACTTCTTGTCGATGTTGATTTCCTGCACCGACAGGATTCTTATTGCCGACACTATCCCGAAGGCCATCGCACCGACAGTCACCATCACATTGGTCGCCCTGACAAGACCCACCTGGAGGTAGTTGTCCATCAAGTCGTCCACGAAGTTGATGAGCGGCACGCCCGGCACGATGAACAGAGCACAGGCCAGCAGCGGGTGGTAGGGCGTGTCCGAAAACCCCACCGCAAACGTCGAGGCGTAGGCGAGGCACGTGGCGACGAATGCGCTCAGCACGACGCTCATGTAGTGGTTTATGCCGAATGCTATGCACTGCCGCCGCGTCACGAAACCGATGAAGGCGCACAACGATGCGAACAGGAATGCCGGCCAGTCGCCCCCGAACAGCTTGCAGAACCCCCCGCACGCCAGCCCCGCGCCACACGCCACCAGCCAGTGCCCGTAGTTGCGCGGCGCACCGGCAATCTTCTCAAGCTCCTGCTCGTAGCGGTCGAGCGAATAGTCCCTCTCGATAGCCCTCCACGACAGCCGGCTGATGGCCGAGATGGTCGTCATGTTGACCGCGTGCCCGCTGCATTTCTGGAATTTGGAGTAGGAGTGCGCCTCGTCGCTCACGTTGACGATGAGCATCGTGTAGTTGACCTCGATGTGCAGCTTCTCCTCAGGGATGCCGAGATACGCCGCCACGCGCTCCATGTTCCTCACCACGCGGTTGGTGTCGGCCGCACTCTCCACCAGCAACTTGCCCGTGCGCAGCAGCAAGTCCAGTTTGCGCCGCAACAGCAGCACATCGTTCCCGCCCTCGGCCACGGCAGCCGTGGCAGGGGCATTCATTGATTCGATTTCCATCCTTTTCCGTTTTGGGCTGCAAAAATAAGACAAATCGCCCTAACAGCCGACATCCGCGCCGCCATTCCCCCTCGCCACGGCCATCTGGTCAAGGGGAAAAGCCGCTGGCAATAGACATAAACTTGCACTGCCCGCCGAGAAAAGTTGGTTGTCTCGGTGAGTAAAGTAAAAACAAAACTTTTGAATGAATAAACA
>CALNGU010000106.1 GCA_939800445.1 uncultured Bacteroidaceae bacterium | reverse complement strand
TCCGCAAGCACCCCTACTCGATAATCCTGCTCGACGAAATCGAGAAAGCACATTCCGAGGTCTACAACCTCTTGTTGCAGATAATGGACGAGGGACGTCTGACCGACAACTACGGCAGGACAGTGGATTTCAAAAACACGATAGTCATCATGACATCCAACATCGGCTCACGCCAGTTGAAAGACTTCCCCAGCCGCATAGGGTTCGACCGCTCCGACGAGAGCAACCGCAGCTACTCGGATGAAGTGATGAAGAAGTCGCTGAACCGCACATTCTCGCCAGAGTTCATAAACCGCCTCGACGAGATAATAACATTCGCGCCACTGTCACGCGACTCGCTCAAGACCATCGTGCGCCTTGAGATCGGGAACCTCGCATCACGCGTCGCGCATCTCGGCCACACCTTGGTGACTGACGAGAGCGTGACCGAGCTCATCATCGCAAAAGGCTATGACCCGCAATTCGGGGCACGGCCGCTCAAGAGGTGCATACAGGACTATCTGGAAGACCCCATCTCCATCAAGCTCCTTGGCAGCGACGAGAGGCACTACACCATCAGCGCCAAGGCGACGGACGACGGAACAGCCATCAACGTGGAGCTTGAGCCAAAGCACGAAGTCACCACGCAACCCTGACCGCAGGCCATGCGCGGCACCAACCGGCAACGGCGGGACATCGATCGTGGTGTCCCGCCGTTTTTTTCTTATCCCCTGACGGCAGCGGCAAAGCTCCTGTCCCGTGATGTCTGACACAAATTTCCATCTCTCGCCGGGGAAAGTTCAACAAGGTCTGACATAAAGTTCAAATAGGTCTGACATAAAGTATAAACAAAACTTTTGAATGTATAAACAGAACTTTTGTTTATATAAACAGAAGTTTTGAATATATAAACAAAACTTCTGAATGAACTTAATGTCAGGGGATAATGAACTTTTGGCCTGACCTTGTTGAACTTTCCCCGGTGAGTGGCGGAGGTTTAGGCCTGACTTGATCGGGTTTACCTCATGCTCCGTCCCATTGAATGGCCGCGCGTAGCAGTGGATGCGCAACATTTTGCGTCCATACATCCCCCTGCACCGGCAACAGGACAAACAAGGCGAGCAGGACAAAGCGGCGCGGCCTTGCATTTTCTCCGCATGGATAAAACAAGACCGCCCATCGCTGTCGCGGTGGGCGGTCTCAGTGTTTGTGCGTTTCTGGCAGAGGGTCAGACGAGGTGCGCGATGAGTTCCTCCCTGTCGCCTGGGAGCATGTCGATGACGGGTATCTCGATCATGGTGTAGCATCCCGGCTGTTGGCGCATCGAGGCGCGTGCCACGTTGACGAGGACTTGTGCCGTGAGCGCAGGGTTGTTGATGTGCATGTTGAACTCAAAGAGCTGGTCGTGCGTCTTGCCCGAGACACCTTTGCGTGTCAGGTTGACACCATGTCCCATGTCCTTGAGCGCATCGACGGACTCGACTTGCATGACGTGCGTCTCGTCGTTGGCGAAGTAGGGGTCAGCCTTGATTGACGCCGTGACTTGCTGGAGGGTGTAGCCGTCTTGCAATTCGACATAGACCATGCGGCGGTGTATGCCCGTGCCAAGTGGTATGGTCATCGACAAGGCCGCCTTGACACCCTCGATGGCTTTGACCGCCACGGTGTGCCCCATGCTCATGCCCGGACCGAAGTTTGTGTAGGTGAGACCCTTGGGCGCGAGGCTCTGCAAGAGTGCCCTGACGATGGAGTCGCTGCCCGGATCCCATCCGGCGGAGATGATTGACACCGCGCCGTGTTGCCGCGCCGTCTCGTCGAGCGAGCGGCGGAGGGCGACGATGCCGGTGTGTATGTCATAGCTGTCCACGGTGTTTATACCGAGCGCGAGGCACTCCTTGGCGTGCTGCTCGACGCTCCTTGTGGGGGTGGCGAGGATTGCCACATCGACATCGGCCAGTTCCTTGATGCTCTTGACCACGGCGTAGGGGGCGAGTTCCGCCGGTTTGTCAGCGTCGCCGGCGCGGCGCACGATGCCTGCTATCTCAAAGTCGGGCGCGGCTTGCAGTGCCTCGACGGTGTAGTGCCCGATGTTGCCGTATCCGATGACGGCTGCTCTGATCTTCTTCATTCTTGTTGTGGTTTAAATGGTTGTTTTTTGATGCGGCAAAAATACTTTTGCGGCGTGTCTGGGAGTGATGCCCGTGGCTATATATTATGATATTTTAACTGGATGGCACGTTTGTGCGTTTCTGATGTCACTTTGTTGGCGTATGTGCTGCTTCAGTAATCGTTTTGACATGAGTTGCATCCCACGTCCGGGGCCAGTGGAACAAAAGCGGCCACCCGCAGATGGGATGGCCGCCAGAGGATGCCTTTGGAACTTCGATCAATGGCTTACTCCTCCACAAGGTTGAATTTCGTAGAAATCTCCTTTTGCTCGATTGCTTGCCTGAGGTTGAACCGCTTCTTTTGTGAGGCGTAACCGGCCTTTTCGCAGGAGATTTCTATCTGCACGTCGCCCGAGTTGTTGAATGTCAAGCCCTTTATGTCAAACGACTCGGTGCTCTCGTAGGGTGTCGTGCCGAGATAGAGCTGGTTGGTGTTCTTGACATCGGGTGTTGACGAGACGACGCGCCAGTAGATGTCAGCCCCTTTGGGCGTGGAGTCAACAAACCAACGGATGATGGTGTGCTCCAATGCGGTGTCGCCGCTGCCTGTGACTTGCTTGTTCTTCTCGGCCGACGGTGATTCAGCACGCCTCAGGAAGTAGGCAATCCTGTCCCAGTCGATGTTTTCGAGAGCTTGGACGTAAGCCTCGTTCAATGCCTGGGTCGCGCTGGTGAAGTCTTTTGCCCCGCCATTGACAGAGGTGCGGCCCGTTATGGCTGTCCTTGGGTAGACTTGCTTCCTGTTTGAGTCAAAGATTTGCAGGTCGAAGCAGACAGTGCCCATCCATCCCATGCCGGAGAGGAGGCTTATCTGGAACTGGGTGATCTCAAGCTGGAGCATATAGTCGGTGCTGATGTCGCTGTCGAGGTCGAACCCCATGGTCTGCATGTACTGCCTCATGCTCTCGGAGACGAATGACGTGATGTCGGGGTAGGTGCTCACCTGCGGGCGGGGTGTGTTGAAGAGGTTGACATCATATTTGTTTAGCACGGCCGTGCTCGCCCTCTTGTCCGTCACGTTGAGACGGATGCCATAGTCCATATTTATATATATGTTGGAGGCTGGCATCTTTGAGAGCGAAAGCGGGATAGTGTGCGATTCCGGGGTCACTACTGTCTGTGTCGTGCCGCATGATGCGAGCAGGACGGTGAGAAGAATCAGAAGATAATAAAGCTTTTTCATGTTTTCGTGTTTTAGTCGTTAGTGATTTTGATTAGTTTGGCCGATGCCTCGGTCTTGTAGGTCAAGGTCTTTTCCTTGGAGGTCGCTGTCGTCGTGATGGTAGGCTCAAACAGGGCATCAGCACCGTATTCCTTTGCAAGGTTGATGAGCCTGTAAAGGGCGAGCCTCCTGACAATCTCTTCGGCAGGGATGTAGTTGGACTCGGAGTTGTAGATGTTGGTGCTTCCGATGTAGCCCAGGCGGATGATGCCCTCGCATTCCTCGTATTCCAAATACCTTTCCCCGTCGTGTTTTACGATGTCGTAGATGAGTTTGAACTCGTTGTTCTCCTCGGTGATAGTTCTTTTTGACCTTTTGTTGTCAGAGTTGACGGTCGCTGTCGCGCTTATCGATTTGAGAATCGTGTAATCGCTGCGGTCAAGGTTCATGTCCTGGATGGTGATGACCGGCATGTTGCTTATCGCTGTGGTCGGTATCAGGCTGCTTTGCGCCTTGGCTGCCACTCCAAAGCACAGCATGATGGCCAGCGGCAACAGGCGGCTGATTGGTTTTTTATCCATTTCAATCATGGTTTTTGTCGGTCGTGCGTTGTGTGTGGTTTTTCGCACGGCACGGTTCTCCCTACTCATTTCGCGGCTTTTCGGGTTACGCCGTCAGTGCCTTTGGATGATGGAGGATACATATACAAAAGAAGCGCGGCACTTTTTGGTAATTTCTCCATCTAAGGTGTTTGGCGTAACCCGTTCCGATAAAATGACCAAAAAGCCCACGCTATACACGTGAGCATTTTCGCATTTACTCTATCGGAACTATTAGTCGCCAAACTTTTAGATGGAAAGAATAATGCTAAAAACGCTTTTTCCTATTTAAAGCATACGTATTTGTCTGAACTCTAATTTCTCATAAGCAAAATGATGTTGATGCCCGACAAAAGTAGGGAAATATTAGTACTTTAGCTACGTTTTTCATAAAAAGGATAGGAAACATGAATATAAGTGTGAGACTGATAGTGATGAACTTCCTGTAATTTGGAGTGTGGGGAGCGTATCTGACATCCATGGGCCGCTATCTCGGCAGCGTGGGAATGGGCGACGTGATCGGGTGGTTTTACTCCATGCAGGGCATTGTTTCATTGTTCATGCCTGCCATCATGGGCATCATCGCCGACAGATGGGTGCCTGCACAGAGGTTGCTCGGGCTGTGCCATCTGTTGTCAGGTGTGGCTATGGTCGGCACTGGGGGCTACGGGATGATGTCGTCCGACGTTGAGTTCTCACGTCTTTTCACTTTGTACTCATTGGGCGTGGCTTTTTATATGCCGACGCTCGGCCTGTCAAACTCCGTCGCATATACGGCTCTCGACAAGGCGCACAAGGACTCGGTGAAGGCTTTCCCGCCCATACGGACATTCGGCACGATAGGTTTCATCTGCCTGATGTGGGTCGTTGACTTGACGGGATTCCAGAGCACTCCGATGCAGTTTGTGCTGTCCGGTGTGTTGAGTTTCATGCTGTTCCTTTACAGTTTCACCCTGCCGTCATGCCCGTTGGCCAAGCATGAGAAAAGCAAGTCTGTCGCCGAGTCGCTCGGCTTGAAGGCATTCGCGCTGTTCAAGCAAAAGAGGATGGCCATGTTTTTCATCTTCTCGATGCTGCTGGGTGCGTCGTTGCAGATAACCAATGGCTATGCCAATCCGTTTTTGGAGAGTTTCAAGTCGCAGCCGCAGTATGCCGACTCTTTTGGAGTACTGCATTCCAACATATTGATTTCCATCTCCCAGGCATCGGAAGCGTTGTGCATATTGATGATACCGTTCTTCCTGCGTCGTTATGGCATAAAGACCGTGATGCTCATTGCGATGCTCGCGTGGGTGTTCCGGTTCGGGCTGTTCGGTTTGGGCGACCCCGGCTCGGGAGTATGGATGTTTGTGCTGTCGATGCTCGTCTATGGCGTTGCGTTTGACTTCTTCAACATCTCCGGGTCGTTGTTTGTGGACAAGGAGACCTCCACTTCCCTCCGCTCCAGTGCCCAAGGGCTGTTTGTGCTTATGACTAACGGTTTTGGCGCGACAATAGGCACTCTCGGTGCGCAGGCAGTGGTCAATGCCTATATTGATATGAGCAGCACTGCCCCGCAAGCCGAGGCATGGTCAAAGGTGTGGTTCATCTTCGCGGCGTATGCCCTTGTCGTGGCCGTGGCTTTCGCCCTGTTGTTCAGTTACAAGCAGGATGCGCCCTATGCCAAAGCCGCAAAATGAAAAGGAAGTCTTTAGTTGCCTATGGATAAAAAGGTCGAATTGAGATTGTTGAGCGTCGCCGGTGCGCAGAACAATGCCAGGATATTCGCTCTGATAATGGGCGAAAAGGACGGCGCACGCTATTTCCCCATCCTCGTCAACGAATCTGAAGCCCAGTCCGTCGTCGTGATGATGCAGAATGTCAAGGTGGTGCGCCCCCTTGTCCACGATGTCTTTGCCGATTTCATAACGATGTCCGGCCAGGTGCTCGACGAGGTGGTCATCTTCAATGTCGTCAATGGCACATTCTACGCCCATCTTGTCTTCCAGGAGGGCGGTATGCTTGAGGCGAAAGCCGCCGATGCAATCGCGTTGGCATTGAGGTTCTCTTGCCCGATATATGCACTTGACTCCATCGTTGAAGCCGAGAACATCGTCCCGGATGTCAACCGTGCCGTCCGCCGTTCGGTCGGTGATGAAATCGAGAGGCTGAAGAAAAAGCTCCAGCGTGCCATCTCGGCAGAGGACTATGAGACCGCAGCCAAGTTGAGGGACATAATCAAGGAATTGTCTTCGGATACGCCCAGGGACGAAAACGAATGATGCCAGATGGAACTTCCAATATTCTATGCTCCAGACTTGGAGGAGACGCTTGTTTTGTCAGATGACGAGTCGTCGCACTGCTTGCGAGTCCTCCGCCTCGGCGTAGGCGACGAGGTGATGGTCACTGACGGGCGCGGGCATTTCTTTCACGCCAGGATAGCATCGACCGCCGGCAAGCGTTGCAAGGTCGAGATCCTGGGACGAGAGGATTGGGCGAAGCCGTGGCGCAATCGCATCCACATCGCCATTGCACCAACCAAGAACCTTGACCGCATGGAATGGCTCATCGAGAAGATTGCTGAAGTCGGCTTTGACGAATTGACCTTCCTCGATTGCCGTTTCTCCGAGAGGCACATCGTAAAGATGGAAAGGGTCGAGAGGATCCTGATTTCCGCTATAAAACAATCGCAGAAAGCCATCATGCCAGTGATGAACGCGATGACCCCGTTTGCCACACCGGCAGACATGACAGCCATGTCATCCATGACAAAATGTCGCTG
>CALNGU010000105.1 GCA_939800445.1 uncultured Bacteroidaceae bacterium | reverse complement strand
ATGCAGAACTTCTCATTCTTTGAGGTGCGCGAGCGTGATGCATCCACCGTTGTCAAATCGCTGGCAAACCTGACCTACAACGGCCGTCCTGTCAATGTCGAGCTGGCGAGTGCCGAGGATGGCGGGCGCGACAAGAAGCCTGCCCGTCCCAAAGGCGGACAGTCGGGCCGCCGCGAAGGCAAGAGGCAGCAGGAGGTCGAGGACTTCCGCAAGTTCTTTGACGACGACACCCCGTTTGACTACAGTGGGGCGTGGTACAAGAAGCATAAGAAACGCCGCCGTTGACGCATGACGGCGCAGTCAAGGCACGGGGGCACGGGCGGTTTCGTCCGTGCCCCTCTTCGTTTGCGCCGGTGCTTGGCGGCCGGGACAAGGGGTGGCAATCCGTCGGGTCGGTGCTTCATTCCCGTGGCTCGCCGAGAAAAGTTCCCTGTCTCTGCGAGTCAAGTATATTCAAAAGTTTTGTTTATATATTCAAAACTTCTGTTTATATAAACAAAAGTTTTGTTTTAATATTCAGAAGTTTTGTTTTTACTTTACACACCGAGCAAAGGAACTTTTCTCGGCGAGAGGGGGAAGTTTATGCCTATTGTCACGGGATTTGTCCCCTGATGTGGTTGCTTGAAAGGCGGGGCTCAGCAGGCAGAGACGCACAATATGCGCCCCCACCACGTCCTTGGCATCCGCCCGTGGCATTCACCCGTTGCGGCTCTTGAGGTAGTCGTAGAAGGCGTACTGCGCCCTGACGCGGCGGCCTCCGTCCTGCGGCTTGCGCACGTTGTCCAGATGCTCGTCAACGAAGCAACCCTTGACGTTGTCGGCGAGCTGGATGCTGAGCATCGTGGCAAGCTCGTCCTTGACGGCCTCGTCCTCGACCGGCACGACCGCCTCGATGCGTTTGTAGAGGTTGCGCTTCATCCAGTCGGGCGAACCGATGAACATCCGTGGCTGCCCGTCGTTGCCGAAGTACCAGACACGGGCGTGCTCGAGGAAGGTGTCAACGATGCGCGTCACGCGGATGTTGCGGCTATAAGGCTGGCCAGGCACGAGGCAGCAGATGCCACGGACAATCAAGTCGATCTCGACCCCCGCTTCGGAGGCGCGGTAGAGTTCGTCAATCATCGCCTCGTCCTGGATGGCATTCATCTTGAGCACTATCCGTCCACGGCGGCCGCTCCGCACGAGGTCTTTCTCGTGCTCAATCATCGCCTTGAGCGTGGGCAGGAGGTTGAAGCGCGTGACCAACAGTTTGTCAAACACGGGGTCGGACACCTCGCCCTTGAGCAGGGCGAACAGCTTGCGCAGGTCGCCGACGATGGCAGGGTCGGCAGTGAAGAGGCCGCAGTCGGCATACTGCTTGGCGGTCTTCTCGTTGAAATTGCCCGTGCCGATGTAGGCGTAGCCGTCGCCGCCCGCGCCGCCCGCCGCACGGCGCAGCACCAGTGCCACCTTGGCGTGCACCTTGAGACCGGGGATGCAGGGGATGATGTCAACGCCCGCCTGGCGGAGCATCTCGGAGGAGGTGATGTTGTTCTCCTCGTCGAAACGCGCCTTGAGTTCGACAAAGACGGTGACATTCTTGCCATTGCGCGCCGCAGCCTGCAAGGCACTGATGACGGCGGAATCCTCGGCGACGCGGTACTGCGTCACCATGATGTCCGACACCATCGGGTCGGTGGACGCTTCAGCAAGGAAATCCAGGAAATGCTCAAACGAATGGTAGGGGTAGTGCAGCATCACGTCGCCCTGGCGTATGCAGTCGAGCACCGAGTGGCAGACGACCATCCGCCGCAGGTGGAACGGCTTCGGGCGCGTCGCCTCGACCGACTGCAACCCTTGCCTGGGGAAACGGGACAGGTCCTCGAGGTTGAGATGCTTGTCGCCCTGCACGAGCTCGTCGGGCTTGATGCCGAACATCGCGACGAGATGTTCGAGCATCGAATGGGGCATATGCCTGTCGTAGACGAACCGGCAGACCGCGCCCATCTTGCGCTTCTTCAACTGCGAGCGCAGTTCGTTGACCATCTCGCTGCCCGCCACGCTCTCGTCCACGAGGAGGTCGGCATCGCGGGAAATCTTGAAGCAGTAGCCGCACTCGACGATGTAGCCCGGGAACATCTTGCCGACGCACGCCTTGATTATGTCCTCCATGAACATCACGAAGCGCATCCCGTTGCTGGGCGGCAGTTCGATGAAGCGGGGGACGTGGGTGTAGGGCATCTTCATCATATAGTATACCGGACGGGGGGCAATCCCTCCGTCGGCGAGACGCTTGTGCATCCGCAGTGCCATATAAAGGCGGTTGCCGCGCAGGAAGACGTTGATGTTGCCCTTGTCCAGCGGCACGGGTTGCAGGTAGGGGAATATCTCGTCGTTGAAACAGCTGTTGACAAACTTGCGGTGGCAATCCCTCACCTCGCTGTCCTGGCAGAAAACGACTTTCTCCGCTTCCAGCGCGGGGAGTATCTCATGCTCAAACACTTTCACCCTGAACTCCAGCTGCCTGTCAACCTCGCGGGTGATGTCGTCAATCAGCGAATTGGCCTCCTCCACGCTCTCGTCAATCTGGCGGCGGGAGGCGGATGCGGCCTTGTGTTCCGCCACACGGATGCGGTAGAACTCCTCGAGGTTGGAAGTGTATATGGCGATGAAGTTGATGCGCTCCGACACCGGGAGCGACTTGTCCGCCGCCTCCATCAGGACACGGAAGTTGAAGGACAGCCAGCTTATGTCCCTCTTGAAATAGCGGTAAGTTGTTTCTTCTGTCATCATTCTGTGTTTTTCACTGCGCCATCGGCATAAAAGCGTGCCAACGACGCAGGCAAAAGTAAAATTAATATCTTTGAAACGCAAAAAGCATAGCATGATGAAAAGAATCGGTCTCTTGTCGGACACACACGGGTGCT
Organism: uncultured Bacteroidaceae bacterium; assembly: GCA_939800445.1. GTDB lineage: Bacteria > Bacteroidota > Bacteroidia > Bacteroidales > Bacteroidaceae > Avibacteroides > Avibacteroides faecavium. The sequence continues at coordinate 3,882 of CALNGU010000105.1, read as the reverse complement.
GGGACGACAGCTATTTGGACTTCTTCAGCGGCTGCGACGAAGTGTGGCACGCCGGCGACATAGGGTCTGTCGGGATAATTGAGCGGTTTGAAGCTTTCCGCCCGTTCCGTGCCGTCTACGGCAACATCGACGGTGCTGACGTGAGGATGAGGACGCATGAGACGCTGCGCTTCACCATCGAAGGGATGACGGTGATGATGAAGCACATCGGCGGCTATCCCGGGCATTATGACCGCTCGGTGGCCGGGATACTTGCAGCCGACCCGCCGCAAATCTTCATCAGCGGACATTCGCACATCCTCCGTGTGATGTTTGACGAACGGCTGGGCATCCTGCACATCAATCCCGGCGCGGCAGGCCACTACGGGCTGCATCGGGTCAGGACGTTGGTGCGGTTCGCCATCGACGACGGCAAGGCGGCAGACCTTGAGGTCATCGAACTGCCCCGCCGCACCAAGTGACCCTGCCGCCACCACAAAACATTGCAAACGAAACAAACCACATAATCAAATGACATTCTCAGCGGAAAACATTTTGCTCGTCGGCTCGGTGCTGATATTCGTGAGCATCATAATCAGCAAGACAGGCTATCGCTTCGGCATCCCCACGTTGCTGCTGTTCCTGATGGTCGGGATGCTGTTCGGCAGCGACGGACTCGGGCTGCAGTTCAACAACGCCCACGAGGCACAGTTCATCGGGACGATAGCCTTGAGCATCATCCTTTTCACCGGCGGCATGGACACAAAGTTCTCGGAGATACGTCCCGTCATCGTCCAAGGCCTGCTGCTCTCGACCGTCGGGGTAGTCATCACGACATTGCTGACGGGAGCATTCATCTACTTCATCACGGGGTGGGACAAGGCCATCGATATGTCGCTCGCCACATCAATCCTGCTTGCCGCCACGATGTCGTCCACCGACTCGGCTTCGGTCTTCAGCCTGCTGCGCTCGCAACGGATGAACCTCAAGGACAACCTCCGCCCCATGCTCGAACTGGAGAGCGGCAGCAACGACCCCATGGCATATATGCTGACCATCGTCCTGATACAAGTCATAACGGCAGGGGAGATAAACGCCGCCACCATAGCCAAGGAAATCACCCTGCAATTCCTCTTCGGCGGCTGCATAGGCTATGCCATGGGCAGGGCGGCGGTCAAGCTGCTGCAAAAGATAGGGTTGCCCAACCCCTCGCTCTACCCCATTCTGCTGCTGAGCATGGTCATCTTCACATTCACAATCACCGACGCCATCGACGGCAACGGCTATCTGGCCGTCTACCTCATGGGCATAATCGTCGGGAATGAGAAGATGGTCAACAAGAGGGAGGTCACAACATTCATGGAGGGGCTGACATGGCTGTTCCAGATAGTGATGTTCATCATCCTCGGCCTGCTCGTCAACCCGCACGAGATGCTGCCCATCGCCGGCATAGGCCTGCTGATAGCCGTGTTTGTGATAGTCGTGGCACGTCCCGTCAGCGTGGTCATCTGCCTGCTACCTTTCAAGAAGACCAAGAAGAAATCAAAGCTTTTCCTCTCCTGGGTCGGGCTGCGCGGCGCGACACCCATAATCTTCGCCACCTATCCAGTCGTCGCAGAGGTCGAGGGGTCTGACTACATCTTCAACATTGTCTTCTTCATCACGCTGCTGTCACTGCTCATCCAAGGCACGACCATCTCGTCACTGGCCAAGGCACTCCACCTCGATTTGCCCGAGAAACCCAAAGGCAACGACTTCGGCGTGGAAATCAACGAGGACGTAGGCTCGTCGCTCAACGAGATAACCCTCACCCGTGCCATGCTCGCCAACGGCAACAAGCTCAAGGACATGAACATCCCCAAGGGACGGCTCGTCATGATGGTCAAGCGCGGCAACGAATTCATCATCCCCAACGGGCAGGTCGAACTCTACGAGGGCGACAAGCTGCTCATCATTTCCGAGGAGAAGAAGGAGGAGTAGCCGCCTCCCTCCCCGCCTTGCCCCGTGCCGAAGCACAGATGACCAGCATCACGGCAGCCAGCACCGCGACCAGTCCCGCGCCCTGCCCCACCGTGAAGCTCTCGCCGAGGAACAACGCCCCCATGCACACCGCCGTGAGCGGCTCAAGGCAACCCAGGATGGCCGACATAGTTGACCCGATGCGCTGGATGGCCAGTATCAACGTCAGGTCAGACACAAGCGTCGCCACGAGGGCAAGCAGCAATATGTGGACGAAAGACCCCCAGTCAGGGAAGCCCGAAATCTCGCCGTCGGCCAGCAGGGAGTTGAAGAAGAATATCACCATCCCCACCGACAACACATAGAACGTCGCCTTCAACCCATCCATGCGGTTGATGCACGAGCGGTTGACCACTATTATATAGCAAGCATACGTCAGCACCGTCGAGAAAGCCATCGCATAACCACGCACGTTGACCTCCGCCCCGTGCTCCACACCACTCAGCAGATAGACCCCGCACAACGCCAGCAGCACGGCGACATAGAGGAAGACGGAAGCCCGCTCCTTGAACACCAGCGACATCACCACCGACACCACCACGGGGTAGAGGAAATGAATCGTCGTCGCAGTCCCGCTCGGGATGTAGACATAGGAGCTCGTCAGCACCAGCGACGTGGCGGCATAGAGCAGCCCCAACACTATGAGAAACCGCAGCTCACGCCTGTTGACCCGCAACGAACTGCCGCGCAACAGCAGCACAGCACCGACCGCCAGGCTCGAAAACAGGAAGCGGTAGAAGACCACCGAGTTGACCAGCATCCCCTCACGCATCGGCGGGATGGCAAACATCGGTATCAACCCGAAAGTCGATGACGACACCAGCGCATAGGCAATGCCCTTGACACGCTCCAGCGACCAACTCATAGGGCACCGCCCTCCTCCGCCTCAAGCACGTCCCAGAACCTCGCCGGCAGGAAGACGTTGTCCATCCCCGCCGCACGCGCAAACAACGGCGCGATGTCCTCGGGCGTGAAACCGGCGATGCCGCACCCAATCTCCGTCACCAGGAAACGCAACTCGGGATGCCCCGCCGCGAAGTCGATGAAAGCATCCACATACGGCTTGATGACCGACGGGCCGCCATGCATCGTGGGTATGGCATAGGTGCGCCCGTGCAGCCCCACGCCCTGCCCCCACTCCGCACCCCACTTGCGCCAAGCCTGCAAGGCGGCACCGCCGCCGTGATGCCCCGCAAGGTTGCTGCCAAACACGAACACCTCGCCCTCGGCAAGCTCGTTGATGAGGTTTGAAGATATTCTCCTTTCCATAATCATACTATTTTGGTTTATATCTCAGACATATCCAGCCGATGTCCCCGCCGCGCATGGGCGGAAACGGCTGCAAATTTAACTTTTCGCCCCCACCGCGCAACACAGAGGCGGGACATAAAAGCCGTAGCTCCGCACTTCGCCCCCCCACCTCGGCGCATTAAAGCCATGACACGCCGAGAAAAGTTCCATGTCTCGGCGAGTCAAGTATATTCAAAAGTTTTATCTATATATTCAAAACTTCTGTTTATATAAACAAAAGTTTTGTTTTAATATTCAGAAGTTTTGTTTTTACTTGACACACCGAGCAAAGTAACTTTTCTCGGCGAGCTGCGGAAGTGAAGCACCGAGCCGGCGGATTGCCTCCCCTTGTCCCGGCCGCCAAGCACCGGCACAGACGAAAGGGGCACGGACGAAACCGCCCGTGCCCCTGTGCCTTGACTGCGCCGTCATGCGTCAACGGCGGCGTTTCTTATGCTTCTTGTACCACGCCCCACCGTCGTCAAACGGGGTGTCGTCGTCAAAGAACTTGCGGAAGTCCTCGACCTCCTGTTGCCTCTTGCCTTCGCGGCGGCCGGACTGTCCGCCCTTGGAACGGGCAGGCTTCTTGTCGCG
>CALNGU010000104.1 GCA_939800445.1 uncultured Bacteroidaceae bacterium | reverse complement strand
CCCCGCCTTGAGCAGTGTCTTGGCGTGGCCGCCTCCTTGCTCGCCCGAGACGAGCACCTGTGTCGTGGCTGTGGCTTCGGGGAACGGGAACTTGCCATGCATATCCGCCACGAAGTACTTGCGGAACGGGATGAGGAAGAATATGCCCAGCACGCCGCCGAGCAACGAGCTGATGAACACTTGGAAGAACCCCACGCTCACGTCGGGGTACTTGCTCTCAAGGATGTACAATGCAGGCAGCGTGAAGATCGCACCTGCCACGATCATCCCCGAGCACGCGCCGATGGACTGTATGATGACATTCTCGCCGAGTGCCTTCTTGCGCTTGGCGGCACCTGACAGCCCGACGGCGATGATGGCTATCGGGATGGCGGCCTCAAACACCTGGCCGACTTTCAAGCCGAGAAACGCCGTTGCCGCCGAGAACAGCACCGCCATAGCTATGCCCCACGCGACCGACCATGCGTTGACTTCGGGATAATTCTGATTGCTTTTCATCACGGGGATGTAGATTTCCCCGTCTTTCAACTCCCTGAATGCGTTCTCGTGCAGCGAGACGGGAGCGTTGCCATTTGATTTTGCCATCTTTTCACGTAGATATGGTTAAATTAACGATGCACAAATATAACGTTTACATCACACCGTGCAAAGCCAGCCAGCGACCGTTTTCATGCTTGCCTGGGGTATGTAATCGGCTGTATGCCTTGAAAACTTTGTTTTTAGGCTAAAAATATATAATCGCAGGGTAAATCTATATATTTGCAACTTAAATCTATGTATTTTTAGGCTGAAAATAAAGTTTATGTGCCGCGACCGACGCTCCAAGGAGGGATGCCGCAAGGGCGGGGCAGTGGGTTCTTTTTCTTTAGGCGGGTATGTATGTGCCGGACATTGGCGTTTGTCGGGTGATTGCATATCTTTGTACTATGCAAATCATTAAAAGCGAGCAAAGCGATGACCAAGGATCTGTTTGACAAGTATATCTGGTTGGTGGACACCATCTACCGCGTCGGACGCATAACATTGGCTGAAATCAACATGAGGTGGATGCGCTCAAAGTTCAGCGACGGGGAGAAAATCCCGCGCCGCACGTTCAACAACTGGCGGATTGCAATCGAGCAGGTGTTTGACATCACCATCCTGTGCGACCGCAAGGATGGCTACGTCTACTACATCGAGAATGCCGAGGACATGGAAAAGGGGGGAGTGCGCAACTGGTTGCTCAACACTTTCACCGTCAACAACCTCATCAACGAGAGCCATCACTTGAAGCGGCGCATACTCTTTGAGGAAATCCCGTCGGGGCGGCGTTTCCTGACGCCGGTGATCGAGGCCATGCGCGACAGTGTGGAGCTGCGTCTGATCTACCAGAGTTTCTGGCGTGACGAGGCCGGGGTCTACACGTTGCAGCCCTATTGCCTCAAGGTGTTCAGGCAGCGGTGGTATGTGACGGGCTATTGCAGGGAGAGGGATGCTTTGCGCACCTTTTCGCTTGACAGGATACAGCGTCTGGACACGCTCGACAGCAAGTTTGTCTTCCCAAAGTCGTTTGACCCTGCCGCTTTCTTTGCCGACAGCTTCGGGGTGAGCACGGGCAATTCGGAGGTTATGACCATCCGCATCAAGGTCTACGGTGTGCATTGCAAGTATGTGCGTGCCTTGCCGTTGCATCACACGCAGGTCGAGGTGGAGACGGGCAATGACTATTCCATCTTCGAGTACCGCTTGATGCCGACGTTTGAGTTCAAGCAGGAAATCCTTTCACGCGGTCGTGAGATGGAGGTCATCGCGCCGCAGTCGTTCCGTGACGAGGTGGTTGACGAGGTCAGGCAGATGGCTGCCAACTATGGGGTGGGGCGGTAGGCTTGCCGCAGTCAGGCATCGGCATCGCGGCTTCCGGTGTGCCGGACGATGGCTATGCTCATCTCGTAAAGCAGCCACACGGGCAATGCCACGACAAACATTGTGAAAATATCGGTGGTCGGTGTGATGATGGCGGCGACAATGAGTATGGCGACGAATGCGTGCCGCCTGAACCGCCGCATCATCCTGGCATTGAGGATGTGCAGCTTGGCCAGCAGCCAGCAGAGCACGGGCAACTCGAATGTGAGCCCCATCATCAGGCTCGTGGTGATGAGTGTCCCCATGTAGGAGTCAAGGCTTATCATGTTGACCACCTCTTCGCTCACCTGGTACGTGCCGAGAAAACGCAGCGTCAACGGGAACACCACGAAGTAGCACAGCAGCACGCCGGCCATGAACATGAAGTAGCTGCCCGCGACAACCCGCCTCGTGTAGCGTCTCTCGTTGTCGTAGAGGGCAGGGGATATGAAGTGGAATAGCAGGTAGAGGATGTAGGGTGACGAGACAAGCACTCCCACGCACAACGACACCTTGAGATGGGTGACAAACTGGCTGGTCAACCCTGTGTTGATGAGGCTTATGTCAAACGCTTCCATTTCGCCCGATGACACCAGCGACGCGAGCCGGTCGAAGAGGCGGTAGATGATGAAGCTGTCATCCTTGGGAGCAAGTATTACTGCGAACACTTCGTCCTTGAAGACAAATGCCGCCGCGCTGCAAACTACGGCGGCAATTGCCATCTTGATGAGTGAACCCCGCAGGACTTCGAGATGCTCCCAGAAGGTCATGCCCTCGGTCTTTACGCCGGTGTCCTCCTGCATTATTGCTCTTTCTCTTGGGGATTGTTGCCTGACGACGGTTTCTTTTCGGTGTCGTCGTCGATGCCTTTCATGCCGTCCTTGAAACTGCGTACGCCTTTGCCGAGGCCTTTCATCAGTTCGGGTATCTTCTTGCCGCCGAAAAGGAGCAGCACGACAATCACGATGATTATGATTTCACCAGTTCCTAATCCAAACATAGCTTCAGTTTTTACGGATGATGTATCTGATGAAAAGGTATCCACCCACGACTTGCAGGAGCATTCCGGGATAACCTATCCTGATGTCTTGCAGCGCAGCATCAAGGCTGCCGGTGATGAGCCACTCGCCCAATGTCCCTATGGCTTGGTAGAAAATCACTACCGCCGCCAGCAAAGGCAGGGTCACACGGTTGAATCGGTGTGCGGCATAGCCTGCTGCCAAGGCCAGGAGCGATGACTTGAGGATTATGATCGGGAGCAACGCGGCGGCCGGCATCGAGAAAGCCAACGAATTGACCAGCGGTGATGCCACTGCCGTCAGGAGACCGACCTGCCATCCGTATTTGTAGGCTCCCACAAGGGTGAAGAAATAAATAGGCAGCCACACCATTCCGCCTTGCGGCATGAGGTGGAACAATTGCGGCAGAGCGATGTTGCCTGCGACAAACAACGCCGCAACCATCCATGCCTTTGCCTCCCTGCAGCTGAGGGAATGCAGTCTAACGGTTGTATCCATAATAGTTGTGTTGATTAGTCCAGCAAAATTAACTCATAATCTTGACTCCCGATGCCTATTTGCTCGGCATAATCAAGGATGTGCATCCCGTGCCGTGAGTCGATGCGCTCAATGAGGTGGATTTTCCCATGATCCTCCGACGAGCGGACAAGGTCTGTGCAGGCTTTGTCAAGCGCGACTGGGTCGAGCGAGGCCAGGATTCCTATGTCTCCCATCTGAGGGTCGGCGGGCGACGAATCACAGTCGCAGTCCACAGACAGGTTGTTGGCGACGCTGATGTACAATATGCTGTCGCCGCAATGGTCAATGACTGCCTTTGCCGCCTCGGCCATCGTCTCCAGAAAATCATCCTGCTCAGGGTTGCCCCAGTCCTCGGTGCTTTGACCTGCCGAGTGAATCCAGACTTTGCCTTTTGATGAGGCTATGCCGATGGAGATGTTTTTCAACGCTCCGCCGAATCCTGCCATGGTGTGTCCCTTGAAGTGCGAAAGCACTACGGTGAAGTCGTAGTCAAGGTAGTGTGACCCGACGATGTCATACGCTATATGCTTGCCTCCCTCGACGGGCAGCCGAGTCTCGCCATCAGCGTCCATGATGTCAACATCGGCGATGGCGGTGAAGCCGTGGTCTCTCGCAGCCTTGAGGTGCGACTCGGTGTCGGCTCGTCCGCCGCCGTATGCCGTGTTGCACTCGACGATTGTGCCGTTGACTTCATTGACCAAGTCCTTGATGAGCGACGGTTGCAGGAAGTTGTGCCCTCCCGGTTCGCCGGTTGACAGCTTGACGGCCACTTTGCCCTCGGCTTTGCGGCCGAGAGCCTTGTAAATCTTCACCAGGTTGTCAGGTGTTATCTCCTTGACCATATAGACTTTCGCCACTTCCTTTTCCTCCTCTTGTTGTTTTTGTTGGGCGCAGGCGGTGTTCATGCACGTTGCCGCCAAGAGCAATGCCGTTGCCGCGAAGTTCATTATCCTATTCATAATATAATGGTATTAAAAGTTGATTTTCAATCCTCCCATCACCGTCGCCTTCGGCATCGGATAGCCCAGCATCGTCTCGTAGCGTTGTGCGAGCAGGTTCTCACCCTTGACGAACAGTGTCACGAATTTGCAAGCCTTGAAGCTCCCCCGCACGTTCCACAGCACGAAGTCTTCGGTCTGCGCGTTGCGGCTGACGGCGGTGTAGAGCCCGTTGACATACTGCAAGCCCGTCGTGGCAGCCCAGCGGCCTTTGGTGAAGCGGGCATTGACATCGAGCTTATGCGTCGGCGCGGCAATGACCGGATTGTCCATATGGACGTAGGCGTAGTTGGCATTCACGTTCCAGCAGTCGTTTATGTCGTAGTTGAACGTCGCCTCGACCCCTGCATTCCTTATTTCCCCCGTGTTTAGATAGCGCGGGATTGATTGGTCCAGCACGATGGCATTGCTGCCGTTGATGTAGAAGACGTTGATCCCGTAGCGCAGCGCACCGTCCAGCAGCCGTTGCGACATGGATATTTCGTAGTTGACCAGCTCCTCCGGCGCGAGTTCCGGGTTTCTCGGTGCAAACATATAGAGCTCCCTGATTGTCGGGTTGCGGTAGCCCTTGCTCACCATGGCTTTCATCTCGATGTTCTTCGGCAGGTGCAGCGAGATGCCTCCTTGCGGGATGACCTCTGTCCCGGCGTGCGAGTGGTGATCCACCCTGATGCCGGCATCGATGGTCAGCAGAGTGCCTATGGCTTGGCGGTAGTCCAGGTAGCCGGCAAAGTCGTTCTCAGCCTCGTCCACTCCCGGCCGTTCCACGCCGGTGGCGATGACTTCGTTCCAGGTGCGTCCGCCGAAGTGCTGGAAGTCAAAGCCCGCCGTCAGTCTGCCGCCCTCCCACAGCGATGCGCTCTGCCACCACGACACGCCCATCATCAGGTCTTTGGAGTTGAACAGCGAGGTCTGTGCCGGCCGGTCGGCGGTGTGCCCGTCGTTGATGTTGTGCCTGCCCCAGTTGTAGTAGATGCCCAGCGTCCCCGACGTGCGGCCGTAGTCGTTGGACAAGGCGAGCGAAGCCATGCCGCGCGTCACCTTTTGGTCATTGTCAATCATCGGCGCGGTGACGGGACCGGGGTTGGAGGCGTTGAAGTGCGTCACGTTGACATCCCCCGTCACTTGCCATTGCTCGTTGAATTCGTAGCCGAGCTTGGCATATCCGCCATACTGCTCGAAGCCCATGTTGTCGCGATGCCCGTCACTGCGGTTGTAGGACGCTGCGACCGTGCTCGTGAATCCTCCCTTCCTGACCCTGTTGGTCGCCTCGGTCTGCACGGTCATGTAGGAACCCATCCCCACGTTGACATCAGTCTCCACCCCGTCCGTGGGCATCGACATCGTAACGATGTTGATGACACCTCCCATGGCATTCGAGCCATAGAGCACCGATGCAGGTCCTCTGACGACCTCGACACGCTCGGCCATCATCGTCTGGTAGGCATCGGAAATGGGGTGGCCGAACAGTCCCATGTACTGCGGATGCCCGTCAATCAGCACGAGCATCTGGGCGTTGCCCGACAGCCCCCTCATGCTCAGGCCGCCCGCCGCTCCCGTCGAGACGCCGTAGCCCATCGGCCCGCGTCCTGTCACGAAGAGCCCCGGCACCTCCTCGGTCAGCGTCTGGAGGATGGACGGCTGGTTGGCCGCCTCGAGCCTCTGCCGCCCGACCACCGAGACCGTCATCGGCAGGTGGCGGGCATCGGTCTGGCTGCGCGTGCCGGTGACGACGACCTCCTCTATGCGGTGGTTGCCGCCCGTGAAGGTCGAGTCACTTTGCGCCATGCACTCGCCGCCGGCCATGCTTGCGGCGAGCGTGAGGAGCAACGCCACCGCCGCCCCTTTGCCGCCGCGCAGCGTCTCGACGAATGACTTGATGAGCGGCCACGCCTCGGCAGCCGTCGCCGCGTCGCGCGTCTTCTCCTCCAGCGGGCAGCAGCCGTCGCCCTTGCGGTTGATGATGTGCGGCACGCGCGTGCCGAATGCCACGTCAATCCCCGCACCGCTCAGCATCTCGAGCGCGGCATCGCTGATGACATCGGCGTGCAGCCGCCTGATGCCGCCCAGCACCATGAGTGCCGCCGCGCCCCGGCCCACTACCTTGTCGGCCATCTCCGCCCCGTTGAGGAAAGAGGGTTCGTTTACATACAAATCATAGAGGTCGGCGATTCCCCTCTGGTCGAAAGTCCGCGTCACCGTCCCGTTGCTTATCACGCAAGAATGCCCGCCCTCGTGCAGCAGGTCAACAAGCCGTTTCATGTCCATGTCAGTATTCATGCTGAAAAAATAGGTGATGACCGCCGCACCCGTGTACACGGATTACGGTTTGTGATACCAATATCACAGCCGCCCGTGCCAGTGGTGCGGGCGCATATCCACGGACACAAACCCCGTGGCACGCCGAGAAAAGTTCCATCACTCGGTGCATAAAGTTGGTTGTCTCGGTGCTTCAAGTAAAAACAAAACTTTTGAATGAATAAACA
>CALNGU010000103.1 GCA_939800445.1 uncultured Bacteroidaceae bacterium | reverse complement strand
GGTCAACGTCCCTCGCCACAAGGCCAAGCCGTGACTGGGCGATGAAGAGCGAATCGTCAACGTCCACTTGATAGTAGATGCTGCCGGCCTCATCGACCGTCAGTTGCAAGTGCAATCTCCCGTCAGGAGATGACACCTCGGGCGACGAGCATGAGGCAAGCACCGCCGCCATGACCATGATTGATGTGATGAAATGTTTCATAGTTTTATATTTATATTGGACAATAATTCATGAATTCTTGTATTCGAGGGGTGTAATGCCGACGTTCTGCTTGAAATATTTGCCAAAGTGAGAAGGGTTAGAAAAGCCCAGCTGCTCAGAGATTTGCGCGGCGGACATATCGGTGTTCTTCAACAGCATCTTCGCTTCCAGAATCACATACGCGCTAATCCATTGCCCGGGTGTCCTGCCCGTAGCACTCTTAATCACGTTGGACAGATGTTTGGAAGTGATGCATAGCTTGTCGGCATAAAAGTCTATGCTCCGTGAGACATTGTAATTGTCAGAGAGCAAAGACAAAAAGCGTTTCAGAATCTCATCCTTGCGTGCCGCCTTGTTGATTGACGGCACATAGAGCCTGTGCATGATGTTGCCTACCTCAAAAAGGAGCGAATAGGCAATGCCTCGGGCAATGTCGTTCTTGTAGTAGCCGCCGTCCCGGCTCATCTTCTTGTAAAAGAAGTCATAGAAGTCCTTCAACGAATCCCTCTCCTCGCCGGTGAGCTGCACCACCGGGTGTTCCCACACCTCAAGCAACCGCCCAAGCAGTTTGTCGCGAAGGATGAGGACTGACTCCATGAATTTGACAGACACGGCGATTGCAAAGAAACGGATACTGTCTATCTCCTTGATTTGCACCGCTTGGTGGGGCAAGACAAAGAGCAGGTTGCCTCTCTCCACCCTGAACGTCCGCAGGTTGATTTCTATCTCCCCCCATCCGTCGGTGCAGATGATGAGCATCGCCATGTCGGCACGCACTGGATAAGGACGTATGGGACTGTTCTCAATCGTTTCGAAAAGCGTGATGGCATCGTTCATATAGCCCGGATGGGTTATCTTGAGGATGTCACTGACTGTCACCTCATTTATGTTGTCGCTTGCTACGTTCATTGTCACATTGCTTTTATCATTTGCTGCTGTCTGTTGTCAGAGGGTCAACGCTTGATGAAACCGACCTTGAGATTGAGTTTCATGTAGTAAAGACCGTTTTCCCGCTCTATGTAGCCATATTTGTCTTTCTGCACAGGACCTTTCTCAAGCCGTGTGTTGTCAAACAGGAAGTCGGCAAACGCATCTTGCCGCCCGTCATGATAACAACGCACGAGACCCTCGGCATCCACCATCAACAATCCCTTGATGGCAGATTCACGGCCGCGATATATCTTGGCGGTACGCATTCCAGTGGCAGCAGCCATGAGGAATTCACGGATTTTGTGGCGGTAGTAGCCGTTCTTGGTGATGAGCTCCTCCTTTATCTTATGCGGGTTCACCGTTTCGAGCATCGACGTGAGTTCGCTGACTTTGGTGACACCCTCCATGTGCATCGTCTTGACCATCTCGCCCAACAGACGGGGAAAGCGGAGGTCAATCATGCAGAGGTTGGCCCTGAAGATTTTGTCAGCCGCATCCACAAACTTGAGGGAGCACCCCAGACGCTCGGCCATAAGTATCCGTCCCAGGACATCGTCTTCCTCCCCAAAGTTGTTAACCTTGCTGACAGCCGGGGTCGGGAGTTTCGCGCCGACAAGCTCATACTTCATGTTGGCCGTCCTGCCACCATCGAGCAACGGAATCATACGTCCGATGCGTGAGCGCACGACGAAACCTTTCGCCGGGACTGACGGGGCATAAAACGAGATGCTGAAATCCGTCCTGTCTTCCGTCTTGGCTTCGAGGTCGAAGAGCGATATTTCATCAAGAAACTCCTCCACCCCATCTGGAGACTCCACTTCGTCAGCAGACGATTGACGGATTGCTGAAAGTATCTTGTCGGCGACCGTGGTGAAACGTGAACGCGGGAAACGTTTGTCAACACTCTCACCAACGATGTGCACGTCACCATCCTCCACCAGATAACGGCGGGTGCCGTCATGCTCCTCACGCTTTATGCCTGCGACAGGGATGCGCTCCATGTCCATGCAGGACAAGTCAGGCAGCCCCTCGCACACGAAGCCGTCGGACAAAAGCCGCAAGAAAGCGTAAAGTTCACTCCATTCCCGTTTTGTCGCACTGAATGCCATAATATGCGTAGTTAATTATTAAACAATAAGACTTGCCATCGCGATGACATGGTCAGCCATGCCACCATCAGACAGCCCGCCAGTAAAACTTGTGGTCAACAAACACCTCCTCGGCCACATTGAAACGCACAAGACGTGCCATGGCACGCACGGCCACCTTTCTCGGCACGCCAATGGACCGCGAGAAGTCATCGACATCGACCACATCCGATGTGGCAAGACGTTTCATCAATTCCTCATCGATGCCGCCTATGACCACCATCTCACCGCGCTGCCGCCTTTCCTGTTCCCAGATGCGGAGGTGGACAGACGTGGCAAGGACATTCTCGTCAGCACGCCGCAGGTAGGCCAGCTTGCGGCCGTCCGCGCCAATGACTTTGACTGGCTTCGTCTCAGCCTCATGCACCTCGGCGATGAGGACTGTTCTGCCTTCGGCGACGATGGTCCTCATCTCAACGACAGGGACTGGCACACAATAGACCTGCGCCGCCGCTTCCACCATATATATCTCCTCGTCGCTGTCGATGCCGGCAATCTTGCCGTTGTCCTTCACCCCGACGAGCAGACGCCCGCCAGATGTATTGGCAAAAGCGGAAAGGGAGCGCGCTATCTTCCTGGCATCAGACACCTCGAACTTGAAGTCCTGATGCTGGTGCTCACCCTCTGCAATGAGAGCTTTCAGATATTCTGTCGAATCAAGCCGCCTCATTCCCCCTTGATTTCACTGCCTGCCGCATCAACACTGGCATTATCCTGATTTGGAACATTGTCAACCGACCTGTAAAGCATGAACGGGGTGTTCAACACCAACGTGGTTTCTGTCTGCTTATTCACATAGCGGTTGGCATCTGCCACTTCCAGCCTTGGTTCGGTCACATCAAAACTGCCCCTCATGCCTGCAACGACAAGCGGGGCGGCACAGACGATGAGCAACAATTGCCAGACGTAGTAGCGCACAAGGCGGTAATATGCCTTGGTGCGATAGGCAGTGTAGAGTTTCCACATCGCGAAAGCCAATGCCGCAGCAATCAGCACGAGATACCAATGTGAAAGCAATTCACCTGCAACAGTCCGTCCTATGCCTGTCTCACCCCCTGCCATCCGCAACAGGGCTAATGTCGTGCGCTGCCCCGTGTGCTGGAACACGACCGAGTCGGCAAGACTGACGCACACTGCCAGCGTGTTGGTCACGACATACACCCATTTGGTCACGGCGGCATAGGCGTTTGTGTCCTTCAGATGTATCGGGAACAGGGTGAGGGCGATGTATATGATATTGGTGTAAAGGATGGCAGATGTGTCGAAAAGCAGCCCGCCCCTGATGATGGAGAAGAAAAGACCCACCGTCATGTCATCGGCAAAGCACTGCCAGTTCTCCACCATGAATTCAATCCGGCACAGCATGAACACCGCATAGGACAAAAGCAGGTTGCAGGCAACCGCGATGGCGGGCTTCACATATCCATATAGTTCCTTATTTCCCATTTCAAATCATATATAGTGCAAAACTGCCAAGTCACACGCCGTCCACATCCTCCGTCGCCGCTCATTGCGCCTGCGGTGGGAGCTTCAGACCTTGATGACCTTGCGAATCTTGTCCAACAACATCTCGGGGGTCATCCGTGCAAGGCAATCGTATGTCCCGAACCTGCACTCCTTTTGTCCGAAGATGGAACACGGGCGGCACTCCATGTCCAGCTGGACGGCATTGTCCATCGGCTGCTTCCACCCGAAGAAACCGCAATAGGGGTGTGTCGCCCCCCACACCGACACCACGGGGGTCGCCACGAGCGATGCGAGGTGCATATTGGCAGAGTCCATCGACACCATGCAGTCCAGCTTGCTCATCAGCAACAATTCATCGCCCAGCGGCAGCTTGCCTGCCACCGAAGTGGTGTTGGCTATCTCCCTTTCCCATTCCGACAACGTGGCAACCTCGTGTTTGCCTGCGCCGAAAAGGAAGACGTGGTTGGTCTCGCTCGCCGCCAGCATCTCGACAACCTGGCGCGTGGTCGGCAAGGGAAGTTCCTTGCCACGGTGCGTGGTGAACGGTGCCACGCCTATCCAATGCCGTCCCCTCAGCCCCTCGACGAACGGCAGGAGCTGCGGCGCGTCTGGCCGCCCGGCTTCGAATATGGAGACAAACTTCTCGTCGGTCGCCACACCTACTTTTGCAAAAGCGTCAGCATAGCGTTGGAACGATGTCTTGAGCGGGACGAGCCGTTTGTTGCTGCTCCTGACGAGGGCGCGGCGGCGCGACCGTTCCTTGTCGATGTGCGAGACTTTCGCCCCTCCAAGTGAAAAGAATGTGCGCAACTGTTTCGTCCTCAGCACATCGTGCAAATCGACCACCTTGTCAAACCCCTCGGGCTTGAGGTCGCGGTAGAGGTTCATCATGCCGGTCAGCCCGGCATAACGTTGCCTCTTGAGGTCAACGCCATGAAACCTTATGTTGGGTGCAAGACCGGCAAACAGCGGAGCCACATAATCCCTGCTCAGCACCGTGAACTCGTCATCAGGCGACAACCGCGCCGCCGACACCAGGACCGGTATCGCCATGGCTATGTCGCCGAGGGCTGAAAAGCGGATGGCAAGGACTTTTGACATCTGGCCTCGATTATTTCTTGCCGTACAGTATCGGGTTCAGGTTCGGGTCGTTGTACATCTTCATCTGCTTGTAGACTTTCATGTACTTCCTCCCATGCGCTATGTCGTCAATCAACGCGTCGATTGCCTGCGAGAGGTCCTCGCGCTGTTGCAGCAGGACGGCCAGCTTGTCTTCGCACTTGCGGCGGTGCTCCTCACCCACGTCGGTGCGGGCAGTCTCCTGCCTCATGTGGTATATCTTTGACGCAAGGATCGACAGCCTGTCGATTGCCCATGCCGGGCTCTCGGTGTTGATTGTCGCGTCGGGCGACTTGGCCACGTCGCCATACAAGCCGAGGAAGTAGCTGTCCAGCGTCTCCACCACGTCAGTCCTGTCCTGATTGGACTTGTCGATGCGCCTTTTCAACGCCAGGGCATCGACGGGGTCGATGTTGGGGTCGCGGATGATGTCCTCGAGATGCCACTGCACCACGTCTATCCAGCACTTGAGGTAAAGGTAGAACTCGAGTGTCCCGGGCTCGTAGGGGTTGTTGACAGGCGTGTCAACGTTGTCAGTCCTGTGGTAGACTTCGACCACATTGTCGAATATCTTGTTGTAATTTTCTGCGTTTCCCATCTCTTTTCATTTTATATATTGACAAAGGTAAAACTTTAACAGACAAAACAAAGGGAGGCACTGTCACAAAATTCTCTCACACTTTAGGTATTCGTAACCGAAGCGGCAGAAGAAACACTTCCTCTTCTGGCAATACTCCCGCGTCAGCTCTATCAACGCCTGCGAGTCGGCGGCGTTGTCGGGGACGATGCCCACTCTCACCCAGTTGCGCACCATGTGGTTGTCCTCCGCCCCCACCGACTCAAGCAGGGCAAGTGCCTTGTCGCATGACGCGCCATCGCCCGTGTAGCTGCCGTAGGCGTAGAGAAACGGCACGACAGTGTTGATCACCACCAGGTCGGCCGAGCGGTCGGACAGCATCCGCCGCCTGCCAGGCGACTCGTGCCCGAAGGTGTAGTGCGTGTGCCAGTAGTCCGACGTGCCGCACTTGAAGAGGCGGCGCAACTCGTCCACCGACCCGCAGTCGAGCACACGGGAGAACAGCGACGGCGACGACTGGTAGATGCGCGCCAACTGTGCTATCCTCACGTGCGGGAAATTGCCCGGCCGCATCCGCAACAGCTTCCATGAGAAGTCGGGAGGCTCGGGCAAGCTGAATTTATGTTTCAAGTAGGCGTATTCGCGCAGCAAGTCCTCCTCGTAGGCATCCCCGCTCCCCTCCCTGAGCAACCCCGAGATGCCGAACATCAAGCTCTCGACCTGCCGCAGGCTGTCACGGTGCTTGTCCATGGCACGGAACGGCAACATCGCAGCCCACCGCTCAAAGGAGTCGCCGTTGACCCCGAAGCCGAAATTGCGCGCAAGCGAGACGAAAAACACATCCTCCCAATTGCCGCCAAACCGCGCCAGACGCTCGGCCACAAGCCCCGTCTTGCCGCGCAGCCTCTCGACCGCCAGAGCCGACAGCCACGAGTGCCTGACGAGAGGCGCGATGCTGTCGATGACGGCACTGCACGCCGGCGACATCTCGGCCGACCTCAACGCCTCATAGTTCCGCCTCACGTGCGGCGGCACCTCGAGCACCAGCTGCGGCACCTCACCGCCGTCATGCCGCACCACGGGGCGGTCGGCCACCTTGCAGACGTGCAGCACGACAGAGTCATAGGCGCGGTCGCGGTCATGCCCGTGGGCATACCAGTCAGACGACCTGTCGTGCACCTCCACGCAGCCCGCCCACATCGTGCCGCCTATCTCGACCTTGGCATTGAAGAAGTCGGGACCGGCATCACCGTTGCGCAGCCCCGGGTCAATGACCCTCACCGCCCGCCCGTCGGTGGTCGCCATCGGCCGCGTGCGGTCGAGCAGGTGTTTCCAGACATAGTGCAGGAGATATTCCATGGACGCAAGTTAAAATAGCTTCTTGTCATTTTCACCTATCGGTGACAAATATAAGGAAATAGGGCAACAACATCGGGCCACCGGCACACGATTTGATACCGTCCGC
>CALNGU010000102.1 GCA_939800445.1 uncultured Bacteroidaceae bacterium | reverse complement strand
GACACAGGTCGAGCTGGCCCAATACAAGTATATGCTCCCCCGCCTGACACGCCTCTGGACCCACTTGGAACGCCAGGGAGGAGGCAGCGGCAGTGGCAAGGGAGGCTCTGTCGGGCTGCGCGGCCCGGGAGAAACCCAGCTCGAGATGGACCGCCGCATCATCCTCAACCGGATGTCGCTGCTCAAGAGCCGCCTGGCCGACATCGAGAAGCAGAAGAACACCCAGCGCAAGTCACGCGGCCGCCTCATCCGTGTCGCCCTGGTCGGCTACACCAATGTCGGCAAATCAACGCTGATGAACCTCCTGGCCAAGAGTGAGGTCTTTGCCGAAAACAAGCTGTTCGCCACCCTCGACACCACGGTCCGCAAGGTCATCATCGACAACCTGCCCTTCCTCCTCTCCGACACCGTAGGCTTCATCCGCAAGCTCCCCACCGACCTGGTGGAATCATTCAAGTCCACCCTCGACGAGGTGCGCGAAGCCGACCTGCTGCTGCACGTCGTGGACATCAGCCACCCCGACTTTGAGGAGCAGATAAGCGTGGTGGACAAGACCCTCGCCGACATCGGCGCGGGAGGCAAGCCCACCGTCATCGTCTTCAACAAAATCGACGCCTACAACTACGTCAAGAAAGACGACGACGACCTCACCCCACGCACACGCGAAAACATCCCCCTCGACGAACTCAAGTCCACATGGATGGCCAAGCTCGACGACGACTGCATCTTCATCTCTGCCAAGCAGCGGGCCAACATCGAGGAACTCAAGCGGATGCTCTACCTCAAGGTCAAGGAACTGCACGTGCAGAAATACCCCTACAACGACTTCCTCTACACCATCGACGACACGCAGGCCGAGTGAGCGACCAAGGCGCAAGCGGCACACCACGCCAATGCGCCGACGGCCGTGCCGTGAGCGGGATTCACGGAACGTGACGGATACGCACACCGCGCCCCTCCGCCGCCACGCACAGACATCCCCGCAAATGTGGCAGGGGGCAAACGTTTATCTTAGCAGGCGACATCAAATACAAAACGACATGGGACGGATAATCATCATGGGCGCGACCTCAGGCATCGGGATGGAGGTCGCCAAACTGTTCATCGCCGACGGCTGGACAGTCGGCGTGGCGGGACGCAGGGGCGAACCTCTCATGCGCCTCGCCGCACTCGCGCCGGGACGTGTCCTGACGCGGCAGATAGATGTCACCGACGAACACGCCACGACACTGCTCATGGAGCTGGTGGAGGAGTGCGGGGGGATGGATGTCTACCTGCACAGCTCGGGCATAGGCTACAACAATCCGGCACTGCGGCTTGACGACGAGCTGAGGACGGTGGAGACGAATGGAGTGGGATTTGTGAGGATGACGGGCGCGGCATTCAACTACTTCGCGGCGAGGGGAAGCGGCCACGTGGCGGCAATCACATCCATAGCGGGGACAAAGGGTCTCGGGGCGGCCCCGGCCTACTCGGCGACGAAAAGGATGCAGTCAACCTACCTCTCAGCACTGAAGCAGCAGGCCGCGATGCGGGGCGCACGCATTGCGGTGACGGACATCCGCCCGGGATTCGTCAGGACCGACCTGCTGGGCGGCGCACGCTACCCCATGCAGATGGATGCCAAGGACGTAGCACGCGCCATCCACCACGCCATCATGTCGCGCCGCCGCGTGGCGGTCATCGACTGGAGATATGCAGTCCTCGTCGCCTTGTGGCGGCTGATTCCCCGCCCGCTGTGGGAGAGGTGGAAGATAAATGTGAAATGACCGCGCCCGACCGCCGGCATGACATGGCGCACGTCACTCGCGGTTGCCACTGCCTTCCTGCTGCCTTAGGTCCTCTCCCCAATGTACACGAGCCTCGCGCTCCTCGCGGTCGATGACTTCCTTGGCTTTGCGGGCATAAACTATCAATCGGATTGAATGGCCGTAGCTGATGTAATCCCACAACCAGCTGAAGAGCACGGCTATCTTGTTCCTCACTCCGAGTATGGAACGCAGGTGCACGACGAGCCAAAGCAACCAGGCAAACCATCCTTGGGTCTTGAATGAGGCGAATTCGGCGACAGCCCTGTTGCGTCCGACTGTGGCCATAGACCCGAGGTTGCGGTAGGCGAATGGCTGCATCGCCTCTCCCCTGACCAAGCGGCGGAGGTTGGCGGCGAGCAGGTTGCCTTGCTGGATTGCCACCTGCGCCAGCTGCGGATGCCCGCCGGGATAGGCGGCGTCGCCCGTCATGATGCATTGGTCGCCGATGCAGAAAACATCGTCCATGCCCTCCACGCGGTTGAACGCATCGACCTTGATGCGTCCGCCCCGGCCAATGGATGCCTCTGGCAAGTTGGCGACAGTGTTGGCACGCACGCCGCTGACCCAGATGAACGAGCGCGTGGGGATGCTCGTCCCGTCGGCCAGCATCACGCGGTGGTCGATGTAGTCGGTCACTTTGTTGTTGAGCATCACGTTGACACCCATGCCCTCGAGGAACTCTTTCACCTTGGACGACGATTGCGGCGACATCCCGGACAGGAGGCGGTCGGAGGCTTCGATGAGGTGTATGTTGAGGTTCTCGCCGTGCAGCTCGGGATAGTCCTTGGGCAGGACATAGCGGCGCATCTCGGCAATCGCGCCGGCAATCTCTATGCCCGTCGCGCCACCGCCGACGATGACGATGTTGAGCAACTCCTGCCGCTCCTGCTCGGTGGCGCAAGTGACGCTGCGCTCAAGATTGCCGAGCAAGGCATTGCGCAACCCCATCGCCTCGGAGAGCGTCTTCATCGGGATGGCTTCATCCTCGATGTGCTTGTTGCCGTAGAAGTTGGTGGTAGTGCCTGCGGCAAAGACGAGATAGTCGTACTTGACCTTGCCGATGGACGTTTGCAGAATCTTCTGCTCGGGGAATACCGCCCGCGCCTCCGCCATCCGATAGTAGAAGTCCCGACGGTGCTTGAACATCTTTCTGAACGGGAACGCGATGGCACTCGGCTCAATGCCCGCCGAGGCTATCTGGTAGATGAGCGGGGGGAACTGGTGGTAGTTGTTCTTGTCTATCAAGACCACTTGCAGGCCTGAGCCGCGCAGTTTGTTTGCCAACTTCAAACCGCCGAAACCACCGCCGACGATGACAACCCTCTTCTTGCCGTTCTGCTCGATGTTGAAACTCATGAAACTCTCCTCCTATATTATATACTATTGATTTGACCTGTCCACACCGCCGTGCACGCCCTTTCCCCGGACAGGCAGAAGGGCGGCTCGACGGGGCTGCAAAGTTAATCACTTTCGGGCACACGGGCAGGTGAGCCTGGCCATATATTAATAATGGTAAGCATTAAACAAGCGGCACGGCAGGCAAGCCCATCCGTCACTCGCCAGCATCCTGTCGGGACACCTCGTCCCACATCCTCGCATAGACTTCCGCCTTTCTCTCCACTTTCATCGGGTAGGCACGTGACGACGAGGGCATCCTCCACAATGCCAGCCGCCGCCCGGCGAAAACAGCCTCAACGCATCCACCGACCGGCAAAGGGGCGCAAGCGGTGAGCGATTGCAGGACTTCGGCGGACTTCTGCCCCGTGGCGGCAATGGCGCGGCAGGCGGGCAACCGCTCCAGCAATGCCGCGATGTCGGCGGGGCGGACCACTTGCAGGAAATTGTCCGAGGCGTTGCCACGCAGGCGGATGACTTGCTCGGCAGTGTCGTAGAGGGCTATGCCGCACCCACGGCAGAAATCCTCAATCCTCGCCTGGTCAAAACGTTTCTCTCCCGGGACTACGAAATGATCCTTGTCACACGAGGCGATGATGCCCCAGATCCTCCACATATCATTGTTCCAATTGGGGTAAAAGAAGTCCATGCACCACCTCTGCCTCGGCGGCGGGAAGCTGCCAAGCATCAGCAGCCGCGCATCATGCGGCAGAAATGGGCGGAGCGGGTGGCTCTCGATGATGTTGTCGGTCATATCCATAAATTTAATGACAACGGGCAGCCCCGCCTTACGGCTTGGGCTGCCCGCATTGATTGTCCATCTGATGTGCTGGTCATTTGCCTGTTTGTTCTTTCCTGCGTTTGGCGACGATGGCATCGATGGCCGCCACGGCCGTGATGTTCACGATGTCACGCACATGGCTCTCGATGTCGGTGAAGTGGACTGGCTTGTTCAACCCCATCTGTATCGGGCCTATCAGCTCAGCCCCGCCCATCGCCTGGATGATCTTGCAAGCCGAATTGGCAGTGCTGAGCATCGGGAATATGAGCGTGTTGGCATCCTTGCCATTGAGGCGTGTGAACGGATACTTGCTGTCACGCAAGTCCTTGTCAAGTGCAAAGTTGACCTGCATCTCGCCATCGACGGCAAGGTCTGGGTAGGTGCGTTGCAGGTAGTCCACAGCCTCGTGCACCGACTTAGGGCTGCCCTCGTTGTCCGCCCCGAAGTTGGAGTAGGAAATCATCGCCATGACCGGCTCATGGTTGAAGAACCTGACCGTCTCCTCGGCCAAGCGGGCGATGTCCACCAGCGTGGCAGTGTCGGGATGGCGGTTGATGAGGGTGTCGGCCATGAAGTAGATGCCCCGCTTGGTGTTGACGATGTGCATGGTCGCAAAATGCGAATAGCCCTGCTTGATGCCGATGACCTCCTTGGCCACCTTGATGGTGTTGCTGTACTTGGTGTAGGTGCCGGTGATGAACGCGTCGGCATCACCCGTCTCGACCATCATCATGCCGAAATAGTTTGGCTCAAACATCTTGTCGCAAGCCTCGTCATAGGTCGCCCCTTCCCTCGCGCACTTCTCGGCCAGGATGCGGGCATAACGCTCGCGGCGTGCCTGCTCATTGTCATGCCTCAGGTTGACAATCTCGATGCCGTCGAGGCTCACTTGCAATTCCTTTGCCTTCTTTGCGATGCGCTCGTCGTTGCCGAGGAGGATCGGGCGGCAGATGCCCTCGGCACGTGCCTCGGCAGCCGCCTTTATCATATTAGGATGATTGCCCTCGGCGAAGACCACGCGCTGCGGGTTGCTGCGCGCCATGGCATAGAGCTGGCGGATGAACTCGGACTCGTAGCCCATCAGCTCCTTGAGATGCTCGCGGTAGGCATCCCAATCCTCGATGCGCTTGCGTGCCACGCCCGAGTCCATGGCAGCCTTGGCCACGGCTATCGAGACCTCGGTGATGAGACGGGGGTCTACCGGCTTGGGGATGAAGTAGTCGCGCCCGAATGTCAGCTTGTTGACCTTGTAGACGGCATTCACCACGTCAGGCACGGGCTGTTTGGCCAGGCCGGCGATGGCACGCACGGCGGCGAGCTTCATCTCCTCGTTGATTGCAGTGGCATTGGTGTCGAGCGCGCCACGGAAGATGTAAGGGAAGCCGATGACATTGTTGATCTGGTTGGGATAGTCGGACCGTCCCGTCGAAATCAGCACATCGTCGCGCGATGCCGCCGCGTCCTCGTAGCTTATCTCAGGCACGGGGTTGGCCAGTGCAAACACTATCGGGTTGGCAGCCATACTGCGCACCATGTCCTGCGTCAGGACATTGCCGCGCGACAGGCCGAGGAAGACGTCAGCACCCTTGATGGCCTCGGCGAGGGTGTGCAGGTCGCGGCGGTCGGTGGCAAACAACCTCTTCTGCTCGGTCAGGTTGGGGCGGTCGGATGTTATCACGCCCTTGCTGTCGAGCATGACGATGTTCTCCTTGCGCGCGCCGAGGGCGACATAGAGCTTCGTGCACGAGATGGCCGAAGCCCCTGCCCCGTTGACGACGATGCGGACATCCTCGATGCGTTTGCCCGCCACCTCGAGCGCGTTGATCAGTCCCGCGCTTGAGATGATGGCCGTGCCGTGCTGGTCATCGTGCATGACGGGGATGTCGAGTTCCTCCTTGAGCCTCCGCTCTATCTCGAAACATTCGGGAGCCTTTATGTCCTCCAGGTTGATGCCTCCGAATGTCGGGGCGATGGCCTTGACCGCCTCGACAAATTTGTCGGGATCTTTCTCGTTGACCTCGATGTCAAAGACGTCGATGCCGGCGTATATCTTGAACAGCAGCCCCTTGCCCTCCATCACAGGCTTGCCGCTCAACGCCCCGATGTCGCCGAGGCCGAGGACGGCAGTGCCGTTGGAGATGACGGCCACAAGGTTGCCCTTGGCCGTGTAGTCGTAGGCCTTGTCGGGGTCTTTCTGTATCTCAAGGCACGGCTCGGCGACTCCCGGCGAGTAGGCCAGCGAAAGGTCGCGTTGCGTGCTGTGCGGTTTGGTGGGGACCACCTCAATCTTGCCCGGCTTGCCTTGTGAGTGGTAGCGCAGGGCTTCCTCTTTAGTAATCGTGCTCATGTGTTGTTTCTTAAATCCATGCAAAAGTATATCAACGCTGCGACACGGTTTGCGAAAAAAGATATGCTAATCCTAAAAAAAATGAAAGACGCGCCGCCATCCGCGACACCCCGCCCCGTGCGCGGCGGCATACGGTGTTTTGCCCCAAATCATCAGATGATAACGGGGAAAACATTGCATGAAAAAGACCTATCACCTCACTTCCATACGGAACTCATCGGCGTTGTCCTGCATCCGGTAGGCGTAGGTCTTGCCGCCGGTGAGGTCTATTGCTTTTGCAGCATCGGGGACAAGAGAGCCTACGGTAAGGTCTATCGTATTCACCGCCGCCACTACCGGGGTGAGGGACGTGGTAAGGGTGGCTTCGATACCATTCACCTTTACACGGCTGATGACCTCGCCGGGCACTACGTTGGCCTCCCAGCACTCGGTGCCGTCAGCGTAGGTCTGCTGCTTCATCTTTATCCAGCCTGTATTGCTTGCATCGAAGCTTACCGACGTACCCCGCAGGTGGTTGCAGGCAGTGATGCCATAGACTTCCACGGAGTTCACCTGCGAGGCCTGCGTGCCGCTAAGCACTACGCGCACTTTGGCCAGCTGGTGGGTGAAGCTGAGGGTGACGGGCTGGTCGTAGGTGACATAGTCCTGAATGGCATTCAGCACGTA
>CALNGU010000101.1 GCA_939800445.1 uncultured Bacteroidaceae bacterium | reverse complement strand
GGGACGCAACCCGAGCATGGGCGGCAATGACGAAAGGGAGAACACGCTCAACCAGCTGCTTACCGAGATGGACGGCTTCGGGTCGAACAGCGGTGTCATCATACTCGCCGCCACCAACCGTGCCGACATCCTCGACAAGGCGCTGCTCCGTGCGGGGCGTTTCGACAGGCAGATTTATGTGGACCTCCCCGACCTGAACGAGCGGAAAGAGATATTCAAGGTGCACCTGCGCCCCATAAAGATTGACGAGTCGGTGGACGTTGACCTCCTCGCCCGCCAGACACCGGGCTTCTCGGGGGCTGACATAGCAAATGTCTGCAACGAGGCGGCACTGATAGCCGCACGCCACAGCAAGGAGAAAGTGGGCAAGCAGGACTTCCTCGATGCCGTGGACCGCATAGTCGGCGGACTGGAGAAGAAGACAAAGATCATGACCAAGGACGAGAGGCGGACCATAGCCATGCACGAAGCAGGACACGCCACCTTGTCATGGATGCTTGAACACGCCAACCCGCTCATCAAAGTCACCATCGTCCCACGCGGCAGCGCGCTGGGTGCGGCATGGTATCTGCCAGAGGAGCGTCAAATCACCACCAAGGAGCAGATGCTCGACATGATGTGCGCGACGCTGGGCGGACGTGCCGCCGAGGAACTGTTCGTCGGCAGCATATGCTCCGGCGCGATGAACGACCTTGAGAGGGTGACAAAACAAGCCTACGGCATGGTCGCCTACCTTGGGATGAGCGACCGCCTGCCCAACATCTGCTACTACAACAACGCCGACTACTCGTTCACCAAACCCTACAGCGACGAGACTGCGAAGATGATCGACGACGAGGTGCAACGCATGATTGCAGAGCAGTATGAACGCGCCAAGAGGATTCTGACCGAGAACGCCGAGGGTCACAACAAACTCGCGCAACTCCTCATCGACAAGGAGGTGATATTCTCCGACGACCTCGAAAAGATATTCGGCAAACGCAAATGGGGCTCGAGGGCGGAAGAAATATTCGCCGAGAACGATGCCGCCAAACAGGTCGAAGCCAGCGGCGATGCCGAGTTCAAGCCCGCCGGGCAACTGGAGGCAAAAGGCGGCGAAAGCAAGACTGAAGACCAAACACAGGAGGACAAGAAAGATGAAAAAGAGTAACCTGCTGACCCGCACCGTGACCGGCGTACTGTTTGTCGCCGTGCTGATAGGCGTGCCGTTCCTCGGAGCGGACGCTTTCAGGGTGCTGTTCCTCATCATCGCCTGCTTGACAGTGGCGGAATTGGTCAAGCTCGTCCGCGCCTCGGGCGCAGCCAAGCTCGACACACTCTCGCTGTCACTGCTGACAGTCGCCGTGTTTGTGACAGTGGCGATAATGGCCATGGGGCTGGACGCGACCATCCCGGCGTGCGTGACGGTGCTTTTATTCATATTGGTATTCATCGCGCAGCTCTACCGCAAAGTGGAACACCCCGTCAATGAGCTTGCCTACACAGTTTTCGTGCAAGCCTATGCCGTCGTCCCCTTTGCCATGGCACAGTTCCTCGCGTTCCATGTGGACGCATCGGGCTATGTGACCTACTCGCCGCTGCTACCGTTGGCAATGTTCGGTTTCATCTGGGCCAACGACACCGGGGCGTTCTGCATCGGGTCACTGATTGGCAAGACCAAGCTCTTCCCGCGCATCTCCCCCAAGAAGTCATGGGAAGGGGCTATCGGGGGCGTTGCCGTGGCTCTCGCCGTGGCATACATCCTGTCGATATGCTTCACCGAGCTGACGCTGTTGGAGTGGCTCGGCATGGCCTTGACCGTGTCAATCTTCGGCACATTCGGCGACCTGGTGGAGTCGATGATGAAACGCGCGTGGGGAGTCAAGGACAGTGGCAACATCCTCCCGGGACATGGCGGGATGCTTGACCGCTTCGACAGCACGCTGTTTGCCATCCCCGCGACGGTGGCCTACATACACCTGATAGGATTGCTTTGACCTGAACGGACAAGACAGCAGAGCCCGCCGCCCCGCCAATGGGGCAGGCGGGCTCTTTCGTGCAGGCGCACACGGCGGGGCATTTTGCCATAGCAAGGGATTTTACTAATTTTGCCGCCGGTTGCCACCCATGGCAGACATATCCTAACAGCACATCGACATGATTACACAAGAACAACTCAAGGACATCACCGCACGCACCGAAGACCTCAAACGATACCTCGACATCGACAACAAGACCATGCAGGTCGAGGAGGAGCAGCTCCGCACGCAAGCACCGGGATTCTGGGACGACGCCAAGGCGGCCGAGGCGCAGATGAAAAAGGTGAAAGGCCTGCAAGCATGGATTGACGGATACAAGGAGGTCAAGACGCTGGCCGATGAGCTCGCGCTGGCATTCGACTTCTGCAAGGAAGGTCTCGTCAGCGAGGAGGAACTCGACGAAGCCTACACCAAAGCCGCTGCGGCTGTCGAAGCATTGGAACTCAAGAATATGCTCCGCCAGGAAGCCGACGAGATGGACTGCGTGCTCAAAATCAACTCGGGCGCAGGCGGCACAGAGAGCCAGGACTGGGCGCAGATGCTGATGAGGATGTACATGAGGTGGGCCGAAGCCAATAAATACAAGGCGACCATCTCCAACCTGCAAGAGGGCGACGAGGCCGGCATAAAGTCAGTCACGATGAACATCGAGGGACCCTACGCCTACGGATACCTCAAGGGCGAGAACGGCGTGCACCGCCTCGTGCGCGTCTCCCCCTACAATGCACAGGGCAAACGCATGACATCATTCGCCTCAGTGTTCGTCACTCCGCTCGTGGACGACAGCATCGAGGTGCAAATCAACCCCGCCAACATCTCATGGGACACCTTCCGCTCGGGCGGCGCAGGCGGCCAGAACGTCAACAAGGTCGAGTCAGGCGTGCGGTTGCGCTACCAGTACAAAGACCCGTACACCGGCGTGGAAGAGGAGATACTCATTGAAAACACCGAGACCCGCGACCAACCCAAGAACAAAGAAAACGCCATGCGCCAACTGCGCTCCATCCTCTACGACAAAGAGCTGCAACACCGCATGGAGGAACAAGCCAAGGTCGAGGCTGGAAAGAAGAAGATTGAGTGGGGCTCGCAGATACGCAGCTACGTCTTCGACGACCGCCGCGTCAAGGACCACCGCACCAACTACCAGACATCCGACGTGACCGGCGTGATGGACGGCAAGATTGACGGCTTCATCAAAGCCTACCTGATGGAGTTCGCATCCAAGGAATGAGCGGTCCCATCCACCGTTTCCCGACATTCACATAATTGCAAATACAATCATGGCGTGGCATCGTTGCCGCGCCATGCTCATTTCCACCCATCCATGTGGGGGTCTGGGAAAACAGCATACGACCCTGACCGCCGTAGGGTAGTATGTTTTCACTTCCGACATACAATGTTTTTGCCAGTTGCATACGATGTTTTTGCAGTTTGGGTAGGATGCTGCGGCGTTAGCTCCGTTTGATAACTTTTCTTAATTACCGATATTTTTACGTTAGCTACTTGTTTTTCCACTCATAAATCACTAATTACCCCCCCCGATAACCTATATACATTTTAATATATAGATACAGATTTGTGATTTTCTTTTTATATCCTCTCTTGCATCTTATGCTTTTAGTTTTTATCATTGTGGGAGTAAAACCGTTAAATGTTGAGACTATGAGAAAGATTACCTTTTTTGTCATGGCTGCGGTCGCTGTCTTGACTGCAACGGCGCAGGACAATGTGCCCGACGCATTCGATTGTGAGGAGGCTTACTGGGTGTCCTATCTCAGTTACGGCGACACGCCGGGCTATCTCGTTGACCCGTCGATGCTCGTCGTTTACAGGCTGCACGGCGACACGACCGCCTATGACGAGAAATGGCAGGTGATGCGCTCGTGCGTGATCGATCCGTCGGATGTGAGGAATATAAGTCTGGATGCCGACAGTCTGGATTATGCTGCCAATGGTGCGATAGGGTTGATGCGCAAGGACGGCGGCAAGGTCTATTGCGTGGTGTTGAACCCCTCGGGCTTCGTCTATGAGACTTACGTTACAGCTGGAGAACCGTTCCTGTTGTATGACTTCGGGGCGGGGGTAGGCGAGACCTTTTATTCTGCCCCAACTGCTGAAGTAGATGATGATTATGGCAGCGGAGTTGTAATGACCAGGGAGAAGGAGGTGTTCCTCGGTGTGGAGCGCACTGTCATAAACGGCTCTGCGGCCGAGGGGATAGGCTGTCTGCAATGCAGTCCTTTGGGCTTCCTCCAAATGTACTTGACGGGAGAGAACCCTCATTTGCTCTCTTGCATCGTCGATGGACAACCCGTCTATGAGTACTGTTCTGACTATGCACCTTGGCTTGGCGGCGTGGCTCCGTGCCTGAAGCTCAGTTATGACATGATTGCCCCAACGTCATATACGGTGACGGGAGGCAATACCTGGGTCATCGGGCGTGTGGCGGAAGGTAAAGTGGTGTCCACATACGAGATAAACAGGCCGGCGGATGTCATCTGGACTCAAGTGTTCCACAGTGATATGCTGCCGGGCAAGGATGTGGTCATCACAAAGCCAGTTTTAGGAAGGAATGGGGATGATGGCGTGCAGCGGTTTACCGACCTCGCCACCATCACCATCGATGGCGAGACACGCGACCTCTACGACTTCGGCCTTGACGTGGGCGAGGTGTTTGACAATGGGGTGGTGCGGTTGGAGGTGACGGCGGTAGATACCGCATACTTCGAGGGCTACGAGCGCCGCGTGTTGACCATGGACAGTGGCGAACAGTGGATCGACGGCATCGGCAGCACACGCGGCCTGCTCGCCCCGGTCACGGAGCCGACTGAAGAATATGAAGAGGTGCTGCTGTCCTGCCGCTCGGGTGACGTGGTGATGTATGTCAACCCCGTTTACGGCAGCGGGATAGATGAACGGTACACGGCGACCGCCACGGCGTATGTCTCCGACGGCTCGTTGCACGTCACATCTGCCACGGCTGGCGAACACACGGTCAGCATCGTCACTATGGACGGCACGGAGGTGGTGCGCACGGCTTTCGCCGGCACGGAGCTTTCGCTGCAACTGCCCGACTTGCCGCACGGAGTCTACGCCGTCACCGTGTCTGGCGGCGGCGAGGTGGAATGCCGCGCCAAGGTGGTGCTGTGAGGCTGCTGCTACGTCGCCATGACAGGCGATGGAAATCACACTGGGACGTGGGGGAGACGCATATTATGCGTCTCTACAATATGCCGCTGATGGATGGTGCGTATTACATTAATAATGTGAAAATCCATATAAGGCAAAGCCTTGGCACGGAGAAACATCCGAGCCAAGGCTTTTAACCAATATCCATGACTTCAGCCCAAGTCAGTCTTGCGGGATGAATGTGACCGCCTGCCCGCCTCCCTTGGCCATAACAACGGTGAGAGTGTCGGCAGAGGTGACGGTGCGCCGCTCTATCTTGTAGGACGTGGGATTGGTCTGCCAGTCGGCATCGTCGCCATCTGCATAGATGGTCGTGTCATAAGTCACGCCTGCGGCGAGAAAATCAAGGGGAATGGTCAGCGTCCGTGCCTCATCGTTGGTCGATGCACCGAGGAAATAACGATCGCCAGCACGGCGCACGACAGCTATGTAGTCGCCAGGCTCACCCTGCAACGCCCGTGACCAGTCACAGTCGGCATCAAAGTCGCGGAAGAACTGGAAGGCTGGATGCCCCTCGTAGTTCTCCACCAGGTCGGAGGCCATCTGCAACGGCGAGTAAAGTATCACCCAGTTGGCCATCTGCTTGACCAGCGTGGTGTTGACACGGCTGTTGCCCTTGTCGAGGCCATTCCACTTGCGGCGGCGCGGGTCATTGCGTGTAGCCTCATAGAGAATGTCAAATGTCCCTGGCGTGTAGTCCATAGGACCGGCAAGCAACCGGGTGAACGGCAACACGAGCTCATGCACTGGCGAGTTGCCTTCGCTCCACGCATTCCACTCCATGCCGCGTGCTCCCTCACGGGTCATCATATTGGGGTAGGTGCGACGTATGCCAGTGTCTTTTATCGGCTCGTGGACATCGAGGGAAACATGATAGCGCGCGGCAGTCTCAACCACTCGGCGGTAGTGCCGCACGCCGTACTGCCCATGGTGGAACTGCCCGCCAGGCATACCACCCGCATAGCCTGTCTTGACATAACGTATGCCGAGCGAGTCGCACCAAGCGTAGGCGCGGTCCAGCTGCCGTTCATAGTTTGGCACATTGCCACCTGTCTCGTGATGACCTATGAGCTGCACGCCACGCTCCTTGGCATAGCGGACAACCTCCCCCATGTCGAAATCGTCATAGGGCGCGGTGAAGTCAAATGACTGGCGGCCGCCCCAGCTCTCCCAGCCACGATTCCAACCTTCGAAGACGACACCCTCGATGCCGTTGTCGGCAGCAAAGTCGATATACTTCTTGGCATTGGCAGTCGTAGCCCCGTGCCTTTCATCGTCCTGCCACGTCTCTATGCCGAGGTGCATTCCCCACCAAACACCGACATAGCGCATGGGACGCACCCAATCGGTCGTCTCAAGGGCACACGGCTCATTGAGGTTTAGGATTAGCGACGAGTTGATCAGCCCCACCGCTTCGTCGGCCACCTGCACCGTCCTCCATGGTGACAAGCAACGACCACCGGCATAACGTGCTTTCACACCGTCAGGCCACGGGGCAAGGTCGGCAGTGAGTACACCCGTGGTGCTGTCGCGACGGAGCGTCATCTCGGGATAATCGGTCAATGCCGCCTCATGGATGCTGGCATACAGTCCGCGCCGTGTCTTGAAAGTCATGGGCGTGTTCGCCGTCTCGACTGATGAAAGGGGCATCTCGCGGTATTCGAGTTCGTAAGTCTCGAAGTTTGCAGGGATTGACCACGACACACCGTCACCCGCCACGGCAAATTGGGTCAGTTCGTCCATCACGAAAAGTGAATCGACACCAGGCACGTCATAGTCATACCTGAAGCCCAGCCCGTCGTCAAACAACTTGAACGACAACGTGAGCTGCACCCCGGCTGCGTTGGCCAGCCTGACCGACATCGAGTTGTGGCGGTCTGTCAACTCCTTGTTTTCTCCCCAAGGCTG
>CALNGU010000100.1 GCA_939800445.1 uncultured Bacteroidaceae bacterium | reverse complement strand
CGAATATCCTATATGGTTTTAAGAGATATTGCGGGCGATAATCTATCACATAGACTTTATGCCCAAGGCTTTTCAAATATTCTTGCAATCCGTATGTCTGCAAGACAGCCCCATAATTGTCTGCACAGTGGAATGTCAATATGCCAATTTTCATATTCCCATTTTTTTCAAGAATAACCTTTTTGCCGTGCCTGCCTTACGCTTCAATATTCTTAGCTTATACCTCCAACCCATATCACCATACTTTTTCGCCACATACTCAAAACCGTGTTTTGCATAATCACGCTCAAAATCATTACGCTTAGGGTGTGGGATTGAAGGATGACGCAAATTAGGCTGCAAACAAAGATCAATATCATCCACACGATATACATTCAAATCGCACTTAACGACTTCAAACAATCTTTTGCCTTTGTCTGAGTTTACAAACACAAGGGAAAGACCCTTGTCATCATTATTCAAATCGGGACTTAACTTCTCCCATCCCCAGAAATCCGCAAGTGTAATATCGCTCGGACGATGAACGTTTGTAAATGGGCATATAGCACAAGATTTACGAAACATTATGTGTTGATAAAACAAATCGGTATATGTATTGGTTGACATTTTACTTTTGTCCGAGAAAGTAAATGTTTCGTGATGGGCTGTCCACCCAAACTCCTGTTTGTCCCTGAAGTTCACCCAACAAATCCTATCACCTTGTTTCTTTTCCAAATATGCCAGATAGTCCCTCCAGAGATATGGCGCGGGTACTCCGTGGCAAACGATGTCAACCAAATATAGGTTCTCACGCAACCTCCTGCCTATATATGAATTCAAACCTGACGTTTGGCAAGGTGTACCTGAGAAAAGTACGATTTTCCCATCTTTCAAGTCCCGTTTCACTTGCTTAAAAACATGACCTAAATAACTCTGCACATACTTGCTGCCCTTGAACTCGTCACGCTCATCTTTAGTTGTTGCACGCTTGTGAACCACACGGAAATGGTCTGCGTAGCCAGCACCATATACAACACCATCATTCTGTAAGACCCAATCAGAAATGGCAATGAAAGCAGCGCCGCTACGGCTCGTCTCCACTTCTTGCATTTCCTTGTGCCTTGCCGCATAGGCTTCTGGAAGTGGCAGGTTAAGACTTTTGTCGTAATTGCCATTAAAAGCACAGACTTTCTCACACAAGCCACAGTCAATACATTTCTCGGAATCAACCGATGGATAAAGAAACCCCATCACGTCAGGCTGCATTGTGATGGCATCATGCGGGCATACACTTGCACAAGCCGTGCAGCCGCAACACTGGGATGGGTCTGTGATGCGTATCATATCCTCAATTTGGCTTTTACAGTTTGCAACCTACCATTGATGAATTGCCGCTCAGAAGCACTGCAACCAACCAAATAGACAGTCAAACCTACACAAACGAGACAAGTCGCCACTGTGGCAAAGAAACGTCCCCACCCGTACTGCAAATTGAAGTGAACCATTGCCGGAAGAATGGCGGACAATGCCAACACCACACTCACATTGAGACATACATTGTAAAGGAAATGTTTCACCGGCAAACCGACCATGCCACGCAAGAAGACAAGACGCAAAGCGAGACACAACAACGAAATCAAAATGCCTGCAATCAAAGTAGATTCTGGTGGAAATTCCATTTTAAGTAGCACGTATGAAACTGGAAAGTTCATCAATTGCATTCCCCCGACTGCCAATTGGTAATTACGAATCCGTCCTGTAGCAAGCTGCAAGGTAATCAAGGTATTGGACAATATCTCACAAAGAGAAAGGAGCAAAACCAACCTGACGAAATTGACCGTATGATCTGGATATTGCTTTAACCACAATGTCAGGATAAAATCCGTCTCAAAGATAACCGGCAACGCAAAAAACAAAATGATGTAGAAAGAGAAGCGTGAGCCACGTTCTACCAATGAAAACATATAGAGTCTGTCGCCTGAAGCATAGGATTTTGTAATTTGTGGATTGACTGCTGACATGAAATTTCCAGCAAACCCACCTATCGCCGCATTGACCGAAGAGGAAATTCCGCGCGCCGCATTGACAATAGGTCCCAAAAACAGATTGAGCAGCACATTTACCCCTTGGTCTTTCAACAGGCCTGAAGTCGCCCCTATGAAATTCCACCCCGCAAAACCACTCATCTCCTTCCAACATTGTTTGTTGAAACGCCAACGCAGGCGGCATTCCTCGAAGTTCTTGCGGCAGTAGCGTAAATAAATCAATTGCAATGCAAAACTGACCGCAATCTGCAACAAGGCATAAACAATCAATTTGTCATACGAGAAAGGGACATAGGCGACAAACAGCACAATCAACAACCGCAACACCACATCCAATATGCCGATGTAAGCAAAGGTCTTCATCCTCTCGTGTGCAACAATGGAAGCGTTGTACGGCACACTGAACAAGCCGAACATAAAGGAGAGTATCGAAGCCTGAAACACCCAATTGGCGGCAGTGAGACGGTCAGCCGGGATTGTCATCTGCGTGTTGAGAAACCACACTCCCAGACTTTCCGCAAGCACAAACACAACAGCCGCAAGTGCTATATGGATGAGAACCGAGGTCGAGAATGTCTCCTTCAGACGTTGCATATCTCCACGTCCCAGCTCGAATGTGAGAAACCGTCTCACGGATGCTGACAACGAATTTGAGACCAAGGAGAACATTGCGACCAGCCCGCCTACCACATTATAGATGCCATAGTCTTCCACGCCCAGCGTGTTCAACACCACTCGTGAGGTGTAGAGCGACACCAGCATACTGAACAGCATCCTCACATAGAGCATCAGCGTGTTTTTGGCTATTCGCTTAGTGTTTTCAGCGTGCTGTGCATCCATGATTTTCAATTTGTCAGCTGAAGTCCCATTCAGCAAGATTATTGCCAGTCGCGCAAGATTTATGTCCTACGCTTTGTCAAAAACCAGCTACAATCACATTACCGAATGAGAAACGAACAAAGGGGAAAGTGTGTAAGGCGTTAATTCTGTTGTTGCAAGCAAACAAGCCCAAGACGATTTTTCAGCCAAGGACACTTCTTCTAATCCTGCAAGTTGTCGTAACATATTACACAACAAGCAGTTACATCTAATACCCTCAAAACTTCAACAAAACGTTTCAAACTTGCCTTCACCATTCGCTTTACTTCGTAAGAGGCTTTGACAAGCCTCTTCAATAGACATCCATAGCGACTGTCTCCTAAAGTGAGATGGTCGCTTTTGCAATCATTTAGAATGCAGTGAATTACAAAGGCAAGGTTGCAGATTGGACAAGAATGGTCTTGAAATGTTGATTAAGAGAAGATTTTATAACAGTAAAAACAATTGCTTATAATGATTCTTTTAATACCTTTGCCACAAAATGACCATCTCACTTTAGGAGATAGTCACTTTTTACCTCTAAAAGCATTCAAAGGTCGTTGAGTATTCTTCTGTTTGCCTTGTCCACTTCCGCCGACTTGATTGAATCCAGGTAGATTTGCGTAGTGAGTTCGGAGTCATGCCCCAATCCCTTGCTGATGACAGACAAAGGCACTTCCTTGCTTCGCGCTATGGTCGCCCAGCTGTGGCGGCTCCAGTAGAGGGACAACGGCACAGGCACTCCCGCCAGCACGGCGATAGTCTTGAGCCGCCTGTTGATTTTCATGATCCAGTTTTGGTACTGCCGCCTCTCGCTCCCATCCTCACGGGTCACTATCGGGAGCAGATAGCGGGTGTCATTGGGCTGGCACTTGTCAAGGATGTCCTGCATCTGCTCCGTCCATTCGATGACGAGCAACTGACCGGTCTTCTTTCTCCGGTAGGTCAGATACCCGTTCCTCAAGTCATCCTTTTTAAGGTAGGCCATGTCGATGAACGACATTCCACGCGTGCAGAAACTGAACAGAAACATATCGCGGGCGAAATCGAGCCTCGGGCGGCGTGACAGGTCAAGGTCCTTGATTTTCTTTATTTCCGAGAACGAGATGCAACGCTTCACCGTCTTGTCCATGCCGCAATAGACATGGCTGAACGGGCGGCAATCATGCGTAAGCCCACGCGCCACCGCCAGCCGGTAGTTGGTGCGCAGGATGCGCATATAAAAAGAGGTGGTGTTGCGCGACAAGCCCCGTCCCCGCAGCTCGGCTTCGTAAAGCTCCATCATCTCCGAGTCAATCTTGTCGAAAGTCAAATCCATCCCTTTCCTGAAACGTGCAAAACTGTTCAGAGCCAAGCGGTAGGTCTCGCTTGAGCGCACCTTGCCCAGCCTCATCTTGCGGACTGCCTGCGTGTGCATGAAGTTAAAGACACTGCGGTCAACGTCACCCGACGATGCCAAACGCCTGGCCAAGTCATCGGCGCACGTCACTGATGCCGAGGCATCCAGTTCCTCAAAAATCCTTGTGTAGGTCTGGAGCCTCCATTCGAGGTTAAGCCTGATGGTTAGCAAGCTGTCACGCCGCGCATTCCCCATGGGCGGCATCACGATTTGCCCGGATGCCTTGTCCCATTCCCCGTTGAGTATCTTATATCCGCTTGCAACCATGCGCGTGACACGGTTGCAAGTCAATTGGAACACCAACAGACCCTCTTTGGCAGGATCTTCCGATGCTATGAATTTCAGTCTTATCGATGTCTTTGTCATACCTTTATTGTTCTATACATTATTATATTGCCAATCACCGGCAAAGGAAACCGCCGCCACAGAATCAAGAAACATAACGGCAGCGGATCAGGCATCAGGCGACAACAACGACAGACCACCGCCCGCAAATGTGGCTTCGGGGCAAACGAGGGCAAGGGAACAGCCGCACACCACGGCAATCCCTGACCACAATGACAGCCAGCCACGTCACATCGGAGGGGCGTGGCGAAGGGGAGGGTCGTTTTAGCTTATTTTATCCTGCAACAATGTGAGCGGCGACTTCCGCCGCAAGATGGAGAGTGTCAGGTCGTGGGCTGAACTGCCCTGTCACTTGGGCAACAGAATCCTCTCGCCGAGTTCCTTGCCTATCGCTTTCTGGATGTCTTTGAGGTGTATGTACTCCTGCATGACCTCATTGGACCGCACCGGGTCGGCAGCTATTGACGGGTCGAGGAGCTGGCGCATGACGGCATCCATGCGTTCCTTGACGACCTCGTTCTTGTAGTCCATCATCAACTGCGGCATGAGACGCGAGATGCGCTCGCCGTCGGTGGGGACGACCTGGTACTTGGAGTGGTATTTGCTCAGGTGGTAACGCTCGCTCAAGGCTTCGCTGGCAAAGCGCGACACCTCGACATCCGGGTGCGACATGAAGTAGCGCACACTGTCGAAGCCCTCGTCGTCAACGTGCGCGGCAGCCTCATCAACGATCCTGGCGCAGAGGGGCGAACGGAACCGCAAGTCATCCTCGGCCAAATCCCACGCGACATACTCGGCGACACGCACGTTGACATCCTTGCCGGATGCCTCGTCATGCATCGTGCACACAGTCAGCGAGGCATAGCGCACGACCATCTGGGCGATGCCCTTCTCTATCTCGGCCAGCACGTCGGTCGCCGTCTGCGCCGGCACCTGGCTGGACACGTCCTGCGTCCCCGCCTCTTCGGGCAAGGGGTCAAGCCCTGCCTGCTTGCGCTCGGCTTGCTTGCGCAGGGTCTCGGCGGTGATGCGTATCTTCTTGTTGACCCCGTCGTTGATGAGTTCCTCACCAACGCCCAGACGCTCGCTGGTCTCCTTGACGTAGATGGAGCGTTTGATCGGTTCTTTTATGAGGGCGATACTCGCCACGATGCTGTCCACCGCCTCTGCGCGGCGTGCCGGGTCGTCATCGGTGCCGCGCAGGAGGATGTCGGCCTTGAACCTTATGAAATCGACCTCGTGCGTCGCGATGTAGTCCCTCAGTTGCTGCGCCGTGTGCGAGCGGGCAAACGAGTCGGGGTCTTCGCCATCGGGCAGGAGGACCACCTTGATGTTCATCCCTTCCTCGAGCAGCAAGTCTATGCCTCGCAGCGAAGCCTTTATCCCCGCACTGTCCCCGTCATAGAGCACCGTGATGTTGTAGGTCAGGCGGCGCACCAACGCTATCTGACCGAGCGTCAACGAAGTGCCCGACGAGGCGACCACGTTCTCCACCCCCGACTGGTGCATCTGGATGACATCGGTGTAGCCCTCGACGAGATAGCAACGGTCCTGCTGCTGGATGGCACGCTTGGCGAAGTACAAGCCGTAGAGCTCGTGGCTCTTGTGATATATCTCCGACTCGGGCGAGTTCTGGTACTTGGCAGTCTTGGCGGCAGTGTTGAGCACGCGCCCGCCGAATGCCACCACCTTGCCCGACAACGTGTGGACTGGGAACATGACACGCCCCCTGAAGCGGTCAACCAGCGCGTCGTTGCCCTCCCTCTCGAGGCAAAGCCCCGTGCGCAGCAGCACCTCGCGCGAGTAGCCCTTGGCCAGAGCCGTGCGGGCAAATGCGTCGCGCTCCTCAAGACAATAGCCCAACTGGAACTTCTCGATGGTGTCATCCCTGAACCCGCGCTGCCTGAAGTAGGCCATCCCCAGCGCGATGCCCTCCGACGAGTCGCGCAACGTCTTGACGAAGTAGTCGCGGGCATAGGCATTGGCCACAAACATCGCCTCGCGCTCGCCCTCCGCCCGCCGCTCGTCATCGGTCTGCTCGCGCTCGCGGATCTCGATGCCGTACTTCCTCGCCAGCACCCGCAGCGCGTCGTAATAGCCTATGTTCTCATATTCCATCACGAAATGCACCACGTTGCCCCCCTTTCCGCAGCTGAAACACTTGCACAACGCCTTGGCCGGCGACACGCTGAACGAGGGGGTCTTCTCGTTGTGGAACGGGCAAAGCCCCACGTAGTTCACCCCACGCTTGCGCAGCGTCACCCCATAGCTCGTGATGACATCAACTATGTTGGCCGCGTCCATTATGCGTTCTATCGTCGCCTGGTCAATCATTCACACGGTTTCATACTGGTAGGTCTGCGAAGATAGCAATATTTGAGCCACCACGCCCCCGCCCCGCCCAAAACTTGCCAACACCCGCACGGCCACCACCCAAGGGGAAAAGGCAGGGACACCAGGCACGAACATCCAAGTCGCCAGGCATAAACCTGGATATGGTCAGACGCAAAGTAAAAACAAAACTTTTGT
>CALNGU010000099.1 GCA_939800445.1 uncultured Bacteroidaceae bacterium | reverse complement strand
ACGACCCTCTGATTAACAGTCAGATGCTCTAACCGACTGAGCTACTGAAGAATGATGCTGCGCGCCTTTAGTCTGCTCTTCAGGTTGGACTTGAACCAACGACCCTCTGATTAACAGTCAGATGCTCTAACCGACTGAGCTACTGAAGAATTAAACTATTCGCTTAAAAAGCGATGCAAAAGTAAGGTGAAATATTGGATTATGCAATATCTTTGCAAGAAAAAGATTGAATGGACAAGATTATAGGAATAGGCAATGCCCTTGTTGACATACTGGCACGTGTTGATGATGAGTCAATAATCGACGAATTACACCTGACAAAAGGCGGAATAGAGTTCATTGACGAGCAACGTCTCAACGAACTCAAGCAACGGATGAAAGCGATGAACGCGCAAAGCATACCAGGCGGCTCGGCCGGCAACACCATAAGAGCTTTGGCCACCCTCGGGAGCAACGTCGGCTTCATTGGCAAGGTCGGTGACGACGAATTTGGCGAATTCTACAAAAATGCCTGCACGAAGTCTGGCATAGAAACGACATTCATCACCGGGACACTGCCCACTGGAGTCGCAGTCACCTACATAACACCAGACGGCGAAAGGACTTTCGCCGACTACCTCGGCTCAGCCGCGACGCTTGAGGCTGATGATTTGACGGCTGAGATGTTTAAAGGCTACTCATACCTTTATATAGAGGGCTACCTGGTCCAGAACCACGAGATGATTTTGAGAGCCGCCGAGATGGCCAAGCAAGAGGGACTCCAAATCTGCCTCGATTTGGCAAGCTACAACATAGTGGAAGCTGAACGCGACTTCTTCAGACTGCTCCTCACAAAATACGTGGACATAGTGTTTTCTAATGAGGAAGAAGCCAAGTCATTCACAGGAGAACAACCCGAAGATGCACTGCACGACATCTCAAAACTTTGCAGCGTGGCAATCGTCAAGATGGGCAAAAACGGCTCTTACATCAAAAAAGGCACTGAGACAATCAAGGTGGAAGCAATCAAAGTCAACGACGTGATCGACACCACCGGCGCAGGCGACTTCTTCGCAGCCGGCTTCCTCTATGGATTGACGAGCGGGTATTCGTTCCCCAAATGCGCCCAGATAGGCTCGCTCCTCGCAAGCAAAGTCATCCAAGTCATTGGCACGGAATTGCAACCTGCGACTTGGGAAGAAATCAAGTCATCCATCAACAGCATCGTGTCGGAATGACACTGGCACAACATTAGCCAACAACACAAGAAATGCCCAATCAAAACATGGATAAAAGCAAAAGAGCAAGGAACATCGCCGGGACTGTGGTCGCGATATGCCTGGTGGCAGCCGCGTTGTTCAGTTTCCAAACCAACGACATAAACTTCCTCAAGGGGAAAAACATGGAAATTTTCCAGAACGTCTACAACGAGCTGGATCAATTGTATGTGGACACCATAAACCCCGACAAGTCGATTACCAACGCTATTGACGGGATGCTGTCGCAACTTGACCCCTACACAATCTACTATACCGAAGAAGACAACGAGGAGCTGGAAATGATGACCAAGGGCACTTACGGCGGCATCGGCTCGCTCATCGTCAAACATGGAGACTACGTAGCCATAGCCGAACCATACGTGGGACAGCCAGCTTACGAAGTCGGGCTCAAAGCCGGCGACCTCATCCTCCAAATCAACGGGGAAGACATGAAAGGCAAAACCAACGCCTACGTCAGCGAAAAGTTGCGCGGCGAGGCAGGCAGCACGTTCCACATCAAAGTGCAACGCCCTGGGGAAAGCGACCCGCTCGAATTCGACATCACACGCCGGGAAGTGCAGCTCCCAGTCGTCCCCTACTACGGCATTGTCAAAGACAGCATTGGGTACATCCAGATATCTACTTTCAGCGGCAACCCCTACCCGCAAGTCAGGGAGGCATTCATCAAACTCAAGGAGCAAGGCGCAAAATCACTCATCATCGACCTGCGCAACAACGGAGGCGGCCTGCTCGACCAAGCAGTCAAGATTGCCAACCTCTTCATCCCAAAGGGAAAGGAAATAGTGTCAATGCGCGGCAAGACAAAGTACAGCTGCCAGACATACAAGACGACAGAAGAGCCGCTTGACACCATAATCCCAATAGCCGTGATGGTCAACAGCCAATCGGCTTCGGCATCAGAAATACTTGCCGGGGCGATACAAGACCTCGACAGGGGTGTCATCGTCGGCTATCGCACGTTTGGCAAGGGATTGGTGCAAAACATACGCCCGCTGCCCTACAACTCTTCGCTGAAATTGACCATAGCAAAATACTACACCCCAAGCGGGCGATGCATCCAGGCACTCGACTATTCGCACCGCAACGATGATGGCAGCGTGTCACGAGTCCCCGACAGCCTGACCAATGTTTTTCACACCGCAGCCGGCAGGATTGTGCGCGATGGCGGCGGCATCAAACCCGATGTCGAACTGACTCCCGAGAAGTTCTCAAACAACATACTCTTCTACCTCATAACTGAAAACCTCATCTTCGACTACGCCACGGACTATTGCCTCAGCCACGATAGCATAGCGCGACCGGAAGAGTTCTCAATCACGGATGCCGACTACGAAGCATTCAAGAAGAAGGTGACTGAAGCCGATTTCAAATACGACCGCCAAAGCGAGAAAGCATTGCAGGCACTCAAGGAGATAGCCGAATTCGAAGGCTACACCGAAAGCGCGAAAGCGGAATTTGAAGCCTTGGAGAAAAAACTCTCCCACGACCTCAACCACGACCTCGAACATTTTGAGAAAGACATCGTTAACTACATCAACATCGAGATAACCAAACGCTACTACCATCAAGTCGGAGGCGAGATACAACAGCTCAAAAACGACAAGGAGCTGGACAAAACCGTCGAGACACTCAACGACCGGGCCGCATACGCAAGGCTGCTATCACCGGCCGGCAATGATGGGACAGCAGCGGCAACCGAGGAGTGAGGAAATAGCCAAAGACATCGACATGACGGATGATTGGCACTGGGCAAGGGCCAGTCATCCGTTTTTCACAAAACAAGACGTGGCACATGGGCAACCTCTGGCGCAACTACTTCTACTACACCAAGCAAGACAGGCGTGGACTGCTTGCCATAGCCGCCATCATCGTCATCTCGCTTGCCACCATCATCCTGCTGCGCAGCTGCCCGCGTGACAACGGGGCAGGACGGCATGACCCCACGCTCGCCCGCTACCAACAATTCAAGGAGGAGCTGCGCCGCAACGACAGCATCATGCGCGCACGCCGCCACAAGCCACGTTGGCAACCACGCGCACGGCAGGACTGGCACGTTGCCATCGCACCGCCATCACCTTTCGACCCCAACAGCGACGACTCGGCAATGCTGGTCAACTCGGGCTTCACCCCTTACGTGGCACGCAACATCGTCAGGTACAGGGCGCACGGCGGCCGGTTCCGCAAAGTGGAAGACCTCGCCAAAATCTATGGCATGGACAGTGCCATGTTTGCCAGGCTGCGCCCGTACGCCATCATCGATCTGCCCCAACCGGTAGACACAGCACGTCCATTTGTACCTAAATACAAACCCATAGAAAAATACGCCGAGGGGACAGTCATCGACATAAACGAGGCCGACACGACCGCACTCATGAAAATCCC
This sequence comes from uncultured Bacteroidaceae bacterium, assembly GCA_939800445.1. GTDB lineage: Bacteria > Bacteroidota > Bacteroidia > Bacteroidales > Bacteroidaceae > Avibacteroides > Avibacteroides faecavium. Next base: position 3,695 of record CALNGU010000099.1, on the reverse strand, counting down.
AGGCATCGGCCGAGGCTACTCGCGGATGATAACAGCCTACCGCGACCGGCTTGGCGGATTCGTCTCGCCGAGCCAGGTGGATGAGGTGGAAAACCTGCCAAAGGGATTCGCCAAGTGGTTCACCGTCGCACCAGACTTCACCCCGTGCAAAATCAACATCAACCGGGCAAGCATCGAGAGGCTAAGGGCGCACCCCTACCTCAACTTCTACAAAGCCCGTGCAATCATCGAATACAGGAAGAAATATGGCGACCTGCGCTCGCTCCAACAGCTGAAGATGCTGGAAGAATTCGATGACGGAACGCTCGACAAGATTGCACCCTACATCGAGTTTTGACAGGTCAAAGCCGTTCAAGACAGTTGGCCATGCGTGAAGAGGCACGCGCAAAGCCTGGCATCATTGCATGGTTTGCATGAAATCATGCGATGCTATCTCTTTCAGCATCATATGTTTCTGTCCTTTCCATCAGATGCCATGACTAAAAAGACAAGGCATAAAAAAGTGTGTCCTGCATTCAAATGAATGCAGGACACAGCATAGTGTTATATTTCTCCCGAATGGAAGTTTTCTTACTCAGCGTATTTCTTGAAAATCACACAGGCATTGTGACCTCCGAAACCGAAAGTGTTGGAGAGGGCAGCGTTAATAGTCCTCTTCTGCGCCTTGTTGAATGTGAAATTCAATTTATAGTCGATTGCTTCATCCTCATCGCCATCTTCATGGTTGATAGTCGGTGGCACGATGTCATTCTGCACAGCGAGCACTGTCGCCATAGCCTCGACCGCGCCGGCAGCACCCAGCAAGTGTCCGGTCATTGACTTCGTGGAACTGATGTTCAACTCATAGGCGTGTTCACCAAACAACGTCTTGATGGCTTTGACCTCTGACACGTCGCCCACCGGGGTAGATGTCCCGTGCACATTGATGTAATCGATGTCTTCGGGCTTCATGCCTGCATCTTCCAATGCATTGCGCATGACCAGCACTGCTCCGAGTCCGTCGGGGTGCGAAGCCGTCATGTGATAGGCATCCGCCGAAAGACCGGCACCTACCAGCTCTGCATAGATTTTCGCACCGCGTGCCTTGGCGTGCTCGAGTTCCTCAAGCACGAGGCATCCCGCGCCCTCACCGATGACAAAGCCGTCACGGCTCGCGCTGAACGGTCTTGACGCTGTCTCGGGGCTGTCATTGCGCGTTGACAAAGCGTGCATGGCGGTGAAACCTCCCACGCCCGACTCAGAAACTGCTGCCTCTGCACCGCCAGCAAGAATTACGTTGGCCTTGCCCAAACGGATGTAGTTGAAAGCATCTGAGATGGCGTTGGACGAAGACGCGCACGCCGATGTCGTTGTGAAGTTTGGTCCGCGGAAGCCGTACATAATTGAAATCTGGCCGGCTGCGATGTCCGCGATCATTTTGGGGATAAAGAATGGACTGAATCGTGGACCTTTGTCTATGTTGCAATAGTAGTTGCCGACCTCCTGCTCGAATGTATGGATACCTCCGATGCCGACGCCATAGATTACACCTATCTTGTCGAGGTCTTCAGTTTCGACATTCAAGCCAGAGTCTTCAACTGCTTGCTTTGCCGCCACTACGGCATATTGCGCATAGAGATCCATCTTTCTCGCCTCCTTGCGGTCGATGAAATCCGTGGCATTGAAGTTCTTGACTTCGCAGGCGAATTGTGACTTGAACAAAGAAGCGTCGAAATGGGTGATCGGTCCTGCCCCACTCTTGCCTGCCAACAGGTTGTTCCAAGTCTCTTCAACCGTGTTGCCGACAGGTGTCAGTGCGCCAAGGCCAGTCACTACGACTCTTTTCAATTCCATTTGGTATGAAATAAGCGATTACTTCATGTTGTTTTCGATGTACGATACAGCATCACCTACAGTCTTGATGCTTTCAGCTTGATCGTCTGGAATAGAAATGCCGAATGCCTTCTCAAATTCCATGATCAACTCTACAGTGTCGAGTGAGTCAGCTCCGAGATCATTGATGAAGTTTGCTTCTGGTGTTACTGCAGACTCTTCTACGCCAAGTTTCTCAACGATGATAGCTTTTACTTTTGATTCGATTTCTGACATAATCTTTGATTTTAAGTGAATACTTGATTTAATTCTTAAATTTGATGCAAAGGAAGAAATATTTATTGTTTTGACCAAATATTTAAGGTACTAAAATGCCTTGAACTGCACACTTCACCAGAAGATGTGCATAAGAACACCTCTAAAAGTGAGTTTGAAGAATGAATGTAGAACACTTAAATACAGACAAGACATGACACCGAAAAGCATCATTCACAAGCTTTTGCCTATCGTCCTGCTCGCCTGGGGCGCACTTTGCGGCACTGCGGTCGCATCCGACGGCATAACCCCAGGGGCGGAAAGGACAGAAGCCTACGTGGGCAAACTCAAAGGCAAGCGGGTCGCCATCCTCGCCAACCAGACATCGATGGTCGGGACGACGCACCTCGTTGACACGCTGCACGCCATCGGAGTGGACATCACCGCCATCTTCGCCGCCGAGCATGGATTCCGTGGCGACAAAGGTGCGGGCGAGAAAATCACTGGCGGCGTTGACCCGCGCACCGGCATCAAGATTGTCTCGCTCTACGGCGGGTCAAAAGCAGCACTCGATGCGGCGATGCGCGGCTGCGACCTGGTGGTGGTGGACATACAGGACGTGGGGACACGCTTCTATACCTATTATATAACAATGCTGCGGTTGATGAACCGCTGTGCGGCACTCAGCAAGGAAATGATGGTGCTCGACCGTCCCAACCCCACGGGGCATTATGTGGACGGGCCAATCCTGGACATGAAACACAAATCGGGCGTGGGCGCATTGCCTATACCCGTCGTCCACGGCATGACACTCGGCGAACTCGCCATGATGATAAACGGCGAGAGGTGGCTCGACCAGGGGCGGAAGTGCCGGCTCAGCGTTGTCAGATGCACGGGCTACGACCACCGCACGTTCTACACCCTGCCCGTCGCCCCGTCGCCCAACCTGCCCGACATGACGGCAATCTACCTCTACCCCTCATTGTGCTATTTCGAGGGAACGCCCGTCAGCCTCGGGCGCGGCACGGACAAACCGTTCAAGGTCTACGGCCACCCACGGATGCGGGGCGACTACGACTTCACGCCCCAATCGACCACCGCTGCCCCCGCTCCCCCGTGCCTCGGGCAGCGATGCCACGGCTATGACCTGTCGGGACTCGGCATGGAGGAACTGCGGAGCAAGAGGATAGACCTGACGTATCTCATCACCGCCTACCGGGAGTCGGGACTTGGCGACAAATTCTTCACACCCTTTTTCGAAAAACTGATAGGAGTTGACTACGTGAGGGAGATGATTGTCGCGGGAAAATCCGCCGAGGAAATCAGCAAAATGTGGGAAGGCGATGTCGAGAAGTTCAAAGCCATGCGCCGCCCCTACCTGCTCTATGCCGAATAGCCCGCTGCCTTTCGGGGGAAACCGTTGCACACCTGCTGCGGCATTGCCGCAGCGTCCATGACCAAACGACAGACCTGCGTGCAAAAGTCATCCTTTGTTAGTGCCTATAACAAGCCTTGTTAGTCTCAATAACAATGCTTGTTATAGACACTAACAACGCTTGTCTTACACAACACCACCAGACCCCATCAAAGCCATGGTCTGATGGAAGATGAAACGGCGGGGCGTGCTC
>CALNGU010000098.1 GCA_939800445.1 uncultured Bacteroidaceae bacterium | reverse complement strand
ATTAAAACAAAACTTTTGTTTTAATATTCAGAAGTTTTGTTTTTACTTTTCCCTTAAGGGCATCGAGGTTTGCGGTTGACGATGCCGGGGTTTATGGCTGGCATCATCCAGATTAACGCCCGCCACCGCACGTGACTTGGCGGGGCGGGACGCGGCGACGGGCGGGGGCTTTGGGCTGTCGCATTTTTTGCTATATTTGCAAAGACCGTACGCCACGGGCGGCGGCATCGTCAATGATTTACCTAACCAACAAAACAATTACGACTATGGGAAAGAGCTTGAAAGGAACAAGGACTGAGAAGAACCTGATGACATCGTTTGCCGGCGAATCGCAGGCAAGGATGAGATACACCTACTTTGCAAGCGCGGCGAAGAAAGAGGGTTACGAGCAGATCGCGGCAATCTTCCTCGAGACCGCCGAGCAGGAGAAGGAACACGCCAAACGTATGTTCAAATGGCTGGAGGGCGGCAAGGTGGAAATCACTGCCTCCTACCCGGCAGGCGTGATCGGCACGACGTTGGACAACCTGCGTGCGGCGGCCGAGGGCGAGAATGAGGAGTGGACGGCGGATTATCCGCACTTCGCCGACGTTGCCGATGAGGAGGGTTTCCCGGAAATCGCGGTGATGTACCGCATGATAAGCATCGCCGAGCGCGGGCACGAGGAACGCTACCGCGCACTGGCTGCCAACATCGAGGCCGGCAAAGTGTTTGCCAAGGACGATGTGGTGGTGTGGCAATGCCGCAACTGCGGTTTCATCTTCGAGGGAAAGGAAGCCCCGAAGGTGTGCCCTGCGTGCCTGCACCCGCAAGCGTACTTTGAGGTGAAGAAGACCAATATGTGACCGCCCGTCTGCGGGCTGACGGACACGGAGGGGGACACGGTGGTGTTCCCCTCCGTTTTTATTGCCAGCACGGCAGGGCTAAGGGGCGGCAATGGGAAGATTGCACTAACTTTGCAGCCCCCGCCACGTCAAACGGGCGGGGACTAATACGTATATATAATGATAAAGAGCATTCTGGCAGTAGGCCTCGGGAGTTTCGCAGGCGGGGCGGCACGCTACCTCGTCACGCGGTGGGTGCAAATCAAGGTGACGAGCGGCTTCCCGCTCGGGACGATGGTCGTCAACGTGGCGGGGTGCTTCGTCCTCGGTCTCCTGGTGGGGCTGCTGGGGCGGTGGGGTGTGACGAATGCCTACGTCAGGCTGTTTCTCACGGTCGGTTTCTGCGGAGGGTTCACGACGTTCTCCACGTTCATGGGCGACAACATGGTGCTTGCCCGGGGCGGGGACGTGCCGGGACTGGTGCTCAACATCGCACTGAGCATCGCGGCAGGTGCGGCGGCGTTGTGGCTCGGGGGCTGGGTGTCGCGGCTATGAACGTACACCACGGCAGCTGATGGCAAACGGGAGGCGTGCATCGAGCGAATGATGCACGCCTCCCGGTCTTTTGCCGTGCCGCTGCTGCGGCGTGTGGCGGATGTCAGCCCATGTGGTTCCAGCCCTGGGCCCGCAACTCCATCTCGTTGCCGTCGCGTGTGATGAGTGCCATGCCCAGTTCGGGACGGGTCATGTGTCCTATCATCCGCACGCCTTGCATCTGCGCAATCTTCTCGTGGTCGCCGATTGGGACGGTGAAGAGCAGTTCGTAGTCTTCACCGCCGTTGAGTGCGCAGGTCGTGAGGTTCATATTGAATTCCTCCGCCATCACGGCCGTCTGGTAGTCTATTGGGATGTGTTCCTCAAAGACGCGGCATCCCGTGCCGCTCTGCTTGCAGATGTGCATCAGCTCTGATGAGAGGCCGTCGCTGATGTCAATCATCGATGTCGGCCTTATCCCCGCCTGGCGCAACTGCTCAATCACGTCGCGGCGGGCCTCTGGGCGCAGTTGTCTCTGGAGGATGTATTCACGTCCTGCGAAGTCGGGTTGCACGTCATCGTTGCCGCGCAGGGCGGCTTTCTCGCGTTCAAGCAGTTGCAAGCCCATGTAGGCCGCACCAAGGTCGCCGCTGACACAGATGAGGTCGGTCTCATGTGCGCCGCTGCGGTAGACTATGTCGGCATGGTCGGCGTCCCCAATACAGGTGATGCTGATGGTCAGTCCCGTCATCGACGATGTAGTGTCGCCCCCCACGATGTCAACCTTGTGGTCTTCGCAGGCGATGCGTATGCCGGCATAGAGGACATCAATGTCCTCAACCGAGAAACGTTTGGATATGCCGAGCGACACGGTTATCTGCCGTGGCGTGCCATTCATGGCGTAGATGTCCGAGAAGTTGACCATCGCCGCCTTGTAGCCCAGATGCTTGAGCGGCGTGTAGGTGAGGTCGAAGTGTATGCCTTCGAGCAAGAGGTCGGTGGTGACGAGTGTCGCCTTGCCGCCCATGTCTATCACTGCCGCGTCGTCGCCTACCCCTCGGCGGGTGGATGCGTTGACGTGCTCGATGCCTTCGGTCAAGTGATCGATGAGACCAAACTCGCCGAGCGTGGCAATCTCTGTTCTTTTCGTTTCGTTCATGTCTGACAGGTGTTGGTTACGGTGTCTTTAGGCCCTCCTTATGAGCTCACGCATGATGGCGGTCATCTTCGGCTGCGCGGCATCCGCCGCCTTTTGGACTTCCTCGTGTGTCACTTCCACAATCTTGCCATCCACGCCGAGGTCGGTAACGATGGAGATGCCAAAGACTTTGATGCCGCAGTGGTTGGCTACGATGACTTCGGGGACGGTGGACATCCCCACGGCATCAGCACCGAGCCTGTGGAACATACGGTACTCCGACGGCGTTTCAAACGTCGGGCCTTGCGTGCCAAGATAAACTCCCTCGCGGACGGTGATGCCAAGCTCTGCCGCGATGGCCTTTGCCCTTGCTATCAAATCCTTTGAATAAGCCTCGCTCATGTCCGGGAAGCGCGGGCCGTAATCAATGTTCTTCCCCCGCAACGGGTGTTCGGGAAAGAGGTTGATGTGGTCGGTGATGATCATCAGGTCGCCTATCTCAAAGTCGGGGTTCGTGCCGCCACTGGCGTTGGAGACAAAGAGGGTCTTGATGCCGAGTTCCCTCATCACGCGGACGGGATAGGTCACTTCCTTCATCGAGTAGCCCTCGTAGTAGTGGAATCGTCCCTGCATCGCCATGATTTCCTTGCCCCCCAGCTTGCCGAAGATGAGTTTTCCGCTGTGTCCCTCTACGGTCGAGACGGGGAAATGGGGTATGTCCTTGTAGGCAATCTCCTGCCTTTCCTCGATTTCGTCGGCGAGCCTGCCGAGGCCGGTCCCGAGGATGATGGCGGTTTCAGGCCGCCTTGCCGTCGCTTTCATTATATACGCGGCGGTCTCACGTATTTTCTCTAACATGACGTTTTATTATGTTGTTGAACTTCTCTTCCTGCCCGAGTAGGAATTTCACCTTGACCGGCAGGACGTATGTCTTGTCCTTGGCATCCCCGAGGTGCTCCATCATGGGACGCAGCCGTGCAGCATCCTTCTCGGTCGTGACGATGATTTTGTCATCGCCGCGCATTGACTGGAATGCCGACACCACGCGCTGCAAGTCGCGGCGCGTGAAGCTGTGGTGGTCGGGGAAGTTGATCGCCGTCACGGCCCCCGCCCTTTTCTCCAGTTGCTTCCTGAGCTGTGCCGGGTTGGCTATGCCCGTGACGAGCAGGACGGAGTGCCCCGCCGTCAACTCCGACAGGGGCAAAGTGCCGCCGCATCCGTCCATGCGGTGCAAATCACCGTAGGTCAACGTGGTGAAGAACAGCTCCTGGTAGGGGAACGGCTTTATCTCATTGATGGCGATGCGGTAGTCAATCGGTGCCATGTCCGCCGGACATTTGGTCAGGATAATGATGTCGGCGCGGTGTTTCTCCGCCCTGTTCTCCCTGAGCCTGCCCGCCGGGAGCAGGGCATCGCAGGTGAACGGCCGTTCATAGCTCGTCAGCAGCACCGTCAACGAGGGTTTCACATAGCGGTGTTGGTAGGCATCATCGAGGACTACCGCCCCAGGCCTGTCATTGGAGGCAAGCAGGAGGTCCAAGCCCTCGGTGCGGCTCTCGTCAACAGCGATTATCACGCTGTCGCCAAACCGGTCTTTCATCTGCTTCGGTTCGTCACCGATGGTGGCTGCGTCCGACGATTCATCGGCGAGGATGAAACCATGTGTCCTCCTCCCATAACCCCTGCTGAGCACTGCGGTGCGGCAAACGTCCCTCAACACCCCGGCCACGTGCTCGGTGTGCGGGGTCTTGCCCGTGCCGCCCACGGTGAGGTTGCCGATGCAGATGACCGGCAACGGAAAAACACGCGACCGCAACACTCCCCAGTCAAACAGTTTGTTGCGCAGACGCACGACCATGCCGTAGATGACGGCGAATGGCAGCAACAGATAGTTTATTTTGACCGAAGGATTGTTCACCGCATCATCGTTTCATCATTGAATGTCCACGTAGAATGGCATCCGCGCCTGCACCGGGTCGGCCTCATCCAACTCATAGAGCCACCGCAGGTCGTCGAATGTCCGTGTCACCTCGTCAGCCCCGAAAAGGCTCATATAGACCGACGGCAGCGAACCCAGCATATTGTCAATCACCGAGGGCTTGGCAGGATAGGAGACCAAAGTGTAGTCCTCAATCTCCGCCAGCTCCTTGGCTTTCGCTATCGCCTCGTCGAGTCCGCCGAGTTCATCGACCAGCCCGAGGCCTTTTGCCGCCTCGCCCGTCCAGACACGGCCCTCGGCAATGGCCTTTATCGCATCGGGCATCATTTTGCGTCCCTCCGCACAACGAGTGACAAAGAGTTCATACCCCTCGTTGACGTTGCGTTGCACGAGTGCTTTCTCATCTTCGCTCATAGGGCGGTCGAGCGGCATCACATTGCCAAACCTATTAGTGCTGACCGTCTCGAATGAAAGTCCCACCTTGTCATAGAGACCACCCAGGTCAGGCACCATGCCAAAGATGCCTATCGAGCCGGTCAACGTTGTCGGCTGGGCAAAGATGTAGTCGGCGTTGCACGAGATGTAGTATCCCCCCGATGCAGCATAGCCGCCCATCGACACGACAACAGGCTTCTCGGCCTTGATGTCGCTGATTTCCTTCCAGATCTGCTCCGAGCCGAATGCACTGCCACCCGGTGAATTGACGCGCAGGACGACTGCTTTGACATTCTCGTCCTTGCGCAGCCGCTTCAGGTCGTCGATCACGCGGCGCGCCCCTATCCTGTCCTTGGCCTTGGTGTCGTCGATGTCACCCTCGGCATAGTAGACCGCGACGATGTTGCCGCTCTTGTCCTTGGGCACGTTGCTGTGGTAGTTGATCATCGCCGCCAGCGACAACGTCTCGAGGTCGTCGTCCTCGTCGATGCCGACCTTTGCCTTGAGGTATTCGGTCATATCATTGCGGTACGCAAGCGAATCGACAAAACCGCAATCGACGAATGACGTGGCCTGCTCCATCGCTATCCCACGGTCGGCGGCGGCGTTCAACTGCTCGATGGTCACGTCGCGGGAGGCGGATATGTCGTTCAAATAGGTGTTCCATATAGACGATGTGAACGCTTTCACCTGCTCACGGTTGGCCTCGCTCATCTTGTCGAGCACAAAGGGTTCGACGGCAGACTTGTAGGTCCCCACCTTGAAGACCTGCATCTCCACCCCGAGCTTGTCGAGAAGCCCCTTGTAGGAGATGAACTGCGACGACATCCCCAGCCAGGTGACAGCCCCGCGCGGGTTGAGCAGCACCTCGTCGGCGGCACTTGCGACGTAGTAGCCGCCTTGCGAGTAGTTGTCGGCATAGGCTATGACGAATTTGCCGGAATCCTTGAACTCCACGAGCGCGTCACGGATTTCCTCCAGCGTGGCGGGAGCAGCCACGAGCGTGCCGATGGTGAGGTAGATGCCTTTTATCTTCTCCTCCTTGGCTGCCTTCTTGATGCTCGACGTGATGTCGTCAAGGCCATAGGTCTGCATCGTCTCATCCACCCCGAGGAACGACAAGGGGTCATCGACAGAACGCTCGGCGACCACGCCGTCAAGGTCGAGGCAAAACACCGTGTTGTCCTTGACAACCGTCTCGCCCTCGTCGAGCGACATCATGCCGGCCACCGTGCCGATGGCCAGGAGAAACAGCACTACCGACGAGATGATGATGCCCACCACCGTCGCCAAGGTGAATTTGAGGAAGTCCTTCATAACTGTCTGATTGTTTAGTTTAGTCTTTGAGGTACAAATATATGATAATTTAATGAAACCATCCGACAGCCGCCGCCTTTTGCACCGTCCACGGCAGCGGCGGCGGGGGACAGGCAACCGCCACCATGCCGGGAAAAGTCTGTTTTCAGCCTAAATCTATATATTTTTAAGTTGCATCTATATAAACTCAGGCTGCAAATATATATTTTTAGCCTAAAAATAAACTTTCCATCCCGCCTTGCCGGTGAAAGGGCGGACGGGACGCGCGCGACGGGACGGTGCGGATGCGGCGGCATCCGACGGCGGCGCGTTGCACGGTTGGCGAAAGCTTTCTATTTTTGCCCATGCAATGGCGGCAGGCAGGTTCTTGACCATAACGACATCCACCGACCTCGTGCGCATCGCGCCCGACAGGGTCGTCTACATCTCATCTGACGGCAATTACTCGACGATTGTCCAGGCCGATGGCGAGATGCGGATGCTGTCATGCCAGTTGGGACAGCTCGAAAGGACGATTGGCGCACAGCTGGGGACGGACGGCAACCAATTTATCAGGATAGGCAAGAGCCTCATCATCAACCGCAACTACGTCTACTACATCAACATCCCGAAGCAAAAGCTGACCCTTTCTGACGCTGCCACCTTCAGCCACACGGTGGTGGCTTCAAAGGAAGCATTGAAACAATTGAAAGAACTGCTGGAAAAGGAGGCAAGCAGCCTATGAAAGAACTGAGAGAATTGCGTGACGACGAGATACGTGTCGTGGGCAGCGACCGCCCGCGCCGGCGCAAGCACCGCACAGCCTTGCTGGCGGCGGCCATCGTGGCGGCCGTGGCAATCATTGCCGCCGCCATCGTCATGGCGGCACGCGGCAGGCAACACGGGGAGGTGGCGGCACAGCCCGCGCCCCCGACCGGCACGACTGCCGCCCCCGTGGACACGGCCCGGCACATCGGGCGGGAGGTGGAGGCGCGCACGGCCGGATTCACCGAACTCATCGACACGGCAATCAACGACGTGCCGCTGCGGCTCTACATCCCCCACAACGCATCGATGACCCTGCACGTGGGGAGGCTCGACAAGTCAGACAGCACCATCGTGTTTGCAGCCCAGGCGGCCGACATCCGCGCCGACAACGGCGGCATCGTGGGAGCGTTTGTCCTGGCGGGCGAGCCGTTGTCGTGGGGATTGTCCAAGAAGGGATACTGCGCAGTCATCGGCGACACCGTGACCATCGGCACGGCAGACAACTCGCCATTGTTTGAAAGGGCGACAGAGACGGGCGGTTACTTCTTCCGCCAGTACCCGCTGGTCAGCAACGGCCGGCTGGTCGAGAACAACCCAAAGGGCAAATCCATCCGCCGCGCCATCTGCGACCGCCAGGGGGAAATCCTCATGGTCGGGACGCTGGACACGGAGTCGTTCCACGATTTCTCGCAAGCCTTGGTGGACTTGGGCGTGGACCAAGCGATATACCTCGTCGGAGCATCCTCCTACGGATGGGCTGTGGACGGGAGCGGGACGCGGCATGAATTCGGGAATGAGAACATCCATACCAGCGGCCGCCACAAGATGTCCGACAACACCAGCTACATCGTCTGGCGGCGCAAGTGAACACACCTGGCGGCATCGCCCGCCCCACCGCCATCCACATGAAATGGGCGGGACGGCGGCATTTCATACAACGCAGGGCGGCTTTCGTACAGCCGCCCTTTTTTCATGCGCCAATGCAGTTTCTTTTCATGAATTTTGCTTGTGACAAAACGAAACGA
>CALNGU010000097.1 GCA_939800445.1 uncultured Bacteroidaceae bacterium | reverse complement strand
TTGTTTATATAAACAGAAGTTTTGAATATTAAAACAAAACTTTTGAATATACTTTTCCCTTACCCTCTTGCAAGTTTTCCGTTACCCTGATGGAAGTTTTCCCCTGGCGATGCGTGGTTTGTCTGCCGGGGCGGGCGGCGGGGCGGCGCGGTTATTCCGCCGAATGTCACTATCTTTGCGCCGTTTTTCTCACCATAATCATAAGAACCAATCAAAGGATGATCACAGTCAACAACCTCTCGGTGCAATTCGGGAAAAGAGTGCTTTTCAAGGATGTCAACCTCAAGTTCAACAACGGCAACTGCTACGGCATCATCGGTGCCAACGGGACGGGCAAATCGACGCTGCTCAAGGTCATAGCTGGCGAGCTCGACTCGACGACGGGCAGTGTCGAGATGGGTCCGGGCGAGCGAATGTCGGTGCTGTCGCAGGACCACTTCAAGTGGGATGCCTACACGGTGCTCGACACGGTGCTGATGGGGCACTCGGTGCTGTGGGGGATAATGAAGGAGCGCGAGGAGCTTTATGCCAAGGCCGAGTTCACCGACGAGGACGGCATGAGGGCTTCGGAGCTTGAGGAACGCTTCGCCGAGCTCGACGGGTGGAACGCCGAGGCCGATGCCGCCGCCCTGCTCAGCGGGCTGGGTGTCAAGGAGGACAAGCACGGGCTGATGATGCGCGACCTGAGCGGTAAGGAAAAGGTGCGGGTGATGCTGGCGCAGGCCCTGTACGGCAACCCCGACAACCTGCTGCTCGACGAGCCGACCAACGACCTCGACATGGAGACGGTGATGTGGCTGGAGGACTATCTGGCCGAGTTTGACCACACGGTGCTGGTGGTGAGCCACGACAGGCACTTCCTCGACGCGGTGTGCACGCACACGGTGGACATCGACTTCGGGAAGATAAACCTCTATGCGGGCAACTACAGCTTCTGGTACGAGTCGAGCCAGCTCGCCCTGCGCCAGAGGCAGAACCAGAAGGCTAAGGCGGAGGAGAAGCGCAAGGAACTGGAGGAGTTCATCCGCCGCTTCTCGGCCAACGTCGCCAAGAGCAAGCAGACCACCAGCCGCAAGAAGATGCTTGAGAAACTCAACGTCGATGACATCCAGCCGTCGTCGCGACGCTACCCGGGCATCATCTTCACCCCTGACAGGGAGCCGGGCAACAAGATACTCCAGGTCGATGGCCTCGCCAAGACGGCCGATGACGGCACTGTGCTGTTCCGCGACGTGACATTCAACGTCGAGAAGGGTGACAAGATCGTCTTCCTCTCGCACGACCCCCGCGCCATGACAGCCCTGTTTGAGATCATCAACGGCAACGCCCAGGCCGACGCGGGCACATTCGAGTGGGGCGTGACAATCACCACGGCCTACCTGCCGCTGGACAACACCAAGTTCTTCGACTGTGACAAAAACCTGGTGGAATGGTTGTCGCAGTACGGGGAAGGCAACGAGGTGTACATGAAGAGCTTCCTCGGGCGAATGCTCTTCAGCGGCGACGAGGTGATGAAAAAGGTGAACGTGCTGTCGGGAGGCGAAAAGATGAGGTGCATGATTGCCCGTATGCAACTGCGCGGTGCCAACTGCCTCATCCTTGACACGCCCACCAACCACCTCGACCTCGAATCAATCCAGGCATTCAACAACAACCTGAAGACCTACCGTGGCAACATCCTCTTCGCGTCGCACGACCACGAGTTCATCCAGACCGTCGCCAACCGCGTGATAGAGCTGACCCCGGGCGGGACGATAGACAAGCTGATGACCTACGACGACTACATCTCGTCGGACAGCATCCGCGCCATGAGGGAAAGGCTCTACGCCAAAGCCTGACCGCCATCGCCCATCCCCCGCCGCCACAGCCTGTGCCACGGCGGCGGAGGGGCAGGCAGGTTGCGCGATGTCAGTAAATTATGCTAAATTTGCCCATATAAACGAGACCGCGAATGCATATCATTAAGAAACTTGATAAATTCATCATCAAGAGTTTCATACTGCTTTTTTGCGCCACGTTCTTCATCTGCCTGTTCATATTCATGATGCAGTTCCTCTGGAAGTACGTCGATGAACTCGTGGGCAAAGGTCTCGCGATGACGGTGCTTGCACAATTCTTCTTCTACTCGGCACTCACCCTCGTGCCGTCCTCGCTGCCGCTGGCCGTGCTGCTGGCCTCGCTGATGACTTTCGGCAACTTCGGCGAGCGTTACGAGCTGCTTGCCATGAAGGCGGCAGGCATCCCGCTGACACGCATCATGATGCCGCTCATCGTGGTGTCGGTGTTGCTGGCGGGGACATCCTTTTACTTCCAGAACGTCATAGCCCCCCATGCTTCCGTCAAGCTGTGGACGCTCATCGTGTCGATGAGGGAGAAGTCGCCGGAGCTGGACATCCCCGAGGGGGTGTTCTATGACCAGATTGACAAGTACAACCTCTACATCAAGTCCAAAGACCGCAAGACGGGGATGATGCACGAGGTAATGATCTACGACTTCACCAACGGATTCGAGAATGCGCACATCATCGTCGCGGATTCAGGCAAACTGGAAATGACGGCCGACAAGAAGTTCCTGAAGCTGACACTGCACAACGGCGAGCAATTCGAGAACCTGCAAAACCAGACGGGGCTGTCGCGCAACGTCCCCTACCGCCGCGAGTCTTTCACACGGAAAGAGACGCTGATAGAATTCAACTCGGACTTCAGCATGGTGGACGGTTCGTTCATGTCCGACCAATCCATGAGCAAAAACATGGTGCAGTTGTCCGAAGACATCGACTCGATGAGCGTCAAGTCGGACAGCATCGGCCGCGCCTACTTTGCGGAAAGCCTCGACAGGTTGCAGTTCTACAAAACAAAACAGGTGGACAGCGACGACCGCGCCTACTATGGCAAGGCGGTGGTGAACGTTGACAGCATCTATGACAACTCATCCCTGCCCGACAAGAAGAAGTACCTCGACGTTGCCAAGCGGAATGTCTCATCGACACTCAGTGACTGGAAATTCCGCAGCTACACCCTTGATGAAAAAGACTACCAGGTCCGCAAGCACCAGACCGAGTGGTACCGCAAAATTACCTTGTCGCTGGCCTGCATAATCTTCTTCTTCATCGGCTCGCCGCTCGGGGCAATCATCCGCAAAGGCGGCCTTGGGATGCCGGTGGTGGTGTCTGTCGTGCTTTTCATCTTTTATTATATAATAGACAACACGGGCTACAAGATGGCACGCGACGGGAATTGGAACGTGACATTCGGTATGTGCCTCAGCTCATTCATACTCGCAGCCTTGGGAGCGTTTCTCACATACAAGGCAAACAAAGACTCGACCGTCCTCAACGCTGATGCCTACAAGGCTTTCTACCGCAAACTGTTCCTGATCCGCACCAAACGCCACTACATCCGCAAAGATGTCGTGATAGACAACCCCGTGCCTGCCGAAGTCAAGGCACAATGCGACACCCTGCGTGCCATGTGCACAGACTACCTTGCGACGCACCGGCTGAAAAGGCTGCCATCCTACATCCGCCTGTTCACTGCCAGCGGCATAGACAAGCAACTCGGCGACATCAACACCTTGCTTGAGGAACTGGCGGAAACGTTGTCAAACAGCCGCAACCTCATCGTGCTGTCACACGCATCAGCCCTGCCCGTGCTGGCAGTCAATGCCCACCTCGGACCATTCAAAGACCGCAGGCTCAACATCGCATCAGCCGTCATCATCCCGGTGGGTCTCTGGTTCTATGTCAGGTCGCTGATTTTCAGAGGCAGGTTGTACAATGATTTAAATAAAATAACAGACATTTGTGACGAATTGGAAAAAAACATAACCAACGGAGATATTTAGAATTATGGAAGACTTCAAACTCAGCACAATAGAAGAAGCCCTCGACGACGTGCGCCGTGGCAAATTTGTCATAGTGGTCGATGACGAGGACCGTGAGAACGAAGGTGATTTCATCATTGCCGCCGAAAAGATAACGGAAGATGATGTCAACTTCATGTTGAGATACGGACGCGGCGTGCTCTGTGCCCCCATCACGGAAGAACGTGCGAAAGAGCTGGAGCTTGATATGCAAGTCGAGGAGAACACCTCGATGCTCGGCACACCGTTTACCGTCACCGTCGATTTGCTCGAAGGCTGCACCACGGGAGTCTCAATGCATGACCGCGCAGCCACTATCCGCGCCTTGGCAGATCCCGACCGCAAACCGGCAGACTTCGGCCGCCCGGGGCACATCAACCCGCTCCGCGCCCGCAGCAAAGGGGTGCTCCGCCGCGCAGGCCACACCGAAGCGGCTGTGGACCTGATGAAGCTCGCCGGACTGTACCCTGCCGCAGCATTGATAGAAATCATAAACGAAGACGGCACTATGGCCCGCCTGCCACAACTCAAGGAGGTGGCAAAACGGTTCGGCTTCAAAATCATTGCCATCAAGGACCTCATCGCCTACCGCCTGCGGACTGAAAGCACCGTCATCAAAGGCGTGGAGGTTGACTTGCCGACCGAGTACGGGCATTTCCACCTCATCCCGTTCAAGCAAAAGGCGAATGGACTGGAGCACATCGCAATCTTCAAGGGAGAATGGGCGGCCGACGAGCCAGTGCTGGTGAGAGTCCACTCGTCCTGCGCGACGGGCGACATCTTCGGCTCGATGCGCTGCGACTGCGGAGAACAGTTGCACAAAGCATTGACCATGATTGAACAAGCCGGTAAAGGCGTTGTCGTCTACCTCAACCAAGAAGGACGCGGCATCGGACTCATGGAGAAGATGAAAGCATACAAGCTCCAAGAGGAAGGCATGGACACTGTCGATGCCAACATCTGCCTTGGGCACAAGGCTGACGAAAGGGACTATGGCGTGGGAGCTCAAATCCTCCGCGAACTGGGGGTCAGGAAAATGCGCCTGATGACCAACAATCCCGTCAAACGCGTCGGTCTGGAAGCCTACGGACTTGAAATAAAGGAAATAGTACCGATAGAGACAAAACCTAACCCATACAACGAGCGTTACCTCCGCACCAAGCAGGAACGCATGGGACACAAACTGCATATCAATAAATAATCAAATCCAAATGACTATGGACTCAAACTACATCGACGGCAGGGCGTATGACGCGCTGCTAATGAAAGCACTCTTCAGGAAAACCTACGTGTGGATGACCTTCGCACTCTTCATCACTGCGATGTCGGCACTCATCACGGTCAAGAATCCTGCCCTGATGCAATTCTTCCTCGGTTCGACCATGGGGATGTGGGGGCTCATCATCGCCACGTTTGCCATGGTGTTCATCCTCTCGTCGAGGATTCTCAAGATGTCGATGGTGACAGCCACCATAATGTTCATCGCCTACTCGATGCTCAACGGAGTGATGCTGTCGTCGATATTCATCGTCTATGACCTCGGGGCCATCTCACGTGCGTTCTTCGTCACCGCAGGCACATTCGCCGCGACCAGCTTGTACGGCTATGTGACAAAGACCGATTTGAGCCGTTTCAGCAACATACTGCTCATGGCACTCATCGGGCTGGTCATCGCGACACTCGTCAATCTGTTTCTGAGGAGCACCATGATGGACATCATCATCAGCTATGCCGGCGTAGTCATCTTTGTCGGGCTGACCGCATGGGACACGCAGAACCTCAAACGGCTCTACCTACAAGCCGGCGACATGGGGGACAGCGCGCTCAAGATAGCATTGCTCGGGGCGTTGACGCTCTACCTTGACTTCATCAACCTCTTCCTTTACCTGCTCCGCATCTTCGGCAGCAGCAAGGATTGACGGACGCCGGCTCTGACTCCCCCGATTGGAGCAGGCAAGACACAAAGCCGTGGCGGATTTGACATCCCGCCACGGCTTCTTTTTCATCGCACCCTGGCTGTCCTGTCATGCCTTGCCACGACTGCTTGCATCCGATGAAAGGGAATTTATCCTTATATTTGCCCGCACAATTCAACCAGTCACAAACCAAGCACAATCATGTATATAGCCGTAGACTTCGACGGGACAATCGTCGAACACCGTTACCCGAAAATAGGACGTGAGAAGCCATTCGCCATCGAGACGCTCAAAAAGCTGCGCAAGGACGGGCATCAGCTCATTCTGTGGACAGTGCGCGAGGGACGGCTCCTGGACGAAGCCGTCGAGTTCTGCAAGGCACGCGGCGTGGAGTTCTATGCCGTCAACAGCAACTATGAGGAGGAGACCACGGAGCACCGCAGCTATTCACGCAAGATAAAGGCCGACATCTTCATCGACGACTGCAACATCGGCGGACTGCCCGAGTGGGGCATCATCTACCGCGCCATCTCTACGGGCAAGACCCTGAGGGAAATATACATCGAAAACGAATGCGGCAGCCAGCGCAAGCGGCACTGGTGGCAGTGGAAGCGGTGACACCTGGCCAAACACCCGACGCAAACGCTGTCACTTCACCCAGATGAAGTCACCGACCTCGGGGATATAGTCCTCGCCTACCCTATTCATCTTGTAAAGCCTCTTGAGACGCACGCCATAGGTCTGGGCGATGGAGTGCATCGAGTCGCCATCCTTGACCATGTGGTAGTTGGCCGCACCCGGATGCGCGTCGTTTTTCCGCTTGAGATACACGATGTCGCCCTCCATGAGCGGGTAGTCGCGCCACAGGTCGTTGTAGGAGGCGAGCTTCTTGGAGCGGATGCCCAGTTCCTTGCCTATGGACTTGAAAGTGTCGCCATCATTGGCGATGACGTAGAGCAGCCCGTTGGCGATGAAGACATCGTGTGGCGGCAGCACATCGTCGCGCATCGCACGCCGCGCCTTGCGCCCCCCGTCGTATTTGTATAGTTCGTAATCCTCTATGATTGAGATGAGCAGTGTGGCATAGGAGGGGTTGGTGGCATAGCCCGCCTTCTTCAGCCCGCGTGCCCAGCCCCTGTAGTCGGTCAGCTTCAGGCGGAAGAGCGGCGCGTAACGCCTGTTCTCGGTCAGGAACTTGGAGTGGTCCTCATAGGATTGCACCGCCGAGCGGTAGGCACGGAAACATTCATCGGGCGCATCGTCGTCGTGCCGCACAGACCTGCCGCGCCACGAGCTGCCGCACTTGATGCCAAAATGGTTGTTGGACACCCTCGCCAACCGGCTCTTGCCCGCCCCCGACTCCAGCAAACCCTGCGCCAGGGTGATGCTGGCGGGGATTTTGTGCTTCTTCATCTGCTCGACAGCCACCTTGTCCCACTTCTTGATGTAGTTCAAGTAGTCCTTGTTCAACCGTTGCGCCGCCACTGTGCCGCACACGGCCAGTGCCAAGGCGAGAGCCAACGTCCTGAGCCAGCCCATCGTCACATCCCCATGTTTTTGGCCGCAAACGAGAGCGGCAGCAGGTTGGCCACCCCGTCGCATACGTACACGTGCCGCGCCCCCACCATCAGGATGCGCAGCGGACTGCCCGCCCTCGCCTCGACCTCAAGCATGGCCTGGCGGCACACGCCGCAGGGTGGCACGGGGTCATCGACAAACTTCCCGCCCGTCCAGGCCGCCACCGCGAGCTTGACCACGGGGACATCTGGGTGCTCGGAATTGGCATAAAACAGCGCGGTCCGCTCGGCGCACATCGCAGCGGGATAGGCCGCGTTCTCCTGGTTGCTGCCTTCTATGACGCTGCCGTCAGCCAGAAGGGCTGCAGCACCGACATGAAATGACGAATAGGGCGCATAACTCCTCCCCGTGGCACGCATGGCGCGCTCGACAAGGTCGCGCTCGCCGGCCTCGAGCTCGTCGGGCTGGCAGACGGCAAACTTGCTCTCGATGGTGATGGTCTTCATTGCTGTCGTAAGGTTGGTTTGATGGCAAATATAGCGTATTTCAGACAAAGCCGACACACCATTGCAGGCAAAGGGGCGCATCACCGCATGACATGACGGAAGTCGCGCCTTGTTAGTCGCTATAACAAGGCTTGTTAATGGCACTAACAAGGTTTGTTATAGCGA
>CALNGU010000096.1 GCA_939800445.1 uncultured Bacteroidaceae bacterium | reverse complement strand
AAGGCGGGCGGACACATCCACGTGTCCGCCCGCCGCTTGCTCTCAGTACTGGCCGCAGATGCCGCGTCAATCTGCATTGCCGCTCCAACGGCCTGCCTTGGCCGCATCGGTGGCCGAACCGTAGCGGTACTCGATGCTGGCCTCCGCGCCCCCTGCGTTGTGGTCGCGGAACTTGACGCGCAAGCCTTTCCGCCCGGGATATGCCTCCCTGAAGCGCGTGATGTCGAAGCAGACGAGCATACTCCAGTAGCCGTAGCTGTCGCCGTCGAGCTTGTGGCGCAGCTCGACATCGAGCAGTTCGCCGTCGTCATCGGGCGTTGTCGCCGATTTGACGAGGTAGAGCGAGTGCCCTGAGTACTGCCCGGGCATCGCCACGTTGACGTTGAGGTAGCGGTCCGAGAGGTAGCCGTCGTTGATGCCCAGCGCGTCGCCGCCTATGCTGTCGGGGATGGCGGCGGGATAGATGGTCGACGGGAGCGTCAGCACCGTGTCGATGGTCTGCAGGGTGACGTTGTAGTCGTAGCCGTCAACGGGCTTGTCGTTGATGATGTAGGTGAGGTAGACGCGGTCGTCGTCGCCCACGATGTTGGGGTTGACGTAGGAGTCGGTCGTCATGCTCTTGCCGTTGTCGAGGGTGAAGGTGTAGTCTGATTCGCCGCTCACATGGGAGGTGGCGAGTGCGCCGTAGACGCTCACGTCCTGCGTCTCGTCGTCGACGCACGATGCCGCGAGCAGGATTGTTGCGGCGGGGATGATGATGTTCCTGATTCTCATGCTGGTTTGTTTTGTTAATGTTTGTCTTGTGATGGATGTGTGCCGGCGGTCAGATGCCCGAGCGGTGCCGCTCGTCGTCGAGCAGTCCGCCGCAAGCGTCTTCGAGTATGTCGAGCACGTTGTCAAAGCCTCCGTCGTAGTAGGGGTCTGGCACGTGGTCAACTACCTTGAGACGGCAGTAGTCGGTCATGCGGCGGATTTTGCCCTCCTCCTCTATGCCGGGGGCGAGCTGTTTGAGCTTGTCGATGTTGGCATCGTCCATGCCGACTATCAGGTCGAAGTCGTAGAAGTCGTCTGTCACCACCGGCCGCGACCTGTGGAGCAGCGTGTAGCCCCGCCGGGCGGCGTAGGCGCGCATCCTCGGGTCGGCCAATTCGCCGCGATGGTAGGAGGACAGCCCTGCCGAGTCGATGATGAAGTGCCGCTCAAGGCATTGCTTGCTGACGTAGCACCGCATGATGGCTTCGGCTGCAGGCGACCTGCAGATGTTGCCGAGGCAGACGAAGAGTATTTTTCGCAACGGCTCTGGTTGCCGTGATTGTGATGTGTCGGGTCGTGTCATCGGTTGTCGTTGTCGTTGGTTTGCCGCGCCGCCGTCGTGGCACGGTGCGTTCAGGTTGGTACATAAAAAAATTGCCCATCCGTCACGGATAAGCAATCTTTATTAACCTTTAATCTAATACCATGAAAAACACAGTGCAAATGTAGGGTCATTCGGTGTCGCGTGCAAGAGCATGGTATCTTTTTGTCTCGTATTTTAGATTATTTAACTTTAAACTATTCGACATACAGCACGAGCCCTTTCAAATATTCACCTTCGGGGTGGTAAATGTTGACAGGATGGTCGGCTGGCTGCGTGAGTTGGTGGAGTATCCTCACGTTCCTGCCCGAGATGGCCGATGCCGAAAAGACAGCGTTGCGGAAGTTTTCCTTTGTGACCACTTGCGAGCATGAGAAAGTGAAGATGATGCCGCCTGGCTTTATTTTCGTCAGTGCCTTTGCGTTCAGACGCTTGTAGCCTTGCAAGGCGTTGCGCAGGGCTTCCCTGTGCTTTGCGAAAGCTGGCGGGTCGAGGATTATCAGGTCGTAGTCGCTGCCCATGTTGTCGAGGAACTTGAATGCGTCTTCAGCGAATGACTTGTGGCGCGTGTCTCCTGGGAAGTTGAGCTCTATGTTGGCCTCGGTCAGTTCGACGGCTTTGGCCGAGCTGTCTACGGAATGGACCAACTCCGCCCCGCCACGCATGGCGTAGAACGAGAAACCGCCTGTGTAGCAAAACATATTGAGGACTTTGCGTCCCTTGGAGTAGGTTTCGAGCAGTGCACGGTTCTCTCGCTGGTCAACGAAGAAGCCTGTCTTTTGTCCTTTGAGCCAATCGACATGGAATTTCAGTCCGTTCTCCATGGCGATGTTGTCGGTGCTTCCGCCGATGATGAAGCCGTTTTCCTGTCCCAGCTCCGCCTTATAGGGCAGGGTGGTCTCGGACTTGTAGAAAATGTTCTCTACCGCGTCGGTCACTTGCATGAGTGCGGCGGCGATGTCGTCTTTGGCAAAGTGCATCCCTGGTGAGTGTGCCTGCATGACGGCCGTCTTGCCATAGATGTCTATGATGAGCCCTGGCAGGTTGTCACCCTCGCCATGCACGAGGCGGTAGGTGTTGTTGCGCGGGTTGCCTGCCACGCCGATTCGTCGTCTCACGTCCATGGCGACAGCGAGCCTCTCTTTCCAGAAGTCCTTGTCTATTGTCCTTTGCTTGAATGAGAGGACGCGGACCGCGATGCTCCCTATCTGGTAGTGCCCAGTTGCGATGTATTCGCCTGCAGAGGTGTATACATCGACGACTTCCCCCTCTTCCGGGCGCGGTTCAAACCGCATGATTGCGCCAGAGAATATCCATGGGTGGAAGCGTTTGAGCGACTCCTCCTTGCCTGGCTTCAGGTAAACTTTCTTGTATGATACCATCAGATTGATGTTTGTGTTTGTGCGTTGTCTTCGTCAGTGCCGTTGTGGATAAGCTCATAGCCGTTCCCCTCCATTGCCTTGAAGCGTTCATATATCTTCAGGCAAGCCCATGCGTCTGTCGCTGCATAGGATTTTTGCGACTCGGTCAGTTCATCAGATTCCCAATTGGTCAGACGCTGGCTCTTGGAAATCTTCTCGTCAAACAGGATTCCGTAAATCTTTTGCAGGCTTTTGTCCTTTATGCCGAAATTCTCTGCATATTGTTGCAACTCTATGTATGATTGCGGTGCTATTGACCTGCAACTGTTGAGCTGGCGGAAATCATCCCTGAGTGAGATGCCAATCTTCTTTATCTCCTTGTCTTCAAGGAATTCCTTTATCTCATTGGTGACACCTGTCATGTTGAGCCTGATGAGCCAGCAGATGTCATCAGTTGCGATTTGCAATAGGGCCACTTTATTCATCTTCCCTTTTTTGAAGGAAGGGCGTGTCTCAGTGTCTATCCCGACGATTTTGTAGTGCTTGAGTGCTTGGAACACTTTCTTTATCTCGCCCTCGGAACAGATGGTGTAGATGTTGCCCTTGAATGCCACTTTCGGCATATTCGCCAATTCCGGCTTTGTAATCGTATCCTTAATCGTTATCATGGCATCCGCAGTTTTCGTCATCGCATTCGTGGACTGAGTGTCTGGCACTGTGCAGTGCCCGCATCACGTTGACAAGCTTTTGCCCCCAGATGGTGTCGAAGTTGTCAATGCACGTCGCGAGTGCTTCCTTGCGGCTTTCCTCGTATTCGAGCTGGAAGGAAAACACCATGTCCCTGATGTCCTGGTATATGTCGGCAATGTTTTCAGAGATTGTCGAAAGGATTGGCTTGTCGCTGTACACCATGTCTTCCATGAAAACATCAAGGTAGTCGTCGAGCTCGCCCATTATCGATGCGATGTTTATCCTTACTATTTCATAACTGTCCTCGGTCACGAATGTCTCAGGGTAAACGTCTTCGTCATGTTCCACCTTGTCAAGCATGACTGCTTTCAGGTAGAGGAGGGGAAGGAGTTTGAGCATGGTGTTGACGAACAACTCCCTTTTCATCCCTTCCGTGCTCTCCACGAATGTGCAAAATTGCTTGGCGACAGTCAGAAACTCCATCGTGTCGCGGTTGTATATGCTTGTCCCTTTGTCTTTGTCAGTTGGCATAGGCGTTTTTTATTTCGTGCAAAATTAATAATTATTAGTCGTTGTCGGGCAATGTGCTGGATATATAGGTCGCCACTGCCGTTATGATGTTGGTCTTGGCTTGTCGCTTTTGCATCGCAAAGGCAGTATCCATGTCTTTGGGGCAAGTCTCAAGGACTTTGAATGGCAACATTTCAGCGTCAATGTCTTTGCCACATTTGCCACAAACAGCGATAACAGGGATGCCATGTGCTGCGGCGCGGGCGGCGACGATGGATGGCAGTTTGCCTTTCATCGTTTGTGCATCGATACGGCCTTCGCCAGTTATCACGAGTGATGCACCATTGATTGCTTCATCAAAGCCGGCCAGGTCGAGAACCATCTCAGCTCCCGAGATGATGCGGGCATCGGTGAATGCCAGCAATCCACCTGCTGTCCCTCCGGCTGCGCCACTCCCAGGGATTTGCGCAATGTCTTTGCCAGTGTACTCCTTGGCAATAGCTGCAAAATGTTCCAAGCCTTTGTCGAGGACATCAATCATCTCGTCTGTTGCGCCTTTTTGCCGCGCAAATATCCATGCCGCCCCTTGCTTGCCACAAAAGGGCGTATCGACATCGCAGGCGAGGGTAAAGTGCGCCTGCTTCGTTCCCCTATATATATTGGTATAGGTGATTCGTGTGATTCCTTCGAGGTCTTTGCCGCATGGGATGCTGACAATTTCGTCATCATGCCAGAAGTTTATGCCGATGGCAGCAAGCAGTCCTGCCCCTGCATCATTTGTCGCACTGCCGCCGAGTGTGAGCACTATGTCCTTGCACCCGTGGCTAATGGCTTCCCTGACGATGACACCAGTGCCATAGGTGGTTGTCATCATCGGGTTCAGCTCGTCTTGTCCCAACAATGTAAGCCCTGAGGCGGAGGCAAGCTCTATGACGGCGGTCTTTGTCCCGTCACGTTCAATCATCAGCCAAGGTGCTTCAGTCCGGCGCATCAGCGGGTCGAATGTCTGCGTGGTCATCCATTTGCCGTTGACAGCCTTTTGCACAGCATCGAGAGTGCCTTCACCGCCGTCCGCAACGGGGATTGCCGTTATGCCACAGTCGGGGCACGCGGCTCTTATGCCCTCCGCTATTGCTTCGGCTGCTTCGCCGGAAGTGAGCGAACCTTTGAACGAGTCGCAGGCGATGACTATCCTGCTCATCTTTTGCTGTCTTTGTTTTTTGCCCTTGCCTTCATCAGAAAGAAAAGCACCAGGACGAGCAGATAGGCTATTGACAGGATGACCACCTTGTCGGTCGTCGGCATGAAGTCATTCCTGGGCAGGAAAACTGCCGCCATCACGGTGATGTAAGCGAACAGCAGCAGGGGGATGATGATGTGCCGTCTCGCTCTCATTTGACAACGCGTGATTCGTTTTTGGCGATGAAGTCGCCCCAGTCCTTGTACTTCTTTTCAGTCTGCGGCCTTCCTGACTGCAGGTAGTGGCAATAGGCGGCTGCCAATCCGTCGGTGGCATCGAGTTGCGGCAGCATCATATCGTCGGACAACTTGAAGATGTGCTTGAGCATACTTGCCACCTGCTCCTTGCTTGCCTGTCCGTTGCCCGTGATTGCCATTTTTATCTTCAATGGGGCATATTCGGTTATTGGGATGTCACGGTTGAGTGCGGCCGCCATAGCCACACCTTGCGCCCGTCCCAGCTTGAGCATAGACTGCACGTTTTTGCCAAAGAATGGGGCTTCTATGGCGAGTTCATCGGGATGGTAGGCATCGATTATCCACTGCACGCGCTCATAGATGCGTTTGAGTTTCATGTAGTGGTTGGAGTACTTGCTCAGCTCGATAACCCCAATCGTCACGACTTCTGGCTTGTTCTCGACGATGTGTATTATCCCGTAGCCCATCACCGTAGTTCCTGGGTCTATCCCCAGGATTACCTTGTCCTTAATCATAGTCCGGCAGGTCCATCACTTCAAGCAAGGTGGGGAAGCCCACCACCTTGTCCTTGAAGATTTTCAGTAGTTCGTCGTTGAGCGCGCTGCCTTGCCGTGTGTGCCACTCGTGCAGGATCTTGCTGCTCTCGACCTCCCATTGCAGGGAAAAGGTGCTTGCCCCTTCCTCTCGGTGGCTCAGCACCTCGGCCAGCCTTGGCGACGTGAGTTGCCCCGATTGCAGGACAGTCGGAATGTAGTGCTGCGTCATCCAGATGAGGAAGTTCCGCACATCGCCATCCTCGACGTGGTAGGTTGTGTTGTATATCAGCATCCGCACCTCCCCATGTTCATTTATTCATCTTGCTCCATGTGTCCTTCAACGACACGGTGCGGTTGAAGATGAGGTGGTCGGCCGTGCTGTCCTTGTCGGGTGTGAAGTAGCCTATCCTCTGGAATTGCAGGTGGTCGAGCGGCTTGAACTGTTGCAGGTAACGCTCCACGTAGCAATCCTTGAGCACGGTCAGCGAGTCGGGGTTGAGGAGTTCGCGGAAGTCGCGGTCTTTCTCCTCGCCCGGGTTCTCGACGTTGAACAGGCGGTCGTAGAGCCGCACCTCTGCCTTGACCGCATGGGCACAGCTGACCCAATGCAGCGTGCCTTTGACTTTCCTTGCGCTCTCGGGCATACCGCTGCGTGTCTCGGGATCGTAGGTGCAGTGCACCGTCGTGATGTTGCCCTCGTCGTCCTTGTCGCAGCCTGTGCAGCGGACGATGTAGGCGTTCTTCAGTCTCACTTCCTGTCCCGGTGTCATGCGGAAGTACTTCTTCGGCGCATTCTCCATGAAGTCGTCGCGCTCCATCCACAGTTCGCGGCTGAACTCGATGGTGTGCGTCGCCGAATTTTCGTCCTCCGGGTTGTCAATTGCCTCCAGGAGCTCCACCTTGTCCTCGGGATAGTTGTCGATGACGAGGCGCACGGGGTCGAGCACGGCCGACACCCTCGTGGCACGTTTGTTCAAGTCCTCGCGGCAGGCGGCTTCGAGCATCGAGATGTCGTTCAACGCCTCGAATTTGGTGTAGCCTATCATCGCGATGAAATTCTTTATCGCCTCGGGCGTGTAGCCCCTGCGCCGCAACCCGCAGAGGGTCGGCATACGTGGATCGTCCCAGCCTGCAACGAGCCCCTCCTTGACGAGCGCGAGCAGTTTCCTTTTGCTCATGACGGTGTAGGTCAGGTTCAGGCGGTTGAACTCAATCTGCCTCGGGCGGTTGTCGTCGAGGTCCTTGCCCTCCTTCAACTCGTCGATGAAGTAGTCGTAAAGCGGGCGGTGCACCGTGAACTCCAGCGTGCAGAGCGAGTGGGTCACGCCCTCGAAGTAGTCGCTCTGGCCGTGCGCGAAGTCATACATCGGGTAGACCTTCCACTTAGTCCCCGTGCGGTGGTGGGGGTGGTGGATGATGCGGTAGATGACCGGGTCGCGGAAGTGCATATTCGGGTTGGTCATGTCGATTTTGGCGCGCAGCACCATCGCTCCCTCGGGTATCTCGCCCGAATTCATCTTGTGGAACAGCTCCAAGCTCTCCTCCACCGGGCGGTTGCGGAACGGGCTTTCCGTCCCCGGGCGCGTCGGCGTGCCCTTCTGCTCGGCTATCTGCTCGGATGTCTGCTCATCGACGTAGGCCTTGCCCTCCTTGATGAGCCTGACGGCGAAGTTCCACAGCTGCTGGAAGTAGTCGGACGCGTAGTAGACGTTGTCCCACCGGTAGCCCAGCCATTGGATGTCCTCCATGATGGATTCCACATACTCCGTGTCCTCCTTCGCAGGGTTGGTGTCGTCAAAGCGCAGGTTGCACACGCCGCCGTACTGCTCCGCCACGCCGAAGTCGAGGCAGAACGCCTTGGCGTGCCCTATGTGCAGGTATCCGTTGGGTTCGGGCGGGAAGCGTGTCTGCACCCTCGACGCGTTCTTGCCCTGCGACAGGTCCTTTTCGATCTCTTGTTCTATGAAGTTCAGGCTCCTTTTGCCCTCGTTCTCATTGTTAGTCATGTCTGCCATTGTCTGATGATTATGGTTGGATTAATGGGCGCAAAGTTAGGAAGTGTCGCAACAAAAACAAAGCTCCCCGCCGCCCAATCGCCGCAACAGGTGGGTGCAAAATGCCTCTGCGCCCGGCACAAACTCCCGGGTGGCTGACCATAAACTTGCAAATGGTCAGACCCAAAGTAAAAACAAAACTTTTGAATATAAAAACAGAAGTTTTGTTTATTAAAACAA
>CALNGU010000095.1 GCA_939800445.1 uncultured Bacteroidaceae bacterium | reverse complement strand
TTTACTCGCCGAGACAACCAACTTTTCTCGGCGGGTGATGCAAGTTTTCCCGGCGTGTCGTGCAGTTTTGCCCCTGCCGCCACCGCGCCTATGCCACAGCCGAGCGGCGGCGGTGAGCAAATCACAGGGCGGCGCACTTGCCCCTCGGTCAAGATATGGTATATTTGCAACGGCTGCGCGGTGCGCCGCCACGGCGATTTTGCCATAACCAAAACACACGAATGATGCATACGAAAGAAGAATTGAGGGCGGCCGTCGAGGCGTACCTCTCGTCATTGTCCTACACACGCCCTCCCGTCGAGCTCTATTCCCCCATAAGCTACACCCTCGCGCTGGGCGGCAAACGCCTCAGGCCCGTAATGGCACTGATGGCTTGCGAGGCATACTGCGGCGACATAGAGAGGGCATTGCCGCTGGCGGGCGCGCTGGAGCTGTACCACAACCACACCCTGCTGCACGACGATGTCATGGACAAGGCTGACCTGCGCCGTGGCAAGCCGACCGTGCACGCCAAGTGGGGCGACAATGCGGCGATACTGTCGGGCGACGTGATGCTGCTGCTGGCCTACAAGACACTGGGCGGCCTGCCTGCCGGCCAGTTGGAGTTGGTCATGCCGGCGTTCACGGCGATGGCCGTGGAGATATGCGAGGGGCAACAACTCGACATGGAGTTTGAGACACGTGACGACGTGACGGTCGATGACTACCTGGGAATGACGCGGTTGAAGACGGCGGTGTTCTTCGCCACCGCGCTCCGTTGCGGCGCGATGCTCGGCGGCGCGGGCGAGGACGACTGCCGTGCGCTCTACGAACTCGGAATCAACTTCGGGCTGGCGTTCCAGTTGCAGGACGACTACCTTGATGTCTATGGCGACACGGAGCTATTCGGCAAAAACATAGGCGGGGACATCTTCTGCAACAAAAAGACATTCCTGCTCATAACTGCCATGAACAACGCCTTGCCCTCAGACCGCGAAACGATGGCGCAGTGGATGGCACGCGAGACATTCGACACTGATGAGAAGGTGGCGGCGTTCAAGACCATATACGAAAGGGCAAACGTACGCCGGGACACCGAGGAGAAAATAGGGGCATACTTCACCAAAGCAGAAGAGTGCCTGTCATCGCTCTCACTGCCTGCCGAGAAAGTGCAGGTGCTGAGGGACTTACTCTTGCAATCGACAATACACCGCTCACGCTGACATGGCGACGCTCATAGACACACACTCGCACATCTACCTCCCCGAGTTTGACGACGACCGCGACGAAGTGGTGGCACGCGCCGTCGAGGCGGGGGTGACGACTATCCTGCTGCCCGACATCGACCCGACGACGACCGAGCGGCTGATGCGCTGCGTGGAGACCTATCCCGGGCTGTGCCGCCCCATGACGGGGCTGCACCCGACATCGGTCACTGAAGACTACGAAGCCGCGCTTGCCATCATCGAGGACAACCTCGGAAGCGGACGCGGATATGTGGCCGTCGGGGAGATAGGTCTCGACCTCTACTGGGACAGCACCTACCGCGAGCAACAGATGGTGGCGTTGGACGCACAGCTCGACATGGCCGTGAGGCACGGGCTGCCGGTCGTCATCCACTGCCGCAACGCGTTTGACGAACTGTTCCAAGTGCTCGCCAACCACAAGGGCTGCGGCAACCTGAGGGGTGTCGCACACAGTTTCACCGGGACGTTGCAGCAAGCCGAATGGTTGATGGAGCACACGGATTTCTACTTCGGGGTCAACGGCATCGTGACTTTCAAGCGGTCGGACTTGCCCGGGACGCTGCGGCACATCCCCATCGGCAGGATTGTGGCCGAGACTGACTCGCCCTACCTCGCCCCCGTGCCGCACCGTGGACAGAGGAATGAGAGCGCATTCGTCGCCGATGTCGTCAGAAAAGTCGCCGAAATCTACGGACTGGACTACGACACGGCGGCCACGACACTGACCGCAAATGCAAGGGCATTGTTTGAATTGTGAGGCAAAAGTGTTGGTGAATCGCATTTTATTAGTAACTTGCGCCCGTTTTTGAGCGACCCCCTCCGGGTTTGCGTCAGAAACAGGCTCTGCCACACAAGGAAAGATGCTCGAGTGGTTGAAGAGGCACGCCTGGAAAGCGTGTAAACGCCAAAAGCGTTTCACGGGTTCGAATCCCGTTCTTTCCGCATCAAAAAGAGACAACACCCGACGTTGGGACGGATGCTGTCTCTTGTTTTTATGCCGGCAATCGGCGAAACTGGCTCAACGGTCAAGCATTGTCTTGTCTTTCCCTACCCCGACCTCGGTCATCTTTCCTTTGACGTAGATGATTGCCATCTCAGGATTGGCGTTGGTCATCAGCCTTATTGATTTCTTGAAAGGACCGGGATGCTTGCCTGCCCCGTTGTAGCTGACGGTGACAGTCCCCTTTTCACCTGGCATGACCGGCTCTTTGGGATACTTAGGCACGGTGCAGCCGCACGATGCCTGCGCCCTGTGGATGACCAGGGGGGCATCACCTTCGTTGGTGAACTCAAAGACACAGGTGGCAGTCGGCTCGCTCTCGGGAAATTCACCGAGGTCTTTGATTATTTCCTTAAAGACTATCCTTGCCCCTTGCTTTGCCTCCTGCGCAAAAGAGACGCAAGCAAACATCGCAAAGGTCAAAAGCAAATAAATGGTTTTCCTCATGATTTGTCGTTTTTCGTTCTATAATGATTAATTCGTGAGCAAAAATAACACCATCAGCCAGCAATGGACGCGACGGCATCGCCGTTTTTAACCATAATTACACAAGCCACCGCTCAAAACAGAGCTGCGATGTGCGGCACAAAGACCAGCAGGCCGACGACGGCAGCACCAATGGCCGTGAGCAGGACAGCGCCGGCCGCAACGTCCTTGACCGCACCGGCACGGCGGTCATAATCCGGGGAAACGATGTCCACAAGCCTTTCAACAGCCGTGTTGAACGCCTCGGCCGCAAACACGGCCGCGATGCAAATCACGACAGCAATCCATTCCACCCGACTGATGCCAAATGCAAACCCGGCCGTGACCGTGACAACTGCGGCGACGCAATGAATCCAGGCATTGTGTTCATTGCTGACAAGCGAGACAATCCCACGCCATGCGTAGACAAAGCTCTTGCCTCTTTTTGCGAAACTGAACTTTGCCATCTCAACTACGCTCTATCTGCATCACTCCCTTTATTGACTTCAGTTTCTTAGCCAAACTTTCCAGGTTCCTCTTGTCCTTGACGCTGATGGTCATCATGCCAGAGAACATCCCGTCGTTGGACGAGATCGAGATGGAGCGGAGCACTGTGTCGGGTTCTTTGTTGATGACACTTGTCATGTTGGTCACTATACCTATATTATCTTGCCCGACGACCTTGAGGGTGATGTCAAAGTGCGAACCGCCAGTGTCACCGTTCCATTTCGCTTTCAGTATCCTGTAACCGAACCTCTCATGCAGTTCCTTGGCATTGGGACAATCAGTGCGGTGGATTTTTATGCCTGACCCTGATGTCGTATAGGCAAAAATGTCATCACCGTAAATCGGATTGCAACACTTGGCAAGACGGTAGTCAAGCCCCTTCAGATCCTTGTCGATGAGCAGGATGTCCTCCCCTCCTTTGGCCGCAGGTTGCAAGGACTGATGCAGTCCAAAGGATTCCGCGCTCTTGGCCGTCTCGTCACCTGTGGTCTCAGACTGCTTGTGCGACATCTCGACATAGCGGTCAACCACTGCATTGGCGTCAAGCTGCTCCTCACCTATCGCTTGGTAAAAAGTGGTCTCGTTCTTATATCCGAGCATCAATATCAATTTTGACAACTGCCCGGCATCGACATCAATCTTTCGGTTCTTGAACTTTCGTTGCAATGCTTCCTTTGCAAAGTCGGCCTGCCTGTTTTCTTTCTCCTTAAGGACCTGCCTGATTTTTGCCTTCGCCCTCGATGTGACGGCGACTGACAACCAGTCCTGCTTGGGTTGCTGCGTTGGCGATGTCATGACTTCCACCTGGTCGCCGTTGCCGAGGCGGTGCCTGATTGGCACTACCCTGCCGTTGACCTTGCCGCCGATGCAATGACTTCCGACATTGGTGTGTATGCTGAATGCAAAATCAAGCAATGTCGAGCCTTTGGGCATACGCACCAAATCACCCTTGGGAGTGAAGATAAAGACATCGTCCTTGTAAAGATTGACCTTGAATTGGTCGAGCAATTCATCATTGTCGGCAGCATCGTTGTTTTCGAGAGCCTCCCTTATTGATGTCAGCCAACTGTCCATCTCGTTGTCGCTTTTAATCCCCTTGTAACGCCAATGGGCGGCAACACCCCTCTCGGCGATGGCATCCATGCGCTCCGTCCTGATCTGCACCTCGACCCATTTGCCCTCAGGTCCCATGACTGTGATGTGCAGCGACTCGTAGCCGTTGCTTTTCGGCACGGAAAGCCAGTCACGCAGACGCTTGGGGTTTGGCGGATACATATCGGTCACGATTGAATAGGCAACCCAACAATCCTTCTTTTCATCCTCGGGGGCGGAATCAATGATTATCCTGATGGCAAATAAATCGTAGATGCCCTCAAACTCCACGTTCTGTTTCTTCATTTTGTTCCAGATGGAGTGGATTGATTTCGTCCTGCCCTTGATATGGAATTTGAGCCCGCTCTGCTTCAGACGCTGCTCGACAGGCTCTATGAATTTGGCGATATACCTGTCACGTGCCGCCTTCGTCTGGCTGAGTTTGTCTTTAATATGATAGTACACGTCATGGTAGAGGTATTTGACCGACAAATCCTCCAGCTCCGTCTTCAGTTTGTAGAGACCGAGCTTATGGGCAAGCGGGGCATAAAGGCACTTGGCCTCGTTGGCCACTTTCTCCCTGGCCGTCACATTTTCCGTGTCCCTGATTTGCCGCATGATGTTCACACGGTCGGCAATCATGATAAGTATGACCCTCATGTCACTGGCAAACGACATGAGCAAGTCCCGGAAATTGTCCGACTCGATGACAGGGCTCTTCTGATAGACATCATTGGTCTTTATCAATCCTGAAATTATCGTAGCCACATCCTCACCAAAAGCAGCACAGACGGCAGGTATGTCACAGAAACCATAGCGGACAAGGTTATGCAACAGGATGGCCACTATCGCCTCACGGTCATTCCTTATTTCCGACGCGACTATCGATGCGGTCTGGAGACTTGTGACTATGGGATTCATCCCGAAAGCATTCCGTGGCATCGTCCCTGCCGCAGCAGCACGGACGAGTGCCCGTTTCACCTTGCGGTAGTCTCCGTCGCTCACACAACCGTTGCAAGCAGTTGCCAACTGTTCCACCAAGGCAGGCAACAAGCGTCTCTCATCTTCGGTAAAATAACTACTTGCTTTCATTTCTCTCGTGATTACTTAGTGTAAAAGTAGGCTTTTTTATCCCATTAGCCACCGGGGTAAATGTTTTTTTGTATTTTTGGGATACATTATATGAAAAACCATTAAACCTACTCTGATATGCAACTGACACAGCAAGACTTGGAACAGCTGGCATCCAAGCACATCACCGAAAAACAAATAGCCGAGCAACTAAAAGATTTCGAAAAAGGGTTCGCCTATCTCGAACTCGACGGTGCAGCATCCACCGCCAAAGGCATCATGTCGCCTGACGCAGCAGCGTGCGGCAACTATGCCAAGGTCTGGAGCGAATACCGCAACGGTGGCAAGCGGGTGCTGAAATTCGTCCCCGCATCAGGAGCTGCCAGCAGGATGTTCAAAGACCTCTTCGCCTTCCTTGACTCGGAAAGCGGGAAACCAGAGACAGACTTCGAGAAACGTTTCTTCGACGGCATCCATCAATTCGCGTTCTTCGCCCTGTTGGACGAAGCGTGCAGACGCATCCACGGCAAAGGCATCGACGCACTCATTGCCGAGGGAGAGCACAAGGCTGTGGTGCGCGCACTGCTCCTCCCGGAAGGATTGAACTATGGCAACCTGCCCAAAGGCCTGCTGAAGTTCCACGACTACGGCGACACGGTGCGCACGCCGCTGGAGGAACACCTCGTCGAAGGTGAGTTGTACGCCAAGGGGGCTGACGGCCACGTGCACATCCACTTCACCGTATCGCCGGAGCACAAAGGGCTGTTCACGGCACTGGTGGATGAGAAGAAGAAGGAATACGAAGCCCGCTACTCCTCAACCTACGACGTGACTTTCTCGGAGCAAAAGCCTTCCACCGACACCATAGCCGTTGACCTGGGCAACAAACCATTCCGCACGGACGGCAAACTGCTGTTCCGCCCAGGTGGACACGGCGCGTTGATTGAGAACCTCAACGACCTCGACGCGGATGTCATATTCATCAAGAACATAGACAACGTGGTGCCCGACCGCCTCAAGGCCGACACCGTCACCTACAAGCAAGTCATCGCCGGAGTCCTCGTGACACTGCAACAGCGTGCATTCGACTACCTCAAGAGGCTCGACAAGGGCGGATGCAGCGATGCAGAACTGAGAGAGATGCTCGCATTCCTCGAAAACGAACTGTTCTGCCACAACCCGAAAGCCAGCGAACTCGACAACGAGGCACTCGCACAATACCTCCACCGCAAGCTCAACCGCCCGATGCGTGTCTGCGGCATGGTCAAGAACGTCGGCGAACCCGGCGGCGGCCCGTTCCTCGCCTACAACCAGGACGGCACAGTCTCGCTGCAAATCCTCGAAAGCTCGCAAATCGACATGAACGACCCTGCCAAGAAAGCAATGTTCGAGGGCGGCACGCACTTCAACCCCGTTGACCTCGTCTGCGCCGTCAAGGACTACCAAGGGCGGAAGTTCAACCTCGTGGACTACGTGGACAAGAACACCGGCTTCATCTCCCGCAAGTCCAAGGGCGGCAAGGAACTCAAGGCACTCGAATTGCCTGGCCTGTGGAACGGCGCGATGAGCGACTGGAACACCGTACTCGTCGAAGTGCCACTCACCACATTCAACCCCGTCAAGACGGTCAACGACCTGTTGCGCCCCCAGCACCAGAAGTGAACCGCCTGACCTGAACCCAAGACACCAAGCCGGGGCAAACGGCACACTGCTGCCGTTTGCCCCTTTTTCACACCCCTGCACACCACCATGCACCGACTGCTGATTGCCACACTGCTGCTCATCGCCGCCACGGCACGCTGCCAGGCCGCGTGCGACTCGTTGATGGTGATGTTCTACAACGTCGAGAACCTCTTTGACTGCCAGGACGACAGCCTGAAGGACGACGACGAATTCCTCCCCACCGCCATCCGCCACTGGCACGTAGGGCGGTTCAAGCGCAAGATGGCTGACATATCCCGCGTGATAGTCAACAGCGGCCGTGGCGCAATCCCCGCCATCGTCGGGCTGTGCGAGGTCGAGAACGAGTATGTCATGCGCTACCTCACCCGCTACTCGCCCCTCAAGCAGCTGGGCTACCGCCATGTCATGACCGACTCGCCCGACGAGCGCGGCATAGACGTGGCAATCATCTACCAGCGCGAGAGGTTCAAGCCCGTCGCCACCCGCTCCGTCAGGGTCGATGTCTCCCCCGCCGGAGCCTCCCCCACCCGCGACCTGCTGCACTGTTGCGGCCTCGTCGCCACGGGCGACACCCTCGACATCATCGCCTGCCACCTGCCGAGCCGCCGTGGAGGCAGCGCGACGGCAGCCAAGGCACGCCGCATGGTGCTCGACCGCCTGCGCAGCTATGCCGACTCGCTGACGGCGGTACGCACATCGGCCAACATCGTCATCATGGGCGACTTCAACACCCCGGCGGGCGACGCGATGCTCGCCAAGGCATTCGACGACGGCAGCTATGCCCTGCTCACCGCCGCCTACGCCGACAGCACCGAGGTCGGGTCATATAAATACCGCGCCCTGTGGCAGACCTACGACCACATCATCGCCAACCGCCGCCTACTCGAGGCGAGCGGCAGCCTCAGCATAACCCCAGCCCGTGTCGTCGCCGATGCCTACCTCCTGACCGACGACACCAAGCACCTCGGGCGCAAGCCGCGCCGCACCTACGTCGGAATGCGCTATGCCGGCGGCATCAGCGACCACCTGCCCGTCATCGCAACGGTGAGGATGCGGTTGGAGTGGTGACGGATGCCGCGCCCCTTTCCTGGTACTCCACGCCGACGACATCAAGAGATAAATCCTGTGACAATAGGCATAAACTTCCACCAAGTCAGACATAAAGTTCTTTCCCTCGGTGAGTAAAG
>CALNGU010000094.1 GCA_939800445.1 uncultured Bacteroidaceae bacterium | reverse complement strand
AGCACGTGATTTGTAATCTCGGGGTCGTTGGTTCGAATCCGACAAGAGGCTCACCACAGACCGCTCCATCTCACCGATGGGGCGGTTTTTTCGTATGTCGAGGTGGTGGCCTACGCCCACGGGAGGCGTGCGGCTGCGCGTACAGGGATTTTGCTTGGTTAATAATCAATAAAATCATTTGCCGTAGTGACAATCATGATATTTTTGTCCTCAAACTATCATTATTATGAAACTGAAAAATCATTTCCTATTGTTGCTTGCCCTCCCCATGATGATGTCATGCGGGAGCGGTGGCGAGGGCGCAGGCTCTGCCCCTGCCGTCGTGGACACCGTGGGCGTGGTCTATGACAACATCATGACGCGGCGCAGTGTCCGCAAGTACAAACCGCAACCGGTCGAGCGTGCCAAGATGGACTCAGTTGTCATGTGCGGCCTCAATGCGCCCAACGGGCAAAACCGCCAGGCCTATGAGGTGAGGATTGTCGATGACCCCGAGTTTATAAACGGCGTGACAAAAGTCTACGCTGAGGCTAATCCCGAGGCGGCCGCCGCGCCGGACTTCAAAACGATGTTCCGCAATGCGCCGACAGTGGTGTTCATCGCGGCTGACACCTCTTATGATATGTCCGCGATAGATTGCGGGCTGCTGGGTGGCAACATGGTGTTGGCTGCATGGTCGATGGGCATAGGCTCATGTTGCCTTGGTTCGCCGACGAGGTTCATGCTTGAGAATCCTGCCGCCAAGCCCTATCTCGACAAGTTGGGATTCTCTGACGGTTACAAGCTGCTCTACGTCATCGGCTTCGGCTATCCGGACGAGACACCTGCCGCCAAACCGAGGCGCACCGACATGGTCCGCTATGTCGATTGACGGCCTCGCGGCGTTTTTCATCGTTTTCATTGTTGACGACGGCGCATCATTGTGAGATGATGTGCCGTTTGTCTTGTGGACGATGTGGACTATCTTTGCGGAATGAAACAGTTGTGCGTCGTTTTGGGGTTTGTCTCTCTCGGGCTGGGGCTTGTCGGCATAGCCTTGCCGTTGCTCCCGACGACACCTTTCCTGCTGTTGTCCGCGTGGCTGTTTCTCAAGGGGTCGCCTCGCCTCCATGCCTGGCTGTTGTCGAGGCCGAGGCTCGGAGGCTACATCAAGGAGTTCCAGGAGTCGCGTGCCATCCCGCTGCGGGCGAAAATAATAGCTGTCGTGATGATGGCACTCTCGATGGCTGCTTGCGTGGTCTTTGTTGCCGATGCCGTGTGGCTGAAGGTGCTGCTGTTGCTCGCGACCGTTTTGATAGCATGGCACATCTTGAGTTACAAGACGTTGAAGTGAAATGGCTGTGATGCTTTACAATGACTATTCGACCTACCTGAGGCGAACCTTCGGGTGCAAGGTGCAGAAGATTGCGGTCAACGCCGCGTTCTCTTGCCCCAACCGTGACGGGACCGTGGGGTGGGGAGGTTGTGCCTATTGCAACAATGCCTCGTTCAATCCATCCTATTGCAAACCTGGCGACCCAGTGTCGCGGCAGTTGGAGGAGGGGGTGCGTTTCTTTGCACGCAAGTATCCCGAAATGAAATACCTTGCATATTTCCAAGCCTACACCAACACCTACGGGACGTTGGACGGGTTGCGCCGTAAATACGAAGAAGCCTTGTCTGTCGATGGGGTGGTCGGCCTCGTCATCGGCACCCGTCCCGATTGCATGGGTGACGAGGTGCTGGACTATCTGTCAAGGCTTGCCAGGCAGACGTATGTCATGGTCGAGTATGGCATCGAGAGCACTGACGACGAGATGCTCAGGCACATAAACCGTGGGCATACATTCTCAGTGGCGGCCGATGCGGTGCGCCGCACGGCGGCTGCCGGTGTCAATGTCGGGGGGCACATCATCCTCGGTCTTCCTGGCGATAGCAAGGACAAGATGCTCGCACAGCCAGCTGTCATCTCACGCCTGCCATTGACCACGCTGAAGCTGCACCAGCTGCAAATCATCAAGGGGACGAGGATGGCTGAGGAGTATGCCGCCGCGCCAGAGCGGTTTGCCCTGTTTGATGTCGATGACTATGTGGACGTTGTCGTGCGTTACATCGAGAGGTTGCGCCCGACGCTGGTGCTGGAGCGTTTTGTCTCACAGTCGCCTGATGAGTTGCTGGTCGCCCCGCGTTGGGGGCTGAAAAACTATGAGTTTGTCGAAAAAGTCAGGAAAAGGCTTGCAGCCACCGAATCATATCAAGGCAGATTGTATCACGGTTGAGAAAATTTGCCTACATTTGTGATGCTTTAAACGATTAACAGGCATAGAAGCATATATGAACATCACTGACACTATACATTACGTCGGGGTCAATGACAGAAACAAACATCTCTTCGAGGGACTTTGGCCCATCCCATACGGCGTTTCTTACAATTCCTATATAATAGATGATGAGCGTGTCGCACTCGTGGACACGGTGGACGCGGCTTTTTTTGACCGTTTCCTGGTAAAGATAAAGGATGCCGTCGGCACGAGGCCTGTCGATTATCTCATCATCAATCACATGGAGCCTGACCACTCGGGTTCTATAAAGCTGCTGCGTGCTTTCTACCCGGACATGACGCTCGTGGGCAACAAGCAGACACTCGCCATGGTCAACGGTTTTTACGGAGAAACTGGCAATGTCATTGAAGTCAAGGACGGCGACACCCTGTGCCTCGGCCGTCACACCCTGTCTTTCCACCTGATTCCCATGGTGCACTGGCCGGAGACAATGGTCACCTACGACAGGGCGGAGCGTCTCGTGTTCTCGGGGGACGCATTCGGTTGCTTCGGCGCGCTTAACGGCGGATTGATAGATGAGGATATAAATACTGACATATACTGGGGCGAGATGGAACGCTACTATTCCTGCATCGTCGGCAAGTATGGTGCGCAGGTGCAGCGTGCCTTGGCAAAACTCTCGGGCTTGGAGATTGACACCATTTGTCCCACTCATGGCCCGGTCTGGAGGGCGGAGAAGGAGCGGGTCGTCTCCATCTACGACCGCCTGAGCAAGTATGAGGCCGTCGAGGGGGTGGTTGTCGCCTACGCGTCAATGTATGGCAACACCGAGCAGATGGCGGAAACGATTGCCGAGACACTGTCGAAGGAGGGGATTAGGAACGTCGTCATGCACAATCTCTCCAAGAGCGACCAGTCGTATGTCCTCACCGACATCTTCAGATACAAGGGGCTGGTGCTCGGCGCACCCACCTACAACGGCAGCATCTTCCCGCAAATGGAGGCGTTGATGTCAAAGCTGGAGATGAGGGAACTCAAGAACCGCCTCTTTGCCTGCTTCGGTTCGTTCACTTGGGCGGGACAGGCTGTCAAACGGCTCGCGGCGTTTGCCGAGAAAGTCAAGTACGAAGTCGTCGCCGACCCCGTTGAAATGAAGCAGGGCATGGATACCTCCGACCGCGAGCGTGCCGTGGCCCTTGCGAAAGCCATGGCCGACAGGCTGAAGAATGACAGGAACTGAAAGAATCAGATTTAAAAATCATATTACCATGAGAGTTATTATTGAACCGGATTATCAGAGCGTGTCCAAATGGGCAGCCAACTATGTGGCAGCGAAAATCAACGCGGCCAAACCCACGGCAGAGAAACCTTTCGTCCTGGGTCTCCCGACAGGGTCTTCACCGCTGGGGATGTACAAGGAACTGATCGACCTCAACAAGCGCGGGGTCGTGTCGTTTGCCAACGTCATCACGTTCAACATGGACGAATACGTAGGTCTTCCAGAAGATCACCCAGAGAGCTACCACTCGTTCATGTGGAACAATTTCTTCTACCACATAGACATTAAGAAGGAGAATGTCAACATCCTCAACGGCAACGCCCCCGACCTTGAGAGCGAGTGCGCACGCTACGAGGCGAAAATCAAGGCCTGCGGCGGCATCGACCTCTTCCTCGGCGGCATAGGTCCTGACGGGCACATCGCTTTCAACGAGCCGGGCTCGTCACTCAATTCGAGGACGCGCGTCAAGACATTGACCACCGACACCATCATCGCCAATTCCCGATTCTTCGACAACGATGTCAACAAAGTGCCCAAGACTGCCCTGACCGTCGGTGTCGGCACAGTCCTCTCAGCCAAGGAGGTGCTCATCATCGTCAACGGCCACAACAAGGCACGCGCCTTGCAGCACGCCGTCGAGGGGGCAATCACCCAGATGTGGACTATCAGCGCGCTCCAGATGCACGAGAAGGGTATCATCGTCTGCGACGATGCGGCGACGGCCGAACTGACAGTCGGCACCTACCGCTACTTCAAGGACATCGAGTGCATGAACCTCGACCCGCAATCACTTTTGAAATAAGGGTTTCGCCCGCCGTCGGGGCAGGGGGCTGGTTCGCCAGTCCCCTGTTCTTTTTTACTGGGGCAGGAGAGTGCCGGGATGAGGTCAATTGTTAGTCGCAATAACAAGCTTTGTTAGTGCCATTAACAAGCCTTGTTATAGCGACTAACAAAGGACGATTTTGCCCAAAACGTCTGATGATGCCGGACGGACGGGCGGATGTAATATTTGGTTTTGCCTGAAAACATAATAAAAGAATTTATTACTATCTTTGCCAATGTTTTAAGACGCAACGTAAACAACTAAAAATATCATTAGTTATGCAATCAATCGACAAATTCAACTTTGCTGGCAAAAAGGCATTCGTACGTGTGGATTTCAACGTACCATTGGACGAGAATTTCAACATCACTGACGACACCCGTATGCGTGCCGCGCTCCCGACGCTCAAGAAGATAGTCGGTGACGGTGGCAGCGTCATAATCGGGTCGCACCTTGGCCGTCCGAAAGGCGTGACGGAAAAGTATTCCTTGAAGCACATCCTCCCTCACTTGTCCGAGCTGCTCGGCGTAGACGTGCAGTTTGCCAACGACTGCGTGGGCGAAGAGGCTGCTGTCAAGGCTGCCGCATTGCAACCTGGCGAAGTGTTGCTGCTTGAGAACCTGCGTTTCCATGCCGAGGAAGAGGGCAAGCCCAGAGGCCTTGCCGACGATGCGAGCGATGAGGAGAAGAAGGCTGCCAAGGCTGCGTTGAAGGTGAGCCAGAAGGAATTCACCAAGACACTCGCCTCCTACGCTGACTGCTACGTCAACGACGCATTCGGCACGGCGCACCGCGCTCATGCATCAACGGCGTTGATTGCTGAATACTTCGATGCCGACCACAAGATGTTCGGTTATCTCATGGAAAAAGAAGTCAAGGCTGTCGAGAGGGTGTTGAACGACATCAAGCGTCCGTTCACCGCTATCATGGGCGGCTCTAAGGTTTCCACCAAGATTGAAATCATCGAGAACCTCCTGACCAAGGTTGACAACCTCATCATCGCCGGTGGCATGACCTACACTTTCACCAAGGCATTGGGCGGAAAGATTGGCCAATCGATCTGTGAGGATGACAAGCTCGACCTCGCCCTTGAATTGCTCAAGAAGGCTAAGGAGAATGGTGTCAACCTCGTCCTCGCAACTGATGCCAAGATAGCTGACAACTTCTCAAACGATGCCAACACCCAAATCGTCAAGGTCAACGAGATTCCCGACGGTTGGGAAGGCTTGGACATAGGTCCTGAGTCTGAGAAAGCTTTCGCCGAGGTCATAAAGTCTTCCAAGACAATCCTCTGGAATGGTCCTACGGGCGTGTTCGAATTCGACAACTTCACCCATGGCTCACGTGCGGTAGGTGAGGCTATCGCCGAGGCGACGAAGAATGGCGCGTTCTCATTGGTAGGCGGCGGCGACTCTGTGGCTTGTGTTAATAAATTTGGACTGGCGGACAAGGTTTCCTATGTCTCCACTGGTGGCGGCGCGTTGCTCGAAGCCATCGAGGGCAAGGTTCTTCCCGGTATCGCAGCAGTGCAGAAGTAAATAAAGGTTTGAGTTATCAGATTCCTATTTAATGTGGTAGGCAACTCGTCAGGGTTGCCTATCTTTTTGACTTAAAGATATGAGGTTGAGACGTTTCTTAATCCTCCTCGTCATGCTGACGGTTGTGGCATCAGTGTCCGCACAAGAGACGGGCAGGGCAAAAGAATTGTATGACACCATTTCCAAGTACTTTTCATTGAAGGCTTACGGCCAGTTTGCCTACGAGTACAATGAGAGGGCTAACACCAACAGTTTCTATGTCAGGCGCATAATCCTCTTCGGCAACGTAAACCTGCACGAGAGGCTTGAGCTGTTCTATATGTTTAGTGCCGGCAGCGGCTTCAAGCCGTTGGAGGTCGGCGGGCGGATAAAGATATGCGACGGGTTCAACATCGCTGTCGGGCAGATGAAAGTCCCCTACACCCTGCAAGCCATGATGTCGCTGTCCAAGGACGAACTCATCGAGGGGTCGTTGCCTGCCAACTACATAGCCAACGTCGATGCCTCCGATGCCGCCTATGCCGGCGACACGTCGCATGGGGGGCGCGACTTCGGAGTGATGGTCGAGGGCAGCCTCTTCACTCTGCCCCACATGAAGAAGCATTTCGTGGACTACAAGCTCGGGCTGTTCAACGGCCAGGGCATCAACC
Organism: uncultured Bacteroidaceae bacterium; assembly: GCA_939800445.1. Classification (GTDB taxonomy): domain Bacteria; phylum Bacteroidota; class Bacteroidia; order Bacteroidales; family Bacteroidaceae; genus Avibacteroides; species Avibacteroides faecavium. Next base: position 1,785 of record CALNGU010000094.1, on the reverse strand, counting down.
TGAAGGACAAGAACAAGCACAAGGACGTGTCCCTCTACCTCGCCCTCAACCCGATGCAATGCCTCAAGGTGACTGGCGGCGCCTACTTCGGCAAAGCCCGTGCGCTCGCCGACCGTCCTGAGGATGGGATAACCACCGGGATGGACTACACCCGCAACCGTTGGACGGCAGGCTTCGAGCTGACGACGAAACCGGTCATGCTCCGTGCCGAATACCTCGAGGGCAAAAACAACCGCGCCGTTGCCCGTGGAGCTTATGCCACGACGATGGTGCGTCTGTGGAAGAACCTTGACCTGCTCGGGTCAGTCGCTTACCTCAAGAAAAACAAGGATACCGCCGGCGACACCTACCGTTATGTGGCGGGGGTCGAATACCGCTTCTTCACACGCTGCCGCTTCCAGGTGCAGTACCAGCGTGAACACGACAATTACACCCGCACCGACAACAACCAGCTTTTCACTCAGCTCCAGCTTGGGTTCTGACCCGAGGCTGCGGCTGTCCCTTTACATTATATAAATATGGTAGATGAGAGATATGCCCGCCAGACCATCCTCCCCGAGATAAGGGAAGACGGGCAAGCGCGTCTCGCCGCCGCCCGTGTCCTGGTGGTAGGTGTCGGCGGTCTCGGTTCGGTCACATCGACCTACCTCGTTGCGGCAGGGGTAGGGACGGTCGGTCTTGCCGACTTCGACGTGGTGAGCCGTTCCAACCTGCAACGCCAGGTGCTCTACGCCGAGCAGGATGCCGGCAAGCCCAAGGTGGCCTGCGCCGCCGCCCGCCTGTCTGCCATCAACGGCGGGGTGCGCATCGTGACGCATGACTGCTTCGTTTCGCAAGAGAATGCCGAGGCACTCATCGCCCCCTATGACATAGTGGTGGACGGTTGTGACAACTATGCCACGCGGCTTGCCTTGAGTGATGCCTGCGCCAGGCTGCGCCGCCCATACGTCTACGGTGCGATTTCCGCCTTCTCGGGACAGGTGGCGGTGTTGTGCGGGAACGGGGGCAAGACCCTGCGTGACCTTTTCGGCGGGGGAATGCCGTCCGGCGATGCCGCATCCAAGGGCGTGGTCGGCATGACGCCGGGCATAGTGGGGTCGGTGCAGGCCATGCAAGTGTTGCAGCTGGTGTGCAGCTTCGGTTCGCCGCTGGTTGACCGCTTGTGGGTGGCGGACTTCTTGAAGATGGACTCATCGACATTTGATTTGTGATGCAGTTTGCCGTAGTCACGTTGCCTGGCCTGTTTGACGGCGAGGCCGAGGTGCTGTCCCGCCTCTTCGCTGCCGGGTTGCCGTTGCTGCACCTGCGCAAGCCGTGGAGCGCGGCCGAGGATGTCGCGCGGCTGCTGTCCGCCATCCCTGCGGAGTACCACCCGAGGATAACCCTCCACGACTGCCACCACCTCGCCTCGACCTGTGGCGTAGGCGGACTGCACGTCAACTCCCGCAACCCGTCCGTTCCGCCTTGGTTCGCCGGCCGCCGCTCGCGCTCGTGCCATTCGTTGCATGAGGTGGCTGGGTGCAAGGGCGCATTCGACTACGTCTTCCTCAGCCCCATCTATGACAGCGTGTCCAAGGAGGGCTACCTCTCGCGCTTCACTCCCGCGACGCTTGCCGGGGCAGCATCGGGCGGCATCATCGACGGCAAGGTCTATGCCCTCGGCGGGGTGGATGCGGGCAGGATTCCGCAGCTCGCCTCCCTCGGTTTCGGTGGCGCGGCGGTGCTCGGAGGCTTCTGGGCGCGTTATCGCGACGGCGGTCTGCCCCTGCTGCTGGATTATCTGGG
>CALNGU010000093.1 GCA_939800445.1 uncultured Bacteroidaceae bacterium | reverse complement strand
CCACTCAGGTTGGCAGCCCGCCGTGTCTTTGTCACCCGACGGGTGCGCGGGGAGGGGTCAGAGGGCGACTTTCGAGATGACCGTCTCGCGGTCGTTTGTCACCTTGACGATGTATATGCCCTTGCCTTCCAGGGCGACCGTGGTGCTGCCCTCGCCGTTGCCGCTCGCCGCGACAGTGCTGCCCATGCCGTAGATGGCGTAGGCGAAGCTGCCCTCAGCCGCTATCGTGACGCTGCCGTCCGTTGCGGTGACGGCGATGTCGGCGCGGTTGTGCTCGTCGATGGCGTTGGAGAAGCCGAATGCCTCATCCATCTTGTCGCCCCACACGTGCTCGACCAACTGGGGGTAGTCGATGTAGGGGTTGCGGTTGCCCTGCCACTCATAGACGGCGTTGTTGCGGTCCACCTCCTTCTGGCTCACGGGGTCTTGCCTGTGCCACTTGAGCAACAGTTCCAAAGCCCAGTCCACGTAGCATGGGTAGGAGTTGTGTGCCAGCATCTCGCTGTCGAATGAGGCGAAACGGTCCTCGTAGGCCGTCGCCATGTAGAAGTAGGAGCGGGCGAAGTCACCCTTGTACTCATCGTCCGGCTCGAAGACCCGCCCCGAGTAGCCCGGGAATGTCGAGTTGCCGAGCCTGCCCCTCGCAAGGTTTGAGAGTTTCGTCCCGCCCTCGCATTCGCCGAATGGGTAGTTGCCCCGCTGGCCATTGACCCTGCCGTCGGTGGGATAGAGGTGGAAGAGGTCGGTGTACATCGGATAGCCGTCGTCAAACCAGCTCTTGGGGAACGAGTGTTCGCGGTTGTAGCAGTCGCCTACGCTGGAGTATTGGCCGCATTGGTCGTCGCCGAATTCAAACACGCAGTCCGAGTACATATCCCACACTGTCCCGTCCTCGCGGCGGTCTGTGTCGCGGAATGCCGACCAGAGTTGCTTGTAGGACAACTGCTCGTGGTCGCCGATGATTTCAAACAGTTCGGTCTTGAGTTCCCTTGCGCACTTGCCCTCGATGCCGTCATAGTAGCCCTCGGGTGCTTGTGCCTGCGCCTGCCCGGCCGCCATGACGATGGCGAGGGCGAGTGCCGTGTGTTGGTAGGTCAGTTTCATGTTGTCGATTGATATGATGAGTTTCTCTTATTTGATGGTTGTCCTCGAGTAGGCGGGCGCGGTCACGTCGCAGAAGTCCTTTTTCAAGTACTTGTAGTAGCCCGTGATGGCGACCATCGCGGCGTTGTCAGTCGTGTAGCCGAACTTTGGTATGAAGATATTCCACCCAAGCCGCTCGGCGTGGGCTTTGAACGCCTCGCGCAGCCCAGTGTTTGCCGACACGCCGCCGGCGACCGCCACGTCGCGTATCTTCAAGTCCTTGGCCGCACGGCGCAGTTTGTCCATGAGGATTTCGACCACAGTCCGCTCCAGTGAGGCGGCGAGGTCGGCCTTGTTTTTCTCGACGAAATCGGGGTCATCGGCCACCCATTTGCGCAATGAGTAGAGGAACGAGGTCTTCAGCCCGCTGAAGCTGTAGTCGTAGCCCGCGATGTGCGGCTTGCTGAAGTCAAACCGTGTCGCGTCGCCCTGCCTTGCCAGACGGTCGATGATGGGGCCTCCGGGATAGCCGAGACCCATGACTTTCGAGCATTTGTCAATCGCCTCGCCCGCAGCGTCGTCGATCGTCTGCCCGATGACCTCCATGTCGTCGGTGTCGCGCACGACGATGATCTGCGAGTTGCCGCCCGACACCAGCAGGCACAGGAAGGGGAAACGTGGTTGCGCCCGCTCCTCGTCGTCCTTGATGAAGTGCGCCAGCACGTGCGCCTGCAAGTGGTTGACATCGATCATCGGGATGCCGAGCGACAGGGCAAGCCCCTTGGCGAATGACACCCCCACGAGCAACGACCCCATCAGTCCCGGGCCGCGCGTGAATGCCACCGCGCTCAGTTCGCCGGCACTGACCCCGGCACGTTTGAGGGCTTCGCTCACCACCGGCACGATGTTTTGCTGGTGGGCGCGCGAAGCGAGTTCGGGCACGACACCCCCGTAGGCCTCGTGCACGGCCTGGCTCGCCACGACGTTGGACAGCAGACGTCCGTCTCTTATGACCGCCGCCGACGTGTCGTCGCACGACGACTCAATGCCTAAAATCAAATCGTTCATTCAGCTTTCTGCGTTAGTTTTCAGGTAGGTCGGCAAAGTTACTCACTGTTTCGCTTTCGGGCAAAGGGTGTCGGGGGAAAATGTGCCAGTGACATCCGCCGCATGGCGGGTGGGGGATGCCTGCCGCGTCTCACCTGTCATGCCGCAGGCTTGTGGAGACGTGCCATAGGCGCGTCTCATCATCGTTGCACGTAGCTGCAAAAAAGGTCTGATGATTTTGTCAGTATCATCAGATGTTTTGCCCGTCAGCATCAGATGTTTTTGTACGTACCATCTGACGGTGGAGACGCGCCGGTGGCACGTCTCTACATCCCGGGTGCATCCATTGCCTTTCATCTACCCGTATGGTGTGGAGGCGCATAATATGCGTCTCCTCGTCAGGTGGTGGGGTGTCTGGGAAACAAGGGACATGGGGGGGACGCATATTATGCGTCTCTACATCCCTGGTACGATTCCTATTATTAATGGTGGTGTTTTTGTAGAGACGCTGCCTGCTGCGTCTCCACATGGGGCGGCGTGTGTGCTTGGCGGCATCCGATGCGTGCGGGAAATCATTGTATGCCGCGCGGCGCGGGGTCTGATGCTCCGCCGCTTGTCGTCAGATGCCACGGCGCGTGCCGTCGGGTGTCAGTTGTTTTTTAACCGTGTGGCGCGGATGTGGGCAATTGTTGCAAAATGACACAATTTTGGGTGGGGCAAGTGTTGCAGTATTGCGTCTTTTGTGTTTCTTTGCAAGAAAACTTAACTAAAACTAATATTTATGATTACTGCTGCGATAGTCGGTACCTTTTTGATCGGTTATGCTTTCATCGCGATGGAGAGCACGACCAAGATCAACAAGGCTGCCATTGCTTTGCTCATGTGTGTGACGTGCTGGGTGTTGTATATGCTCGGTGCGCAGGACTTCCTCAACCTGATGCACCCCAGTGAGTTCGGGGCTGCGTTGTCTGAGATGGGTGACGCGACAATCTCGTCGCTGGTCAGCAGCTTTGTTGCCGACAACGTGCTCATCCCTCATCTGGGCAGCACGTCCGAGACGATTTTCTTCCTGCTCGGCGCGATGACGGTGGTCGAGGTGGTGGACTCCAACGGAGGGTTCAACTTCGTCAAGTCGTGGCTGCGGACCAGGAGCAAGCGCAAGCTGTTGTGGGCCGTGGTGTTCCTCACGTTTTTCCTCTCGGCGGTGCTTGACAACCTGACGACGAGCCTCGTGATGATTGCCATCCTGCGCAAGCTGGTGCCCGAGCACAAAGACCGCATCATCTATGCCGCCATGGTCATCCTGGCAGCCAACGCCGGCGGAGCGTTTTCGCCCATCGGCGACGTGACGACCATCATGTTGTGGATCAACGGGTCGGTGACTTCGCTGGGTGTGATAGAGGAACTGTTCCTCCCGTCGCTTATCTCGATAGTCGTGCCTACGCTTGCCCTGAGCCTGTCGCTCAAGGGACAGCTGGGCAGCGGTGATGGCAAGGAGGCGGATGAGCCTGTCTACCTCTTCTCAAAGGTGGAGCGCAACCTGCTGTTCATCATAGGTGTCGGCGGTCTTATCTTCGTGCCGGTGTTCCGCCATCTGACGGGTCTGCCGCCGTTCATGGGCGTGCTGCTGGTGCTGTCGTTGCTGTGGATCGTGACGGAGATACATTACATGAAGATTCCCGGTGCGCCGTCGTCGCTGCACCGTGTGTCGGAGCTGCTGCGCAAGGTGGACTTCTCGACGCTGCTGTTCTTCCTCGGCATATTGATGACTGTCGCCTCGCTCGAGGAGATAGGCGTGCTGCATTCATTCGGCGAGTGGCTTGACACGGCATCGGGCGGCAATTCGTTTATCGTGACCGGCATCATCGGTCTCGTCTCGGCCATCGTTGACAATGTGCCGTTGGTGGCGAGCTGCATGGGTATGTATGAAGTCGCAGGCCCTGCCGCTGCGGGGACCGAGCTGGCGCACTTCATGGTCGATGGTTCGTTCTGGCAGCTGCTGGCATTTTGTGCCGGGACTGGCGGGAGCATCCTCATCATCGGCAGTGCGGCGGGTGTCGCCGTCATGGGTCTGGAGAAGATTTCTTTCGGGTGGTATCTCAAGCACGTGTCATGGCTTGCGCTGCTCGGCTATTTCGCAGGCATGGTGGTCTACTGGCTGCAACTTGAGTTCATCTTCGGATGATGATTTGAACAGCATTGCATGAAACCGCCCCCGCCGTCAGATGATTCCGACGGCGGGGGCGGATGTTTTTTGCCATCTGGCGGCGTGCCTCAGCCGAGCCTCCGCTTGAGGTCGTCGGGCAGGACGGGCATCGCCCCGTGGCAGGGGCAGACGAATGCCGAGACATCCACCGCCAATCGGTGCGCTTCACCAACCGTTGCGCCCTGCAACAAGGCGGAGACGAATGCAGCAGTAAAGGAATCTCCAGCCCCGACAGTGTCCGCTACATCGACCTTGGGCGTGGGCAGGGCTGATTTGCCCCCGGAGTGGTAGACCGCGCTCCCGTCTTCGCCACGGGTGAGGATGACTGCCCGCAGCCCGAAGCTGTCGAGCAGTTTGCGGCAGCACTGGTCGTCTTCGCCGCCAGCGATGGAGGGGAAGATGGTGCGCATCGTTTGCAGCTCGTCCTCATTGAGTTTGATGATGTTGCAGAGCCTGATGGACTCGGCAATCATGTCGGGCGTGTAGAATTCCTGCCTAAGGTTTATGTCGCAGATGCGCAGCACGTCCCTGTCCTTTGGCATCGCTGCAATGAAGCGGCGGATGGTGTCCCTCGTCACCCCGCTCCGTTGGGCGAGCGAGCCGAAGCACACCGCATCGGCCCGCGCCGCCAGTGCCTCAAGGTCGGGGGTGAAGCGCAGGTAGTCCCACGCCACGTCTTCCTTTATGTCATAGGCGGGGATGCCGCTCGCGTCAACCTGCACCTCGACTGTCCCCGTGGGGTGGTCGTTGACTTGAAGCACATTGTGTAGCCCGCGTGCGTCGAGCGTGTCCTTGATTTCCATGCCGAGGGCATCGTCGCCGACCGCGCTGACCGCTATGCCGTCATGCCCCATCTGTGCCGTGTGCCAGGCGAAGTTGGCCGGTGCGCCGCCGAGGCGTTTGCCGCCGGGCAGCACGTCCCACAGGATTTCGCCGATGCCTATCACTGTCTTGTCCATAAGCTATACCATTAATAATTGATGTGGGGGCAAATGTAGTCAAAAGTCCGTCACGGCTCATAGCCTGCCATGTCATCAAAAATAGGAAGCCCCGTGACGGGCAATCTGTCCGTCACGGGGCTTTGTCCTGCCGTGTGGCTTGCACTATCGGTCAAATCATCTCGATAGTCCTCTTGATGAATGTCGAGAGTGCCTGCCCTTTGAGCATATTGTTCTGGAGCAGGGCGATGTCGATGAGTTGCTTGACGAGGCTTTGTCCGTTGGCGAAGTTGCCGATGATTTCCTCTTTCTTCTTCCTCATCTCATCGAGTTGCTTGTCGCCCTCGGCGATGGCATCTTTGTTTTTGTCATAGTCCTTGCGGAGGGCTGACAGTTCGTCCAGTTTCTTGTCGATGTCGGCGATGACGGGTGCTACCTCGTTGTCGCATTCGCGGCTCTCGGCCTCGACGATCCTCTTGACGAGCGGGTGGTCGCTGTTGACGATGAGGTTGTACATACTCGGCATCTCGCCGTAGAACGACATACCCGGTTGGAACTGGGCCACGTCCTTCATCCTCCTCATGTACTCGCTTTGGGTTATCGTGATGGGCTGTCCGGCCTCGCCGAGTGCCTTGGTCTGCACGTCGAAGTTGACCTTGTCCATCTTCGGCAACTGGGTCTTGAAGATGGTCGAAACCACGTCGCCCAGCTTTGCGTCCACGTCTTTGGTCGTGTCGTCCTTGCGGATGAGGTTGTCGATCAGGTCGCTGTCAACGCGGGTGAAGCGTGATTTCTCAAATTTCCCCTCGAGCATCTGCAACGTGGGCGTGTCGAGCTGCCCGTCCATCAGCAGCACGTTGTAGCCCTTGGCGTTGGCTGCCTCGATGTAGTCGTATTGTTCGTTGACGTCGTTGGCGTAGAGGTAGACGAGCGTCCCGTCCTTGTCAGTCTGGTTGTCCTTGATGAGTGTCTTGTACTCGTCGAATGTGAAGTACTTGCTCTCGGTGTCCTTGAGCAGTACGAACTTTGTCGAGCGGTTGTAGAACTCCTCATCGGTCAGCATCCCGTAATTGATGAAGATCTTCAGGTCGTTCCACTTCTCCTCAAACTGCTTGCGGTCGGCGTTGAATATCGCCTGCAAGCGGTCGGCCACTTTCTTGGTGATGTAGGTCGAGATCTTTTTCACATTCGAGTCGCTCTGCAAGTACGAGCGCGAGACGTTCAGCGGGATGTCCGGCGAGTCGATGACACCGTGCAGCAATGTCAGGAAGTCAGGCACGATGCCCTCCACGCTGTCGGTCACGAACACCTGGTTGCAGTAGAGCTGTATCTTGTTGCGGCTGATCTCGATGTTGCTCTTTATCTTTGGGAAGTAGAGCACGCCCGTCAGGTGGAACGGGAAATCGACGTTCAGATGTATCCAGAACAGCGGCTCGTCCTGCATCGGGTAGAGCTTGGCGTAGAACTTCTTGTAGTCCTCGTCCTTGAGCTCCGACGGCTTGCGTGTCCACAGCGGGGTCACATCGTTGATGATGTCGTCCTCGGCGGTCTCGACCTGCTTGCCGTCCTTCCACTCCTTTTTCTTGCCGAAGGCGATTGCGACGGGCAGGAACGAGCAGTACTTCGTCAGCAAGCCCCTCACCTTGTCCTCCTCGAGGTACTCCTTGCAGTCGTCGGCGATATGCAGGATGATGTCGGTCCCCCGCTCGTCGCGGCTGGCATCCTCGATCTCGAATTCCGGGTTGCCGTTGCACGTCCACTTGACCGCCTTGCTCCCCTCGCGGTAGGAGCGGGTGACGATCTCCACCTTGTCCGACACCATGAATGCCGAGTAGAAACCCAGGCCGAAGTGCCCGATGATGCCGTTGGCGTTGTTCTTGTACTTCTCCATGAAGTCCGTCGCCCCCGAGAACGCTATCTGGTTGATGTACTTGTCGATTTCTTCTTCCGTCATGCCGACGCCGTGGTCAGAGATGGTGATTGTCCCGGCATCCTTGTTGACGGCCACGCGGACGGTGAGGTCGCCCAGTTCGCCCTTGAAGTCGCCCACCGACGCGAGCGTCTTCAGTTTCTGTGTCGCGTCGACGGCGTTTGAAATCACCTCGCGCAGGAAAATCTCATGGTCACTGTACAGGAATTTTTTGATGATGGGGAAGATGTTCTCAGTCGTCACCCCGATGTTACCTTTTTGCATAATCTATGTCGTTTTGTGATTTGTCGTTTACAAGCAACCTTTTGCAAAAAAGATACCAGACCCGCCGCCCGTGACATTTTGTCATGCCATCGGCGCAGTGCCGCCTGGCAGACGCGCCACCTGCCCGCCCGTCATGCGGGGACGTGCCCTCCACATCTCCGCCTGCCGCCGCCGTGCCGCACCATCAGACGGTGCAGGCAAAAACATCGGATGCTATCGGGCAAAACATCTGATGGTACAAGCAAAATCATCAGATCTTTTTTGCAGCAACCTGCGCCGTGGGTGGGACGCGCCCGTGGCACGTCGCGACGAAACCAACCGACAATATTCTTTTGCAACGTCAATAGCTCCTTGGTGAACGGTGTAGCCTAATGACTTCGAGCTGATGGATAGCTGTTAGGTTCTTCGGATGTCCGAGATAGCATCGGCATTCATTATCCCGCTCAAACCTAACAAGAAGCTCATTCACCACATCCGTTGCAGGAAATAATCGCACGTCCTAATGAAAATTTAACATTTGAAATGCAATTTCCGTGATGTTGCGGGTATAATTCTCAATACAAGCAGATCGAGAATTATTCTATGGCAACATTTCACTCATTACTCCAGATGATTGATACGCCGCATACCGAAGAGGATTGCAGGGTATATCTGGAAAATATGCGTTGGAACGGAAAGCCGATTGTCCGCATTGCGGTTCAATTTCCCTAAATTTATGTGGCAGTCTGCGATATTGTCCTGCAAATCATTGTCTTTCTCGAATTTTATCCGTTACTTTGTAATTGAACCAAAGTACAGAAAGGATATAACGGAACAGACATAAGAAATTTAAGACATATTGCAAGCGACTTGTAGACAAGTTATTTGGCTTTAGTAAATCTGGTA
>CALNGU010000092.1 GCA_939800445.1 uncultured Bacteroidaceae bacterium | reverse complement strand
AAACAAAAGTTTTGAATATTAAAACAAAACTTCTGAATATACTTTACTCGCCGAGACATGGAACTTTTCTCGGCGAGAGGGGGAAGTTTATGTCTATCGTCACGGGATTTATCCCCTATCCTCACGGCCATGGCAAACCGCGCGGCACGAAAAAGGCCGGGGAGCAAGCCTCTTGGCACTGCTCCCCGGCCCCGTCTGCCAGCCTCACACCAAGCGGCAGGGCTGCGTCACTCGCCCATCGCGGCACGTACCTCGTCGAGCGAATGCCCCTTGGTGACAATCGTGCCAGTGCTGTCAACGAGCATGACGGTCGGGATGCTCGTCACGTTGTAGAGGCGCGCCGCCTCGCACTCCCAGCCGCGCAGGTCGGACAGTTGCAGCCAGTCGAGCCCCTTGTCCTTGACCGCGCCCTCCCATTCGGGATGCTTGGAGTCGAGCGATACGCCTACAATCTGGAAGCTCCGCCCCTTGTAGTCCTTGGCCAACTGCTTCAGCTCAGGCACGGCCCTCATGCACGGGGGACACCATGAAGCCCAGAAATCGACGAGGGTGAACTCCGCCCCCTTGACAATCTCGGCGAAACGGTAGGTCTTGCCGTCCAGCCCATCCATCGAGAAGTCCTTTATCGTGCGGCCAGGCATGGTCGCGGCGACGTGGTCATAGCGTGCCGCCACTTCCCGCCCGAGTGCCGTCGCCTTGATGCTGTCGGTGAGGACGGTGTAAAGCGAGTCGAGCGTGGCGAAAGGCAGCATCCCCCCGTCAAGCCCCTGCCCGAAGACGAACAGGCCTGCGGCCGAGCCGGCGTTGCCGCTGACGAAATCGGCGACGAGGCCGGGGAATTCCTGCTCCTTGGCCTGCATCTTGGCGGCGAGTTCCTGACGGGTCTGCTCGTCGTCACACGATGCCAGGTCGTTGTAGAGGCTCGACACCTCCTGCTGCAACTGGCGCAACGCGCCGTTGAAGGTGAGGAACAGGTCGTTGTCAACCGTCCCCTTGGCATAGCTGTCGCCGGCGAGGACCACCTCGATGTCACCCGGCTGGAGGAACACCTCGGTCATGTAGCGAGTGCCGCCATTGCCATAGGTCACGTAACGGACGGCGGTCTCGGGAGCTTCGCCCTCGAATGTGAAAGCACCGCCCTTGACATCGGCCACGGCGACCGTGTCGGGACGGCCGTCGGCGACTTGCAGCATATAGACCTTGTCGCCATCGGCCGCGCCCTCGACGCTGCCGTTGATGGTGTAGGACGTTTTGCCGGCGCACCCTGCCAGCACTGCGGCGCAGGCAAGGGCAATCATTTGGTTCTTGCAGTTTCTCATAATCTGTTGTTTACTGTTGGTTGAGGGCGTGAAGATAGTGATATTTCCCCCAACATTGCAAGCTATTGCCGCGAGGCGGGCAAATGCGTACATTTGCAACACTTCACAAACGAGATGACACTATGAGACCTTTGTTGCAAGTCGAGGAGCTGTCCAAGTCATTCGGCGACCTGGTGCTGCTGGACAAGATATCATTCACCATAGCCGAGGGACAACGCATCGGCCTCATCGGGGCCAACGGCTGCGGCAAATCGACGCTGCTGTCGGTGCTCGCCGGGGAGGACGGGCACGATGCGGGCAAAATCACGGTGATGAACGATGTGCGCATCGGCTACCTGCCGCAGTCGCCGTCCTACCCGGGGGACATGACGGTGCTGGATGCCTGCTTCTGGCATTCCAACGAGGTCGTCGAGACCATCAAGCTCTATGAGCAATGCCTGGCGACCGATGGCAACCCCGGCCTGATGCAGCTCACCGACCGCATGGACGCACTCAAGGCGTGGGACTATGAGACGCAGGTGAAGCAAATCCTGGGCGTGATGGGCATAACCAACTTCGCCCAACCCGTCAGGGAACTGTCGGGCGGGCAGCTCAAACGGGTCGCGCTGGCCAACACCCTCATCCTGCGCCCCAACCTGCTCATCCTCGACGAGCCGACCAACCACATGGACATCAAGGCGACCGAGTGGCTGGAAAACTATCTCTCGACCAACAACATCACGCTGCTGATGGTGACGCACGACAGGTACTTCCTCGACCGCGTCTGCTCGGTCATCTACGAGATTGACAACAGGTCGCTCTACCAGTACGAAGGCAACTATTCATATTATATAGAGAAGCGGCAGGAGCGGATGAACAACCTCAATGCCGAAATCCAACGCGCCAACAACCTCTACCGCACCGAGCTGGAGTGGATGCGCCGTATGCCGCAAGCCCGAGTGCACAAGGCAAAGTACAGGGAGGACGCATTCTACGAGCTGGAGAAAGTGGCCAAACAGCGGCTGCACGAGAACAACGTGCGGCTGACGACGCAGGCATCCTACATCGGCAACAAGATATTCGTGGCGGAGCACCTGAGCAAGCGGTTCGGGGACAAGGTCATCCTCGACGATTTCACCTACACTTTCAGCCGCTACGACAAGCTGGGCATCTTCGGTGACAACGGGACAGGCAAATCCACATTCATCAAGATGCTGCAAGGCATCGTGCCTCCCGACTCGGGACACCTGGAGGTCGGCGAGACAGTGAAGTTCGGTTACTACTCCCAGGACGGCATCAGCTTCGACGATGACATGAGGGTGATCGATGCCATCCGCGATGTTGCCGAAGTCGTTGACCTTGGCAACGGCAAGAGCCTGACGGCATCGCAGTTCCTGCAACACTTCCTGTTCAGTCCAGAGAAGCAGTACAACTACATCAGGAAACTGAGCGGCGGGGAAAAGAAACGCCTCCACCTCTGCCAAGTGCTGATGCAATCACCCAATTTCCTCATCCTTGACGAGCCGACAAACGACCTTGACATCATGACGATGCAAATCCTCGAAGACTATCTGGCAAACTTCAAGGGCTGCGTCATAGTGGTGTCGCACGACAGGTACTTCATGGACAAGATTGTCAACCATCTGTTTGTGTTCAACGGCAACGGGCAGATAAAGGATTTCCCCGGCAACTATTCAGAGTACAGGCAGTGGAAAGCTGCGCAAGACAAGGCCGACAAGCCCAAAACATCCTCCCCTAAGGCCGAAAAGCGTGCAAGACCATCGTCCGGCAAGGATGAAAACAAAATGACGTATGCCGAGAAAAAGGAGTTCGCATCCCTCGAAGACGAGATAAACAAACTGGAGGAAGAGAAGAAACAACTGGAGACCGAGCTGTCATCAGGGCAACTGCCCATCGACGAGCTGACAAGCAAATCACAACGCATCGGCGAGGTCATCGCCCTCATTGACGACAAAACCCTCCGCTGGCTCGAACTCAGCGAAAAGAAACAATGAATATGGCAAGCAATCTGACCAACTATCATTCGCACTCACTCTACTGCGACGGACACGCACCGATAAAGGATTTCCTCGACGAGGCGGTGCGGCAAGGCTTCACCTCCTATGGTGTCAGCCCACACGCCCCGTTGCCGTGGACGACACGGTGGTCCATGATGGAATTGGAACTGCCTGTCTTTCTCTACGAGATGAAGAGGCTGAAGGAGGAATACAAGGACAGGCTGGAAGTCTATTGCGGCCTCGAGATCGACTACATCGACAGTGACATCAACCCGCAAGCAGGGCTGTTCAAGAATGATGCGCTGGACTACAAGATAGGCTCAGTGCATCTCATCCACAACCAGGCAGGCCGCCTCGTTGACATCGACCTCAACGTTGAGAAATTCAGGAAGGAAGTTGACAAATCATTCGGCGGCGATGTGGAATACGTGATTGACAAATACTTCCAAGTGGAGACATCGATGGTGGAAACCGGCGGATTCGACATAGTGGGGCACATGGACAAAATCTCTTTCAACGTGGAATCCTACTGCCACGGCATGACCTCAAGCAGCTTCTACACCGACAAAGTGGAGAGGTTGTTGGGACTGGCCGTCAGCAAGGGCTACATCATCGAGGTCAACACCAAGGCATACGCCAGACAAGGCACGACATTCATCGGGCAACCGCACTACCATTTATTAAAGGAGATGGGAGCAAAGGTGGTCGTCAACTCGGACTCGCACTTCCCGTCACTCATCAATTCCGGTAGGATGGAAGCCCTGCACAATCTGAAAAAAGCAGGGATAAACGAAGTGATGGAGCTGCACAGCGGCAAATGGTGCAGCGTCGCTATCAGTTGCGACTGACATCACCCCATCAATGAATCATAGACAGCCTTGGTCTGCACGGCTATCTTGTCCCAGTCATACTGGCTCATGTCATAAGCCGGGCGGCATAGATTGTCAAGATGCTGCTTGATTTTGACCGCCATGTCCTGCACGTCGCCTGTCTTGAAGTAGTGGTGCGGCTGCAATCCCACCTCCACATTGGCAGGGATATCGCTCACCAGCACGTCAGCACCGCATGACATGGCCTCAAGCAAAGAGATGGGCAGCCCCTCATGAAAGGATGGCAGCACGAAAAGCGAGCATGAGCGGCACAACACCGCTATCTTGTCTTTCTGCACAAACCCGGTCAGGATGACACCGGCATCCTTTGCTTTCTTTTTCAACATCTGTGAATAGGCATCCTCGTGGTCGGCATCACCGGCTATGACGAGGCGTACTCCATTATAGTTCAAGCGGGCAAAAGCTTCTATCAGCAGGTCAAAGCCTTTCTCCTTAACGAAGCGGCCGACCGTAAGGACATACTTCACGCCCCGCACCCCTAAATGCTCCAGATAATCACTACCATCGGCAACTGGCGGAAGGGCAAATCCATTGCGTATCAAGTAGACGTGCCGCTGCGACGGACACCTGGTGTTGACAATGTTTTTGATGTGATTGGAGATGACTATCACGGCATCCGCCCATCTGATGCCCCAGCTCTCACCGAGCCTGAGGATGAACTTGGCGAACCGTCCCCACTTTTGACGGTCATAGTCTGGTCCGTGGTGCGTCATGACCACTTTCATCCCCAAGAGTTTGGCAAACGGCACCATCAGCGCAGGGCCTATGGCATGGATATGCACGATGTCAGCCCCCACCCTTTTGGCATAGATGACGGCGCGGAATGTGTGGATGATCGACTCAAGGCTCTTGCCCTTCGGGTTGGGGATGTCCTTTATCTTGACCCCTTTGTAGAGGTGCGTTTCATATCCTTCAGAGATGAAACCCTTGCGCCTCACCACGATGACCTCGTGGCGGCCGTCCACTATGCGGGGAAACAATGCCTCGCAATGCGTCTCTACCCCGCCCTGGATGCCGGGGATTCCACGGAAACCTGTGACGACAATCCTCACGGCTGCTGCTCCTCGTTGAGTTCGATGCGCACGGGCTTGCCGCTCATCACGCGCAGTTTGTTGGCAAGCACCCATTTCAACGGTTTGGCGATGTGCTTCTTCATGACTGGCGATGCAGTGCCCACCATCCAGCAGTTCTTGGGGCAGTTTCTCACCCTCTCCCTCACACGGTTGGCACGTTCGCTGCGCCATATCTCGTCAAACGACTTGCACTCCCTGATGTTGCCCATGCTCTCCAGCCAGTACTTTTCCTCCATGCCGTTGCAGGGATAGACCTCGCCGTAGGGATCGACAAAGAAGTTTAACAGCCCCGCCTCGCAGGGGAGCAGACGGCGGTTGCCGTGGATGTAGTTGATGAGACCCATGTTGAAGTAGGCACGGAACCACGACTTCGGGTGCGCCTCGGCCAGTTGCCAACGCATCAAAGTCTCGAAGTTGGCGCACACCTCATCCTTGTTGGTGATGAAATTGTCCTCCTTGTGGAAATAATATGAATTGTGGAAAGCCGCCGTTGCGAACTCCATGCCCATCGTCTTCGCCAATTGGTAGAGCGAGAGCATATCAGCCGAGTTGTGGTTGGACACGGTGATGCCGAAACCGATGTCCTTCACCCCCATGTTCTTCAATCGCAGCAGGATGCGCAGTCCCTTGTCGAAACCGCCCTCACGGCCGCGCAGTTCGTCATTCTTCATCGAGAGTCCCTCGATGCTGATGCGGATGCCGATGTTGGGGAACTTTTTTGCCAGGGCGATGACCCTGTCCTCAAACCACCCGGAGGTCGAGATGACGACGCGGGGCGACTTCTTGAAAGCCACTCGGATGATGTCCTCCAAGTCCTCGCGGACGAATGGTTCGCCGCCCGTGATGTTGATGAATTTGACGTTGGGCAGCATCTCCATCTCCGCAGGGGTTATCTCCTTGTCCTTCTGCGTGGGGTTCTGCCATATGTTGCACATCTTGCATCTCATCGGACAACGGTAGGTCACGATGATACACATATCTGTAGGATTCTTTACCTCCATAAGCTTTTCAAAGTAAATTGTTACAAAGATGTCACTTTCCTATCATGACAACGCTTGAATCATGCATTTTATTGCACATCGCCGCACATTCATTGCCCCGTCACGTCGCGGTAGACCGACATCAGGCTGGTGTAGTAGCGTTGCTCGGAATAGGTATCCCTCGCCTTTGCGGCAATCGCCGCGTGGTCGAAGTCGGTGGCATACATCAGCCCAATCTTCTCCCTCAGGCCGGCAGCGTCGCCCGGTTTGAACAGCATCCCGCACCCGTCGCCTGCCAGCGTCTCGGGGATGCCCCCGATGTCCGCCGCCAGGACAGGCGTGCCGAGGCACTCGGCCTCGATGCTCACCAGACCGAAGACTTCGTACCACTCTGACGGCACGACGACAAACCGCGCCCTGCCCACCAGCTGCGACAGTTCCTGCCAGTCCTTGTGCCCGCAGAACGTGATGTTGCCGCACCCCGCCGCCATAGCCTCCAGCTCGCCCCGCAGCGGGCCGTCGCCGATGACAAGCAGCTTGTGGGGCAACTCACGGGCGGCAGCGATGAGCGTCGCCACCCCCTTCTCGCGGGACAGCCGCCCGACATAGCAGTAGTAGTCGCCACGCTCGTCCAACAATTCGCCCGGCCGCCTCGGGACACAATGCGGGACAGTCACCACCTGGCCGGCGGCGAACCCGCCCCTGAGCAGCATCTGCCGCACGAATTCCGACGGCGCGATGAAGCGGTCGGTCGCACGCGCCAGCCTCTTCCTGCCCCACCACAGCGACTCCAGCCACGCAAAGGTGCTTTGCAACAGGCTGCCCTTCATGCACCTGTGGCGCACCACGGCGGATGTCCCGCCCATGCACTCGGTGCACACCTGCCCGCCGCGCAGGCAGACATAGGACGGGCACACCGCCTTGTAGTCGTGCATAGTCCACACCACCCGCACTCCCCTCGCATGAGCCACCTCGGCAACCACGGGGGAGAGATAGGAATGTATGTTGTTGAGATGCACCACGTCGGGACGGAAGTCGTCGAGCAGCCGCGTGAAAGCCCTCCGCACGTCCCACGGCGAGAACAGCCGCCCCAAGGCACGCAGCCGCTTGCCCGGCGACCCGCCGAAGTCAGCCTGCGGCGCAAAATAGCGTTGCCACTGGCTCGGCAGGTTCTGCGGGTAGTCCATGGCGAAGACGGCAACCTCATGCCCGTGCTCCCTCAGCACACGCTCGGTCGCCAACGTCGCGGTGCAGTCGCCGCCACGGTTATAATAGAATTTATTGACTACGATAATCTTCATTTCACACACCATTTGCCCGTCGCTGACGGATTGGTCGTGCAAAGATGACACTTTCTTCCCTATAAACCGCGCCTTGCGGCGATTTTGGCGACAATGCGGCAGGCTCTCGCGGCAGACGGCAGGGGTTGGGATGCGTGACGATAGACCTAAAGTTCACTCACACGCCGAGAAAAGTTGGTTGCCTCGGCGAGTAAAGTATATTCAAAACTTCTGAATATTAAAACAAAAGTTTTGTTTATATAAACAGAAGTTTTGAATATACTTTACTCGCCGAGACAACCAACTTTATGTCTGACTTGGTGGAAGTTTATGCCTATTGTCACAGGATTTGTCCCCTGATGTGATTGCCTGAAAGGCGGTGTAATTGCCGTAGAGACGCATAATATGCGTCTCCACCACGTCCCGAGCATTCCACGACATCATACTGCCTGTCGTGGAGACGCATATCATGCGTCTCTACACCATACGGACAGATTACAAGGAAACACGAAAGCGTGGCAGCAGAGATGCACAACGTGCGCCGCCACGACACACGGGGATCGTCCATGACGCGCACGGGCTGCCGGCACGGACGCGCCGCCCGGCGGGTCACAGGTGCTTGACCACCACGCAGGGGTTGCCAGCGGCGATGACGTTGGCGGGGATGTCGCGCGTGACGACGCTGCCCGCGCCAATGACGGAGTTGTCGCCTATGGTCACGCCCTTGAGGATGATGGAGCGCGTACCTATGAAGACATTTGAGCCGATGACGACATCTGCGCAACGCCCCTCGGCGAAGGGGATGCGGCGCATGGCGGGGTCGAGCGGGTGCCAGTCGGAGTCGGTGATGAGCACGTTGCCCCCGATGAGCGTGTGGTCGCCGATTACGATGCGGCGGAATGCCGAGATGGTGGCGGCCGAGATGCCCACGTTGTCGCCGATGATGATTGC
>CALNGU010000091.1 GCA_939800445.1 uncultured Bacteroidaceae bacterium | reverse complement strand
GGTATATGTTTTTATTCCTACTTTTGCACAGCCTTTGGCATCAGTGCCTTGGGCGTAAGGCAATCGTTTTTGGTATAACCTCGTCCTGGCCGTGCAGCCGGCAGCCGGGACACTAACATGATTTGAGCTTGGTAATGAGAAAATGGAAGATTGAGGATTCGGCCGAACTGTACAACATCAACGGTTGGGGCTTGAGCTATTTTTCAATCAACGACAAGGGCCACGTGGCCGTGCAGCCCAAGGCCGACGGGCCGAAAGTGGACCTCAAGGAGGTGATGGACGAACTGCAGGTGCGCGACGTGTCGGCACCGGTGCTGTTGCGTTTCCCCGACATCCTCGACAACAGGATTGAGAAGATTTCGAGTTGCTTTGACCGCGCCGCCAAGGAGTATGGCTACAAGGCGAAGAACTACATCATCTATCCCATCAAGGTCAACCAGATGCGTCCCGTGGTCGAGGAAATCGTGAGCCATGGGGCGAAGTACAACATCGGGCTCGAGGCGGGGTCGAAGCCCGAGCTGCACGCCGTGCTGTCGATCAACACCGACGGCGACGCGATGGTCATCTGCAACGGCTACAAGGACGAGAGCTACATCGAGCTGGCACTGCTGGCTCACAAGATGGGCCGCCGCATCTTCATCGTGGTCGAGAAGATGAGGGAGCTGCAAATCATCGCTTCGGTGGCCAAGAGGCTCAACGTGCAGCCCAACATCGGCATCCGCATCAAGCTCGCCAGCTCAGGCAGCGGCAAGTGGGAGGAGTCGGGCGGCGACGTCAGCAAATTCGGTCTCAACTCGATGGAACTGCTTGAGGCACTCGACATACTGAGGGAGAACGAGATGGAGGCTTGCCTGAAGCTGATACACTTCCACATCGGCAGCCAGGTGACGAATATCCGCCGCATCAAGACGGCGATGAAGGAGGCTTCGCAATTCTATGTGCAGTTGAAGAAGATGGGCTACGACATCGAGTTCGTGGACATCGGCGGCGGACTGGGCGTGGACTACGACGGCACGAGGTCGTCGCTGAGCTCGAGCAGCATGAACTATTCGATACAGGAGTATGCCAACGATGCCGTGTCGCTCATCGTCGATGCGTGCGACAAGAACGGGCTTGAGCATCCCAATGTGGTGACGGAGTCTGGGCGGTCGCTCGCTGCACATCACTCCGTCCTCGTGTTTGAGGCTTTGGCGAGCACGAGCCTGCCCGATTGCAGGGACGACGAGACCATCGACGACAATGCGCATGAGATAGTGCGTGAACTCTATGACTTGTGGAACAACATCAACCAGCCGCGCCTCATCGAGACATGGCACGACGCGTTGCAGTGCAGGGAGGACGCACTGGGGCTGTTCAACCTCGGGCTGATAGACCTTCGCACCCGTGCCCAGGTTGAGAAGTTCTTCTGGGCGATAGCACGCGAGGTCTACACCTTGGCGGAGGCAATCAAGCACGCCCCGGATGAATTGAAGAAAATCTCGAAGATTCTGCCCGACAAATACTTCTGCAACTTCTCTCTGTTCCAGTCGTTGCCTGACGCTTGGGCGATAGACCAGATATTCCCCATCATGCCCATCAGCCGCCTCAACGAGCAGCCCACCAAGTCGGCTACGTTGCAGGACATTACGTGTGACTCTGACGGCAAGATTGACAACTTCATCTCGACGCGCAACTTCTCCTACTATCTCCCGGTGCATGAGTTGCGGGAGAATGAACCCTACTACTTCGGGGTCTTCCTCGTCGGTGCTTACCAGGAGATACTCGGTGACTTGCACAACCTCTTCGGCGACACCAATGCCGTGCATATCAAGGTCAGCGGCGACAAATACGTCATCGACAAGATCATCGAGGGTGAGACGGTCGCCGACGTGCTTGACTACGTGCAATTCAATCCCAAGCGGATGGCACGCAACGTCGAGGTGTGGGTGATGACTTCAGTCAAGCAGGGCATCATCTCGCCGGAGGAGGGGAGGGAATTCCTGTCCAATTACCGGTCGGGACTTTATGGATATACTTACCTCGAATGACCTATATCATTATTATAATAGTAAAGGCGGTCGTGTTTGACCGCCTTTCTTTTTGACTGTTCTGTATGTTGGAGCGCATGAGGGAGTGTGCTGATGGTAAAAACAAAGCCCCGCAAGACATCTTGCGGGGCTTCGCGGAAGCTGGGGGATTCGAACCCCCGGTACGGGAAATTCCGTACGTCAGTTTAGCAAACTGGTGGTTTCAGCCACTCACCCAAACTTCCTTTCGATTGCGGTGCAAAGATATACCATTATATTGAATATGCAAGGGGTGTGAGCTTATTTTAATCGCATTTTGTCACTGCTTGGTGGTGATTGCTATTCGGTAATCTCTATCAGGTTGCCTTCTGGCCCTATGATGCAGCTCTCGTAATAACCGTCCCCGGTGGTGCGTGGGCCGCTGATGACGGCATAGCCATCGTCTTGGAGACGTTTTGTCACGCTGTCAACTTGCTGCTTGCCGCCGACACTGAAAGCGATGTGGATATAGCCTGCACGGAATGGCTTCTTACCTTCATCGACTACTTCGGGGCGTGACATGATTTCCAGGCGTGCCCCGTTGTCGAATGAAAGGAAATAGCTCTTCAATCCTGTCCGAGTGTTGTGGTACATCTCATTGGAGGTTGCTCCGAAGTAGCTTGTGAAGAATGTCTTGGTCGCCTCCAGGTCATTGACGTACATTGCAATGTGGTCAAGTCTCATTGTTGTGGGAATATTTGTCATTGTGCGAGGTATTTGATGATTTTACGTCTCTTCAGCTCAGTGAGGAACATTATGGTTCTCTCGTCCAGCTGCTTTTCGTCGGCGAAAGTTTCCTTTAGTCCCTCTATTATTGTGCGTACGTCCTTGTCGCCGTCGATGAGCATGACGGCGGCCGAGCCGATTGCGTCGAGTTCCAGTTCCGTCCGCTTGCTGAGCATGCGCAGCAAAGGCAGCGACCGGCGGCGAAAAGAGAGGAATGACAACACCGTGTTGCCATTCCTCGTCGTCATGGTGATGTCATCCTCCAGGTGGGGGATGACATCGAGTATGTTGGTCTTGCCGTCCATCAGCCTTTGTTGGGGAGTTCGAGACCGTAGCCTTTCTTCTTGTCCACCACTTTGAGGATGAACCCTATCGCCAACGCCGCCACGCCGAAGCAAGCCAGCATCACGAGCGGCGCAGTGTAGTCGTAGGAGACAGCAGCCTCTTGTGCCGTGATGGCCCCGCTCTCAAGGTCGGCGACGATTTGCGGGTTGGTCTTGTCGAGTATCTTCCCGATGAGCAGCGGGAACAGCCACAAACCGATGTTCTGAATCCAGAATATCAGGGCGTAGGCACTGCCGATAATCTTGGCATCGACCAGCTTGGGCACGCTGGGCCACAGCGATGCCGGCACGAGCGAGAAGCTTGCCCCTAGCACGAGGATGGTCAGGTAGGCCACGACGACACCGCCCATCGCGTTGCCCTTGAGTGCGGGCAGCACGAATGCGAATGTGAGGTGGCAGGCAATCAGCAGCAGCGACCCGAGGATGAGCATCGACGCAGCCTTGCCCTTGTTGTCCACATAGTTGCCGAGGATAGGCGTTATGCCTACCGCCAGCAGCGGGAACGCGGCGAAGATGGTCTCTGCGCTCTGCCTCATGTAGCCCATGTAGCAGTAGGCGACGAGAGCCACGACGGCGACGGCGAGCAGCACGTAACGCCTCGTCTTGTTCTTCGTGAAGTTGCTCATGAACGCTGCAGCCGCCACGACAAGCATGATGACATACTGGATGACAGTCACCCCGCCCTGTCCCCAGAACGAACCAGGATCAACTTCGGTGAAGGTCAGGTTGCATTGCAGCATATTGACCGCATACTTCTGGAACGGGAAGATGGCCGAGTAGTAGAGCACGCACAGCAACGCCACCAACCAGAAGCCGCTGCTCGTGAGGATTTTCCCGATGTCGCTCACCTTGAACGGGTCATCCTTCTCCTCCGCCTCGCCGGTCTGCGCGTCAAGCCGCTTGTCCATGAAGAAGTAGACGACAAACATTATGAAAGCAATCATCAGCAGCACCACGCCGAATGCCACCGACCGCGACACGTCGATGTCGCCGCCCATGCGGGCGAAGACGGGCGAGAATATCATGCAAGTGGCCACGCCCAGACGCGCCAGCGCCATCTCGGAACCCATCGCCAACGCCATCTCGCGTCCCTTGAACCACTTGACGATGCCCCTCGACACCGTGATGCCCGCCATCTCGACGCCGCAGCCGAAGATCATGAACCCGATTGCAGCCAGCTTGGCCGACGCGGGCATCCCCTCGTAGAAGGGCGATATGCCCAGCTCGTCAAAGCCCGGGATGTAGTTGAGGTTCTCGGTGAACCACCTCTCGAGCCCGCTCCCCTGGAACGCCTCGGTCACTGCATACCAGTTGATTGTCGCCCCCACGAGCATCACCGCGCCAGACAGCACCGCCGTGAAGCGCACACCCATCTTGTCGAGGATGATGCCAGCGAATATCAGGAAGAACACGAAGACGTTGAGGAACGTCTCCGCCCCCTGCATCGTCCCGAATGCTGTCGAGTCCCATCCGCGTGTCGATTGCATCAAGTCCTTGATGGGCGACAGGATGTCCATGAAAACGTAGGAACAAAACATGGCACCGGCAAGCAGCAGCAGTGCCGTCCATCTCACGAATGCTGAGTCCCTCAGCGTCTGTGTCACAGTCTCTTTCATCTTATATCTATCAGTTTAATTGTTAATGTCAACACCTTTCGGATGCCAAATGTACAACATATTGCGCTACCATCCCCGCCCACCGCTCCAAAAGTTGCCACGCCCGGGACACGACCGTGCGGCCATCCTGCCAATATGGTCAGTTGTTAGTCGCTATAACAAACCTTGTTATAGCGACTAACAACTGACCTCTTTCCCGCCCCCGTCCCTCCCTTTCGGCGGGGAGGCCGGGTGAATGGTGAAAACTGCTCAAAAGTGCCACCCTGTGTGCAAAACATTTTTAAATCATGCGGGGAAGTCGGCGCATTTTCCTACATTTGAGCAGGTCATCGACCTGATGTGTAACTTTAAAGGCTAGATATTATGGGAACAAAGAAAAATTTCGTTTTGGACACCAACGTCATCCTTCATGACAGCAATTGTCTGAAGAACTTCCAGGAGAACGACATCTATCTGCCGATAGTCGTCTTTGAGGAGCTTGACAAATTCAAGAAAGGCAACGAGCAGATCAACTTCAACGCCCGCGAGTTTGCCCGCGAGCTTGACCGGCTGAGCGACAGGAACCTCTTCTCGGTCGGTGTCCCCTTGGGCGAGGGGCTTGGCCGCCTGTTCGTCGTGCAGAACGCCGCCGCCGACAACATCGTCTTCAAGCACTATCCCGTGCGCAAGCCCGACCACGAGATCCTCGCGGCTGTCGATGTCGTCAGCAGTGCGCACCCGGGGATGCCGACCATCCTCGTGACCAAGGACATCAATCTGAGGCTCAAGGCGCGGTCGCTCGGCTTTGAGACGCAGGACTACTACAACGACAAGGTCAAGGACATCGACATCTTCGGCGGCGAGGCGCGGACGGTCGAGGGCATCGACCCGGCGGTGATTGACGAGATATACTCATCGCGCGACGGCGTGGACGTTGACAAGGTGTTTGACACGCGGCCGTCGGCCAACGAATGCTTCGTGCTGCGCAGCGAACGCAACAGTGTCATCTGCCGCTACAACCCGTTCACGATGATGGTGGGCAAGGTGGGCAAGAAGACGTGCTTTGGCATCACCCCGCGCAACTCCGAGCAAGCTTTCGCTCTCGACGTGCTCAACGACCCGGACATCAAGCTCGTCGCCCTCACAGGCAAGGCCGGCACCGGCAAGACGCTCCTCGCGCTGGCTGCGGCACTCAACCAGGCGGCATCCTACAAGCAGATACTGCTCGCCCGACCCATCGTGGCGATGTCAAACAAGGACATAGGCTTCCTGCCAGGCGATGCCAAGGAGAAGGTCACCCCCTATATGCAGCCGCTCTTTGACAACCTCAACGTCATCAAGAACCAATTTTCCCCCTCGTCGTCGGAACTGAAGAAGATTGACGATATGCAGAAGAACGAGCAACTGGTCATCGAGGCGCTGGCCTTCATCCGTGGACGCAGCTTCTCCGAGACCTACTGCATCATCGACGAGTCCCAGAACCTCACCCCGAATGAAATCAAGACCATCGTCACGAGGGCAGGCGAGGGGACGAAGATGGTCTTCACCGGCGACATACAGCAAATCGACCAGCCTTACCTGGATGCCTACTCCAACGGTTTGATATATATGACTGACAAGATGAAGGGGCAGAAACTCTTCGCCCACATCAATCTTGTCAAGGGCGAGCGCAGCGAGTTGAGCGAACTGGCGAGCGACCTCCTCTGATATACCATTATATAATATATGGCACTCCAATGCGGCGGACGGCTGATGGCAGCCGTCCGCCGTCGCTTATGTCGCATCGAGGCACGGATGGGGCCTGGCGGCGGCAAATCTTTGTCCGCCACTTGTTTTGCACGCCCCTTGCGCTATCTTTGCAAAAACTAATCTGACATCATGGAAAAACAAGACTACAACGACATCATCACCCTGATCAAGCACGAGGTGCTCCCTGCAATGGGATGCACCGAGCCGATAGCCGTCTCGCTTGCCACGGCCAAAGCCACTGAGGTGCTTGGTGCGCTCCCCGAAAGCATAACAGTCTATCTGAGTGCCAACATCCTCAAGAATGCCATGGGTGTAGGCATACCTGGCACAGGGATGATCGGCCTGCCGATAGCAATAGCCCTAGGCGCAATCTGCGGCAAATCAGAATATGGGCTGGAAGCCATCAAAGACTCCACCCCTGCCGACATCGAGCGGGGCAAGCAGATGATTGCCGAGCACCGCATCACAATCAAGCTCAAGCAGGGCAGTTGTGACAAACTCTATGCCGAAGCCGTCTGCGAGGCCGGTGGCAAACGCGCCGTGGCGATAATCTCCGGCGACCACACCAACTTCGTCTATGTCGCGGCAGGCGACCAAGTGTTCATCGACAAGCACAGCGCGGCATCAGGCTCGAATTGCCAGGACGGGCTGTGCCTGACGCTTGGCAAGGTCTATGAGTTTGCCACCACGGCAGCCCTCGATGACATAGCCTTCATAATGGAGGCCGCCCGCCTCAACATGAAGGCATCGGAGGAAGGGCTCACGGGCAACTACGGCCACAGATTCGGCAAACTGCTCATCAGCGACAAGAAAAACTACCTGATGGGCAACAGCGTCTACTCCAAAGTCCTTTCCTATACCTCGGCGGCCTGCGATGCCAGGATGGGTGGGGCGATGGTGCCCGTCATGAGCAACTCGGGCAGCGGCAACCAGGGCATAGCCGCCACCGTCCCTGTTGTCGTCTATGCCCGCGAGACAGGCAAGTCAGAGGAGCAACTGACCCGTGCCCTCGTGCTCAGCCACCTGACAGCCATCTACATCAAGCAGAGCCTCGGCAGGTTGTCAGCCCTGTGCGGCTGCGTCGTGGCGGCGACCGGGTCGAGCTGCGGCATAACATACCTCATGGGAGGCGGATACCAGAATGTCGCCTACGCCGTCAAGAACATGATAGCCAACATCACCGGCATGATATGCGACGGAGCCAAGCCGAGCTGTTCGCTCAAGCTCTCGACAGGCGTGTCAACCGCCATGCTCTCGGCACTCCTCGCCATGGAGGACGAGTGCGTGACATCGGTCGAGGGCATCATCGACGATGACGTGGACAAGACCATCAAGAACCTCACCAAGATAGGCGCGGTCGGCATGAACGAGACGGACAAGATAGTCCTCGACATAATGACCGACAAGTGACAAACGCCGCACCCCACGCCGCCACTTTGCCCCATTTTGCTAATTTTGCACCCGAAACATCGAAACACTAACAACTAAAAACAACGACAAACGATGGAAAACAAATCACATAAGTACATCTCGGTCGCCTACAAGATGTATGTTGACGACAATGGCGAGAAGACATTGCAGGAAGTCGCCGACGAGGCGCGCCCCTACCGCTTCGTCTCAGGGCTGGGCTACACCCTCGACGCGCTGGAGCAGGCACTCGCCGGGCTGGCCGAGGGCGAGACATTCGCCTTCACCATAGCCAAGGACAAGGCATTCGGCGACTACGACGACCAGCTCGTCGTAGAGTTGCCCCGCGAGCAGTTTGAGATGGACGGCAAGCTCGGTGTCGAGCTCGGACAGGTCGTCCCCCTGCGCGACGAGGCGGGCAACATCTACAACGCCACGGTCGATGAAATCCGCCATGACGTGCTTGTCCTCGACATGAACCACCCATACGCCGGCCTCGACCTCACGTTTGAGGGCAAGGTGCTGGTCTCCCACGAGGCGACGGACAAGGAACTCAACGACTATCTCAACCAGATGACCGGCGGCAGCTGCGGCTGCGGTCACTGCGGCGACGGCGGATGCAGCGACGGATGCTGCTCGTCCGACCACCATCACGGTTGCGACTGCGGCCATTGACCCGGCAGGGCGTATGGCAAATGTATAATCAAAGGCGGGG
>CALNGU010000090.1 GCA_939800445.1 uncultured Bacteroidaceae bacterium | reverse complement strand
TTGAATATATAAACAAAACTTTTGAATATTAAAACAAAAGTTTTGTTTTTACTTTACTCGCCGAGACAGTGAACTTTTCTCGGCGCGTGATGGAACTTTTCTCGGCGAACCGTGTGGTTTGTCCCCTGATGCTGTCCGTTGGTGTGCCCGTCCATTCCGTCCCGATGCCTTGGCGGCGCATGGCGTTTGCACTATCTTTGCGGGAGTTATGGCAAAGGCTAAGACAGTTTACGTATGTTCCAACTGCGGCTACGAGTCGGCGCGGTGGAACGGGCGTTGCCCGAGTTGCGGCGAGTGGAACACTTTCACCGAGGAGACCGTCGTGCGCCAGTCGCCGTCGCGCGCGGTGACGGGGGGCGAGCGGCAGGTGCCGAGGCGGCTGGGTGAGATAGGTTATGACGAGCAGGGGCGCATCGCGATGCACGACACCGAGTTTGACCGCGTGCTGGGCGGCGGGCTGGTGCGCGGTTCGCTGGTGCTTATAGGCGGCGAGCCGGGCATAGGCAAGTCAACCCTCGTGTTGCAGACGGCGTTGAGGATGCGCGGCGGCACGGTGCTGTACGTCTCGGCGGAGGAGAGCGCGTCGCAAATCAAGATGCGTGCCAACCGCCTCGGCGCGGACGGCGGCGACTGCCTCGTGTTGTGCGAGACCTCGCTGGAGAACATCCTCGACCAGGCGCGTGCCGTGTCGCCCGTGCTGGTGGTCATCGACTCCATCCAGACTATCATGGCCGAGGGCATCGAGTCGTCGCCCGGCACGGTGTCGCAGGTCAGGGAGTGCGCCACGCGCATACTGAAGTTTGCCAAGGAGACCGACATCCCGTTCATCATCATCGGCCACATCAACAAGGACGGCAACATCGCCGGCCCCAAGGTGCTGGAGCACATCGTTGACACGGTGTTGCAGTTTGAGGGCGACCAGCACTACTTCTACCGCATCCTCAGGAGTGTGAAAAACCGCTTCGGCAGCACATTCGAGATAGGCATATATGAGATGAAGCAGGACGGGTTGCAGTGCGTGGACAACCCCTCGCGCCTGCTGCTGTCAGACGACGTGCCGCCGTCGAGCGGCATCTCGGTGGCGGCGACGATGGAGGGGGCGCGGCCGTTCCTGGTCGAGACGCAGGCGTTGGTCAGCAGCGCGGTCTACGGCACTCCGCAGAGGTCGGCCACGGGCTTTGACCTCAGGAGGATGAATATGCTGCTCGCCGTGCTGGAGAAGCGGGCGGGCTTCAAGCTGGCGCAAAAGGACGTGTTCCTCAACATCGCCGGCGGGCTCAAGGTCAGCGACCCGGCGATGGACCTGTCGGTCATCTCGTCCATCCTGTCGTCCAATATGGATGTCGAGATTGAGCGGGGGGTCGCCCTCGCCGGCGAGGTGGGGCTGTCGGGCGAGATACGTCCCGTCAACCGCATCGAGCAGCGCATACAGGAGGCTCAGAAACTGGGCTTCACACGGATAATAATCCCGGCTAACAACGCGGCAGGGCTTGACCGCTCGCGCCTGACCATCGGCATCGAGCCGGTGCGCAAGGTGGAGGATGCGTTCAGGCTGCTGTTCGGCTAATAAGATATATGATATGACAGAAGACATCCAACTGCGCGTCTACCCCGACGTGGCGTATGACGAGGCGAAATTGATAGATAACATCGTGCAGGAGAAAGGGCTTGACCGCAACCGCCTGCGCATCAGGGTCACGCGGCGCAGCATCGATGCGCGGCAGAGACGTGTCATGGTCAACCTGGGCGTGAGGCTCTTCGTGGACGAGATGCCCGATGACGCATTCCGTCCTACCGACTACCGCCCGGTGGACGGCAAGCGGCAGGCCATCGTGGTGGGTGCAGGGCCTGCGGGGCTGTTTGCCGCGCTCAGGCTGATAGAGCATGGCATCCGTCCCGTCATCCTGGAACGAGGCAAGACCGTCAGGGAAAGGAAGCGCGACATAGCACTCATCACCCGCACACAGGAAGTCGATCCCGAGTCCAACTACAGCTTCGGCGAGGGAGGGGCGGGGGCTTTCTCCGACGGCAAGCTCTACACCCGCAGCAAGAAGCGGGGCAATGTCGATAAAGTCCTGAACGTCCTCTGCCAGCACGGCGCGGACACGGCCATCCTGGTCGATGCCCATCCGCACATCGGCACAGACAAACTGCCACGGGTCATAGAGAACATCCGTGCGACAATCACTGGTTGCGGCGGCGAGTTCCATTTCCAGACGCGGATGACCGCGCTGATTGTCAAGGACGGCCGTGCCGTAGGGGTGGAGACGGCTGATGGGCGGACGTTCATGGGCGACGTAATCCTTGCCACGGGGCACTCGGCTCGTGATGTCTACCGCTGGCTCAATGACAACGGCATCGGCATCGAGGCGAAAGCATTGGCTGTCGGGGTGAGGTTGGAACATCCGCAGCATCAGATTGACTGCTTGCAATACCACAGCAGCCAAGGGCGCGGGCAGTATTTGCCGCCTGCCGAGTACAGCATGGTCGCGCAGATTGACGGACGGGGTGTCTACAGCTTCTGTATGTGCCCGGGAGGTTTCGTCGTTCCTGCGGCGAGCGGGCCTGAGCAGGTTGTGGTCAACGGGATGTCGCCTTCCAACCGTGGTTCGCGTTGGGCCAATTCAGGCGTGGTCGTCGAGGTGCGTCCCAGTGATGTCGGTGCGGGGACGGATGCCGATGCGTTGTGCATGATGCGTTTCCAGGAGCAGCTTGAGCGCAACGCCTGGCAGCAAGGCGGGATGCGGCAGACCGCCCCGGCGCAGAGGATGGCTGATTTCGTCAACGGCAAGTTGGGTGATTCGCTGCCCGAGAGTTCCTATACCCCGGGGCTGGTGGCGTCGCCCTTGCATTTCTGGTTGCCGGAATTCGTGTCAAAGAGGCTGCGCAAGGGCTTCGTGCATTTCTCAAAATCCGCCAAGGGCTTCCTGACCAATCATGCCACGGTCATAGGTGTCGAGACGAGGACTTCATCGCCCGTCCGCATAGTCCGCGACCCGGTGACATTGCAGCACGTCTCGGTTGCAGGGCTGTTCCCCTGTGGTGAGGGGGCGGGGTATGCCGGCGGCATAGTCTCGGCGGCCATCGACGGTGAGCGTTGTGCCGATGCCATGGCGGCGAGCATTAACCAATAATTGTATATGCGTCATGCCGACATTGCCATCTGATTTCATCCTCTCGATGCAGGGGATTCTGGGTGAGGAAGCTTCACTGTTGCTGGATGCCATCGGCGGCGAACAGCCTGCCAGCATACGGCTCAATCGCTCCAAGACCGCGTGGGACGGTGGTGAGACAGTACCGTGGTGTCTGTCGGGGCGTTACCTTGACGGGCGGCTGACCTACACTTTTGATCCGCTGTTTCATGCCGGGGCTTATTATGTGCAGGAGGCCTCGTCGATGTTCCTTGACCAAGTGGTGCGCAATCACGTTGATGCGCCGGTGCTGGCGTTGGATTTATGTGCCGCCCCGGGAGGCAAGTCCACGTTGCTCTCATTTTCGCTGCCTGTCGGGTCGTTGCTTGTCGCCAACGAGGTGGTGCGCAACCGTGTGCCGGCATTGGTCGAAAACCTGACCAAGTGGGGCAATCCGTCAGTCATGGTCACAAACAGTGCCACGGCGGATTTTGCGCAGCTGGGCGGATGCTTTGACTTCATCCTTGTCGATGCGCCGTGTTCCGGCGAGGGAATGTTCAGGAAAGATGCCGGGGCAATCGCCGAATGGTCGCCCTCCAACGTGGCATCATGCGCACAGCGTCAGAGGACAATCCTGTCGGATGCCTGGCAGGCGTTGCGCCCCGGCGGCCTGTTGGTCTACAGCACCTGCACATACAATTTGGAAGAAAACGAGAAGAACGTCCACTGGCTCATCGACACCCTCGGTGCCATCCCGCTCGCTGTCCAGACAGAGGCGGAGTGGGGGGTGACGGGTGCGCTTGACGGGTCGGACGTGCCAGTATATCGTTTCCTGCCGCATAAGACGCGTGGCGAAGGACTGTTCATGGCAGTCGTCCGCAAGGACTATGATGATGACTGCACAGCCCAGCTGCGTCACACTAAGGACAAGAGGCAGAACGTCGTTGTGCCGCAAGCCGTCAAGGATTTCGTGGCAGGCAACGCGTCGTTTGACTTCGGCTTGGACAATGGGGCATACTCCATCAAGCCTAAACAGTGGCGGGATGCGATTGCCATGCTTGCAAGCCAGCTCCGCGTGGTCAAGGCGGGGACGGCTGTCGCGGCGGTCAAAGGGCGTGACATCATCCCACTTCATCCCCTGGCGATGAGTGCTTATTGCAATCGTAGTGCATTCACAATGGTCGAGTTGTCGCATGACGAGGCAGTCACCTACCTCAGGCGTGGTGCATTGCAGTTGGAGGGCGAGGGCAGGGGATGCCAGCTTGTCACCTACAAGTCAGTTCCGCTTGGCTTTGTCAAACGGATAGGCAGCCGTGTCAACAACCTCTACCCGCAGGAATGGCGCATCATGACCTCCTATTCCCCCGATGAAATGCGGACGTTGGTGTGATGATGCTGCCTGTATAATAAATAGTAAGAAGTGAAGCAATGGACAGACAAGAACGCAAGAGCCGCATCCGTGACGCGATAGCCCTGTTGCTCGCTGTCGGCATAAGCGTTGCATTCTCCATCAATGGGCACTACGTAACGGGCATCATCGTTGCCACTGTCGCAGCCATAGCAATCCGCAGCCTGTTGTCCATGATTGCCGGGCGGCGGCGAAAGACGGCAACCAACCGTGAACGCGAGCGGCAGATGCATCTCGCCGGATATGATGAAGGACAGTCCCGAGCCCAGCTTGCACGGCTGACAGCCCTTTATGGCAAACCTGACAATGTGATCTTCGCCAGCAGTTGGCGTGACTGTGTGGCGGCATTCGGCGCGGCACGCCGCCTGTACATCATGGGACGTGATCTGCCGATGGAGGCCGTGTTGAGCTATTCTGTTGAGCGGTATGCCGCCCGTGATGTCGCAGACGTGGGAGCAAAGCGCCGCAAACCAACGTCAGGCATTCGCCCTGCATATAAGGTTAATGTGACCATCGACGACCTTTCCTCCCCGGTCATCACGCTTGATTTCGGTGAAGATGCCGGCTCGATGAAAACGTTGACAGCCCTGCTCACTGCCGTCATCCATGGCAACGGGAGGGCGGATTGAGCTTTCCTGCTCATAATATACGCGCAAATGGGGAAAGTCGTCCTTTGTTAGTGGTTATAACAAGCCTTGTTATTGCCTATAACAAACTTTGTTATTGTCACTAACAAGGGATGACTTCGTGGAAGACATCCTTTGTCTTTGCGCCTTGGGTGCGCTGGGATGAAAAAAAGGCACGCGGGAGATGCCTGCGTGCCTTTGCCTTTTGTGCCGTGGATGGTCAGTAGCCGAAGATTTCCTCCAGCGTCACTTCCTCGACATCGCCCAGTGTCTTGAGGTAGTCGGTGTCGAGCTCGTCCGTCCTGCCGAGGATGGCGTAGTCGTAACGCCTGTCCTTGACCCACCGGCTCTGTGTCGCTGCCACGTCGTCGAGCGTCATGTCCTGCAACTTCTCATAGAGCTGCTTGTCCCTCGGCTCGTCCAGCCCGAGGTCGCGTGCCTGGCGGTAGTCCCACAGCACGCCGCTGCCTGTGACGCGCTCGGTCTTGAGGCGGGTGATGATGGCTTGCTTGGCTATGTCGAATGCCTGTTGCGACAAGGGCATATTGTTGATGATGTCGTCAAACGCCTCGATGGCTTGCTGCATCTTGTCGTTTTGCGTGGCGATGTAGGCGTAGTAGGTGTAGGGTTGCGACAGGTCGGCAGGTGTGGTGAGCAGCGCGAATGCCGAATAGGCGAGTGCGCGTGCTTCCCTCATCTCCTGGAATACGATGGCGTTCATCCCGCCGCCGAAGTACTCGTCATACATCGTGATGGCGGGGTCGGCTGCCAGGTCGAACTTCTCGCCACGGTTGGAGTATTGCAGGTAGTAGAGCTGGTTGGCGTCGTAGTCGGTCAGGAACACCTTGCTCCTCTCGCCCGGCTGGCGGTAGGTGAGATATTCTTTTTCGAGCGGTGCAGGCTCGTCGGCGATGTAGTGGTGTGCGTCGATGGTGGCAAGTAGTTCGTCCTTGTCCGCCGGGCCGTAGTAGAGAATCTCGTGCTCGCACTCCATCAGCCTGCGCAGCTTGCCGAGCAGACTGGAGGATGTCAGGGCGGTCAGTTCACCGTTGTCGAGGGTGATGCGGTCGATCATCTCCTTGCCAATCATCGTATAGTTTTGCAATCGGCCGAAGCAAGCCCCTTGGCTGAGTTTGGAGTTTTTGCGTGCCTGGACTGCGTTGTCCTTGTAGTTGGCGAGTATTGCCTCGTCGGGGACGGCGTTGCGGATGAAGTCTTCCACCACGTCAATCGCTTTGCCGATGTTTTCGCCCAGTCCGAATATGCTGATGCTGGTCTCTTCTGCCTCCACCGAGATGCTGTAGGAGCAGGCCAGTTTGTACATCTCCATGGCCAGTTCCTCTGCGGTCTTCTCCTCTGTGCCGAGGTAGCCCAGGTATCCGGCGGCGTAGGGCAGAGCCGGGTCGGCTATGGCACCTTTGTCGTAGGTGAAGACTACCGTTGCAAGATCGTTGACATCGTTGTGTTTGTAGAGGACGTTGGTCTCAGCCTTTGCCTTGAGCTGTGACAAATCCTTTTTGTAATCGACGAACACTGGCTCGATGCCCCTGATCGGAGTCTGTTGCATCTCGACGAGGAAGTCGCTCTGTGCGTTGCGGTTGGTCTCGATGGGGGTTATCTTGGGCGCAGCAATCTTTTGGATGCCCTTGTCCTCGCCGATGCGTTTGTAGACGGCCACGTAGTTGTTGTCTGCGAGGTAGGTGTTGGCCCATGCCATGATGTCCTCTTTGGTAATCTTGGCCATCCTGTCGAGCCGTCCGACGACATCAGCCCAGTCCTCGCCGTTGTTGAATGCGTTGACCTGCATATAGGCACGGCTGTAGTTGTCCTCAATGAGATTCATCTCTTGCAGCTTGAGGTTGTTGACTGTCGCCTCGATCAGGTCGTCGTCAAACTCGCCGTTGCGCAGCTTGGCGACCTCGGCAAGCAGGAGTTCCCGCACTTCATCGAGCGTCTGCCCATCCTTGGGACGGCCGTTCATGACGAATGACCCATAGTCGGGTTGCAGATTCGCATAGCTGTAGCACGAGAGCAACCTTTGCCCTTGCAGCAAGTCAAGGTCGAAGAGCCCTGCCGTGCCGTTGTTGAGGATGTAGTCGGCCATCTGTGCAATGTCATTCGACTTGTCTGTGGCTGCGGGCAACCGCCAGGCGAGGGTGATGTTTTCGGCTTCGAGACCGTAGACATCCTTGACGATGGGCGAGGTGATGGGCTGTTCCTTCTCGTATTGCAGTTTGGACAGCTCTGGATTAGGCTTCATGTCGCCGAAGTATTTGTCAATCGCCCTTATCGCTTCGTTGGGGTTGAAGTCGCCCGACATACAGATGGCCATGTTGTTTGGCACATAGTAGGTGCGGTGATAGTTCTTGACATTCGTTATCGACGGGTTTTTCAGATGTTCCT
Organism: uncultured Bacteroidaceae bacterium; assembly: GCA_939800445.1. Classification (GTDB taxonomy): domain Bacteria; phylum Bacteroidota; class Bacteroidia; order Bacteroidales; family Bacteroidaceae; genus Avibacteroides; species Avibacteroides faecavium. Next base: position 1,161 of record CALNGU010000090.1, on the reverse strand, counting down.
GTGAGCCGAGCACGGTCTGTGTGCCGTAGGGGTGGTGGGGGAACAATGCCGCATCGAGTGCCTCCAACACTTTCCGGTCGTCCTTTGTCAGCGACATATTCTTCTCCTCATATATGGTCTCAAGTTCTGTGTGGAAGAGGCGGATGACTGGATGCTGGAAGCGGTCGGCCTGTATTTTCGCCCAATTCTCTATCTGGTTGGACGGGATGTCCTCTACGTATGCTGTTATGTCTTGCGAGGTGAAAGCGTTTGTCCCTGACGCGCCGATGATGGACATCAGCTTATCGTATTCGTTGGGTATGGCCAGTTTCGATGCCTCGTAGCTGATGGAGTCTATCTGTCTGTAGAGCTCTGCGCGGCGGCAACTGTCGTCAGTCGTGCGGTAGACTTCAAAAAGACGCTCAATCTCGTCGAGCATCGGCTTCTCGGCTTTGTAGTTGCTTGTGCCGAACTGTTCCGTCCCCTTGAACATCAAGTGTTCGAAGTAGTGGGCAAGGCCTGTGGTCTCGGCCGGGTCATTCTTTCCGCCCACGTTGACGGCGATAAATGTCTGGATGCGCGGTTGCTTTTCGTTGACACTGAGATAGACTTTCAGCCCGTTGTCAAGCGTGTAGATGCGTGTCTTGGTGGGGTCGCCATCGACGGTCTCGTACTTGTACTGTGAACAAGCCGTGAGCATCAGTGATGCGGCGATGATTGCAAATGAAATCAATTTCCTCATACGCGTATTAGTTTTAGTTGGTTGGTGGCTGTAAATGTAGGCATTAATTTCACAATCCTGTCCCGCAACGTCTTTACATTTTACAGATGTTGTTCATTTATGTATGGTTGGTGTAGGGTTAATGAATAGCATAATGTCTGATATGATGCTATGCAATGCTTAACTCGAGAGGTCGTTTGCGGCGTTTGGCGTTAACTCTCATTCGTGGAAAGAAAAAACTCTTCTCTGATTTGAATTGTGCTTGTGTTGCGTAACGTGCGATATATCACCAATTTATCTTCATGTATTCCTCACTCCCATTCTTTCCCATCTTAAAATCTTAATAAAAAACTTCCGAAAGTGCTTGCCAGTTAAAATTATTGTCCTACCTTTGCAACGCAAAACAGAAACGATGGTGCCATAGCTCAGTTGGTAGAGCAAAGGACTGAAAATCCTTGTGT
>CALNGU010000089.1 GCA_939800445.1 uncultured Bacteroidaceae bacterium | reverse complement strand
GTCCAGCGTGCCATTGCAGGTGTGGACCACCTCGACGAGCCTGCCACTGTCAAACACGGCGAGTTTGGCCACGGTGTTGCCTATGTCAATTATGAGGTTCAAAACGTTTTTGCGTGCAAAGTAAGGTATTTTATATCCATATAGCCAAACGAAAGCCGCCCTTTTGTCTTGCCCACGCCACCCGGCACGCGCCGCAAGGCTCCGCCAAGGCAAGCAAAGGGCATGGGGCGAAAATGCCAGAAGCATACGATGTTTCCGCCCACAGCATACAATGCAATTGCCCATAGCATACAATGATTTGCCACATAGCATACAATGATTTGCCATGCGGCATACAATGCCGTCCGCCCCACGCCACCGCCCCGCCACGTCCGCACGGCGGCACGGCAGTCACTGGGCGGGATGTTGCCGCCGTTTGCCAAAAAATTAGTAACTTTGCATGATGTTCCCCACGTGGCGGCATCACCGCCGAAAGGGGACATACGTCAGAATAGCAAGAGAATCATAAGGAATATGGCAGAAGAATTAGACAAACAACAACCTTCCAACTACACCGCGAACAACATCCAGGTGCTCGAAGGCCTTGAAGCCGTGCGCAAACGTCCAGCCATGTACATCGGCGACATCAGCGAAAAAGGGTTGCACCACCTCGTCTACGAGGTCGTGGACAACTCCATCGACGAGGCACTTGCCGGCTATTGCACCCATATCGAGGTGTTCATCAATGAGGACAATTCCATCACGGTGCAGGACAACGGGCGCGGAATCCCAGTCGATATGCACGAAAAGGAGAAGAAGTCAGCCCTCGAAGTCGTCATGACCGTGCTGCACGCCGGGGGAAAATTCGACAAAGGCTCCTACAAAGTCTCGGGAGGCCTGCACGGCGTGGGCGTGTCATGCGTCAACGCGCTCTCGACACACATGAAAACCGAAGTGTTCAGGGGAGGCAAAATCTACCAGCAGGAATACTCCTGCGGCAAGCCCCTCTACCCGGTCAAGGAAGTCGGCACGACGGAGCTGCGGGGCACGAGGCAAACGTTCACGCCCGACGACTCAATCTTCACGGAAACCATCTACAAATACGACATCCTCGCAGCCCGTCTGCGCGAGTTGGCATTCCTCAACAAGGGCTTGCGAATCTCCCTCACTGACAAGCGGGAAAAGGAGGAGGACGGCAGCTACAAGCACGACACATTCTACTCCGAGGAAGGCCTCAAGGAGTTTGTCCGCTACATCAACACCAACCGCGAGCCGCTCATCCCCGACGTGATATACCTCAACACGGAGAAACAAGGCATCCCCATCGAGGTGGCCATCATGTACAACACCTCGTACAACGAGAACATACATTCCTACGTCAACAACATCAACACCATCGAGGGAGGCACGCACCTGGCAGGCTTCCGCCGCGCCATCACGAGGACTCTCAAGAAATACGCCGACGACAACAAATACCTCGAGAAGGCGAAAGTCGAAATATCCAGCGAGGACTTCAGGGAAGGGTTGACCGCCGTCATATCAATCAAAGTTGCCGAACCGCAGTTTGAAGGCCAGACCAAGACCAAGCTCGGCAACAACGAGGTCATGGGAGCCGTTGACCAAGCGGTCGGCGAGGCACTCTCCTACTACCTGGAGGAACACCCCAAGGAAGCGAAGATGATCGTCAACAAAGTAATCCTCGCCGCCACGGCACGCATCGCCGCACGCAAGGCAAGGGAAACCGTGCAGAAGAAGAGCTCATTCGGCAGCGACGGCCTCCCGGGCAAACTGGCCGACTGCTCAAGCCGCAAGCCGGAGGAATGCGAGCTGTTCCTCGTCGAAGGTGACTCGGCAGGCGGTTCAGCAAAATCCGGGCGTAACAGGATGTACCAAGCCATCCTGCCCCTCAGAGGCAAAATCCTCAACGTCGAGAAAGCCATGTGGCACAAGGCATTCGAGAGCGACGAAGTCAACAACATAATCAAAGCACTCGGCATCCGCTTCGGCATGAACCCAGAGAACGAGCGCGAGGCAAACCTTGAAAAGCTCCGCTACCACAAAGTCATCATCATGACCGATGCCGACGTGGACGGCTCGCACATAGACACGCTCATCATGACACTGTTCTTCCGCTATATGCCCGAGGTCATCCAGCAAGGACACCTCTACATCGCCATGCCCCCACTCTACTACTGCAAGAAAGGCAAGGTGGAGAAATACTGCTACAACGACGCGGAAAAAGACGAGTTTGTCGCCCAGAACGGCGGGACGACAGCCGGTATGGACATCCAGCGTTACAAAGGTCTGGGCGAGATGAACGCCGAAGACCTGCGCAAGACGACCATGAACCCCGAGACGCGCCGCCTCAAGCAAGTGACGATCGAGAACGCAACGGACGCCGACTACATCTTCTCCATGCTCATGGGCGAAGACGTAGGGCCGCGCCGCGAGTTCATCGAGAAGAATGCAAAATACGCCAACGTCGACGCCTGACCAGGCAGACGGCGCGGCAAACGGCGGACGGGGCGACCCGCCCGCCGTTGTTTCACCAAACCGACAAGACATGACCGAAAAAGAAAAGGCCGCCGCAGGCCTCCTCTACGACCCCAACCACGACAGCGAACTGCAAAGGCTGATGCACGAAGCCAACTGCCTCCTCTTCAAGTTCAACACCACCCCACCCGACAACCGTGACGAGCGGCAACGCATCCTGCACCAGCTCCTCGGCTCGCTGGGCGAAGGCAGCACCATCCTCGGCCCCTTCCACTGCGACTACGGCAGCAACATCCACATCGGGCGCAGCACATTCGCCAACGCCAACCTCACCATCCTCGACGGGGCGCGCGTCACCATCGGCGACAACGTCTTCATCGCCCCCAACGTAGGCATCTACACCGCCGGCCACCCGCTCGACGCGACGACGAGGAACAAGGGGCTCGAATACGCCCTCCCCGTCACCATCGGCGACAACGTGTGGATAGGCGCGGGCGTCTCCATCCTCCCCGGCGTGACCATCGGCGACGGATGCGTCATCGGCGCAGGCAGCGTCGTCAACCGCAGCATCCCGCCCTCGACACTGGCGGTGGGCAACCCCTGCCGCGCCATAAGGCACATCGACGGCGCCCCCCGCGACGAGTGACGGCACGCCGCCGCGACGCGGCATCCCCCTATATATATAATGGTATAGGCGCACCCCTCCGGCACAATCCCCCAGCGGGAAACCCCATCCCCCTGGGGGCAAAACCCGCTCGCGCCTGACCCAAAGCCCGCCTGCCCCAGGCATAAACCTCGATGTCCCCTGACCCAAAGTATATTCAGAAGTTTTGTTTATATATTCAAAACTTCTGTTTATATAAACAAAAGTTCTGTTTATTTAAACAAAACTTTTGTTTTTACTTCATGCACCGAGGGAATGGACTTTAGGCCTGACCTGACGAGAGTTTGTGCCTGGCGTAATCGAATTTTGCCCCCATCCTGTCCACCGGGATGGATGCACCCAGGAGGGGAGATGCCCGATATGCGCCCGCACATCGCCCGCCAGATATGCGGCAAATGGATGATAGCAAAAGCCGCCCGCCACTGTGATTGTGACGGACGGCTTCGCTCGTTTGCGGGAGCGGGTCACGACCTCTTGATGAGGTTCATGAACTCCTCGCGGGTCTTGGCCTGGTTGAACGCTCCGGTGAAGTCGGAGGTGGTGGTGATGGAGTTTTGCTGCTCGACGCCGCGCATCTGCATACACATATGGCGTGCCTCGATGACGACCATGACACCGAGGGGGTTGAGCGTCTCCTGGATGCACTGCTTGATTTGCAGGGTCAGCCTCTCCTGCACCTGGAGGCGGCGGGCGTAGACCTCGACGACGCGGGCAATCTTGCTCAGGCCCGTGATGTGGCCGTTGGGGATGTAGGCGACGTGGACCTTGCCGTAGAAGGGGAGCATATGGTGCTCGCACATCGAGAAGAAGTCGATGTCCTTGACGATGACCATCTGGTTGTAGTCCTCCTTGAACATTGCCGAGCGCAGGATTTCCTTGGGGTCTGTCCTGTAGCCTTTGGTCAGGAACATCATGGCCTTGGCGACCCTCTCGGGGGTCTTGAGCAGCCCTTCGCGTGCCGGGTCTTCGCCGAGCAGGCCGAGGATGGCGCGGTAGTGGCTCATCAGCTCGTCAATCGTCGCGTCGCCGCCATCGCGTCTTTCTATCTCTTGCATTGGTGTTTACTCTTCAATTTTAATGATGATTTTCGACCGGATGATGGTGATGTTGTCAAAATCGCCGGTCGCTTGCAGTTGCCTCATCATGGCATCGGCCTCCTCGATGGTCTTGAAGTCGCCGAAGCGGCAGAGCCATCGTGGCGACTGGAAGACGGTGTAGACCTCCATGTCGGGGAAGTCGCGCTTGGCAATCGCTGCCACGCGGTAGGCTTCGTCCTTGGCCTGGCGCGAGTTGTTGCCGGCGTAGAGCTGGATGCGGTAGCCCGCCGTCTCGATGGTCTTGCCGTCGCGTGACGTGGTGGCGGTCTTCCTCCCGACGAGGGCGGCGACCTCGGCACTCTGGGTGACGGTCACATGGCCTTGCCCGGGGGCATCCTTGGCGAGTTCGGTCAGGATGTCTTGCGCCGACACGGTGGATGCGAGCAGCGTTGACAGGATGATGAGGATAGTCTTCATTGTTGTGGGATTGAAAAAGCCACGGCGCAAAGTCCGCCTTCACGCCGTGGCCGTGGGTTTAAGTGTTAATTGAATGCGTCGATGATGCCTTTGAAGTCTGCCGCCTTCAACGATGCGCCGCCGATGAGGCCGCCGTCAACGTCGGGGTTGGCGAAGAGTTCCTTGGCATTAGAAGCCTTGCAGCTGCCGCCGTAGAGGATTGAGGTGTTGTCGGCCACTTCCTTACCGTACTTGTCGGCAATGGCCTTGCGGATGAATGCGTGCATCTCCTGCGCCTGTGCGGCAGTGGCTGTCTTGCCTGTGCCGATGGCCCAGACGGGCTCGTAGGCGATGACAATCTTCGAGAAGTCCTCTGCCGAGAGGTCGAAGAGCGAACCTGCGAGCTGCTCATGCACGACCTCGTTCTGCTTGCCGGCTTCCCTTTCCTCCAGCACTTCGCCGACGCAGAAAATCGGGGTGAGGCCATTGTCCAGCGCGAGTCTCACCTTGGTCGCCAAAGTCTCGATTGTCTCGTGGTAGTAGGCCCTGCGCTCAGAGTGGCCGAGTATGACGTATTTCGCGCCAGTGGAAGCCACCATGGCAGCCGACACTTCGCCTGTGAATGCGCCCGACTCCTTGTCAGCGCAGTTTTCAGCCCCCACGCCTATCTTGGCAGGGTCAACCAGCGGGGTAACGGAAGCGAGGTGGATGAACGGCGTGCAGATGATCACGTCGCAATTGGGCTTCTCGTTAGCCAACACTTCGTTCAACTCCTTTGCGAAGGCGATGCCTTCCTGCAAAGTCTTGTTCATTTTCCAGTTTCCTGCAACAATGTTCTTTCTCATGTCTTTTAACTTTAAGTTGATTAATACCTATTATATATCACATCTCTCACGTTCATTCCTTTCCCGGATGCTTGATGTCGTTGGCCTTGAGCCAGATGGTCTCTATGCCGATGATCAGCGCGAGCGGCAGCAAGTAGAGGAGCAGCACGTAGACGACCACCATCCCCGCCGCACGTCCCTGCATCTGCCCGGCGGGCAGGCTGGACAAGTCGGGGCTTGTCAAGTCATATTCCGTCGGCAACTGCTTGTGGTGCCATTTGGCATATATGGTCCCGCCCTTGATGAGCATCAGCCCGGGGTTGGAACGTATCATCGTCTTGAGCGTAGTCTCGTCGGTGAAGCAGAAACGATAGTCCGCCCCGAGGTAGTCGCGCCAGTAGGCCACCATCTCCTCGTCCGATGCCGTCAGGCAATAGAAGCCGTAACCGTTGTCCTTGCAGTAGTCATAGATGTCGTTGATGCGGTCTATGTTGGTGTCGTCGGCCTTGGCTATGTTGTAGATGATGAGGAGGAACGTGTAGTTGGTGTCTGCCAACACCACGTCAGTCAAGTCCTCGCCCGTCTGGCAATCAGTGATGGAGAAATCGGTGATGGGCGGCACATAGCCCTCATTGACCATGACCGTCCGCGAGTCAACGAACCGCCACGTCGAGTCGGGATAGTCCTCGATGGAGAACTCACGCCGCTGCCCGTCCTTCTCAAGGATGAAGGTGGTTTCATACTCCGGCAACTCCGCACCGTCGGGATATGCCATCGCCTCCTTGATATTCGTCCCCACCTTGTAGGGGCGGAAATCCAGGATAGGCAGATTGTTCAGGCAATAGACAGCGACGGCGACGATGAAGACGACCGAGTAGGTTATCACAATCCACTGCACCCGCCACGTCATCACCCTGAACATCAGCTTGGGACGGCTCATCACCACGACTGATGCGATGAGCAGCACCACGTTTTTGCCGAATGTCTGCCAGTTGGTCAGCACGAGCGCGTCGCCGAAGCACCCGCAGTCGGGGACAGGATTCTCAATGGCGAGGTAGAGGGTGAAAGGTGTCATCACCAGCATGAAAAGGAATGCCAGCACCGTCGTTACCCGCCGGCGGATGGCAAACAGGATGTTGACACCGATGAGAAACTCCACCGCCGACAGGGCAACCGCCACTATCCTGACGGCAAAGTCGGGCAGCACGTCCGCCATGCCGAATGCCGCGAGGTAGTCCGTTATCTTGAAGAACGAGCCCTCGGGGTCAACAGCCTTGACGAAGCCCGAAAACACGAATGTCAACGCCAGCAACAATCGGCAGGCATTGACAATCACGAATCCGATCCTCTCCTTGACCTTATTGCTCACCATCTCTCAGTTTGATAAGGGCGAAGACAGAGTAGTTGATCATGTCCATGTAGTTGGCAGCCACCCCCTCGGACACCTCGGTCTTGCCGCCATGGTCCTCGATTTGCTTGGTGCGGTTGATTTTCATCAGGATGAGGTCGGTGTAGCTGGACACTCTCATGCGCCGCCACGCCTCACCGTAGTCGTGGTTCTTGGCAAGCATCAGGCGCAAAGTCTCGTCGAGATGCCTGTCATAGGCGGCGATAGCCTCGCCGGCACTCATGTCCACCGTGTCGGCATAGCCCCTGTCGAGCTGGATGAGCGCAATCAAGCCATAATTCACTATGCCCTCGAAGCACGACCTCGCATCCTCGTCCACCTGGGCCTCGCCCGTGAGCTGGAGATTGCGTGCGCGGTTGGCTTTTATGTAGATTTGGTCGGTCAGCGACTCGGGACGCATCAGCCGCCACGCGGCACCATAGTCGTTCAGCTTCTTCTCAAACATGGCCCTGCACTCGGCAGTGACTTCACGGAATTGCTTTTCGGTCTCGCTCATCGTCCCTCGTTTGTTGTTTCACGTTGCAAAGTTAATAATTCGGCATTAATAAGCATGAAAAAATGCGCCACACGCCGTGGCGCATCCCATTGCCTGTCATCCCCGGCGATGCACGGCGCGGCCCGCGTCACGAGCAGCGCAGCACCTGCCCGGGTCGGAGGACTGTCTTGCGGGTTATGCCGTTGAGGCGGCAGAGCTTGTCCACCGTCGTGCCTGTCCTTGCCGCTATGCGTGACAGCGAATCACCCTTGCGCACCTTCTGGTAGACGACACCGCCCGCGGCGGCCGACGCCGACTTGCTCTTCTTGAAATGGTAGGTGTCGCACACTATGTCCTGCCGCTCGAAGTCAAACATGAACTTGGGATTTATGGCTATCCCGCAGAAGCGTGTCTCGAAGTGCAGGTGCGACCCCGTCGAGCGTCCCGTGTTGCCGCCAAGGCCGATAGGCTCGCCGGCACGCACTATCTGGTCGGGTTTGACCAGCTGCTTGGACAGGTGGCCGTAGACGGTCTCGAGGCCGTTGGGGTGGCGTATGAGGACGTATTTGCCATAGCCCCGCGCCTCGTACTTGACGATGCGCACCTTGCCGTCGAATGCCGCACGGATGGTGTCGCCTATGTAGACCTTGACGTCCAGCCCCTTGTGCGCACGCCCCCAGCGGTAGCCGAAGTTGGACGTGATGCGGCGGCTGTCGGTCGGCATACAAAAGCCGGTGAGGTCTATGTCATAGCTGTCGGGCACCGTCATGCCCGGGTAGCTGTAGGTGTCCTTGGTGTTCCACGACGCGTAGATGTCGATGGCGGGGTACTCCAATTCCTCCGACGCGATGTTGGCCTGGAGCTTGAGAGCCTCGATGCTCTTGAGTGTCTTGTCGATTGGTGCTTGGTTTGCCAGCTTGTCCTGCGCCGCCGCCTGTGTTGCCACGGCCGCCGCAAGCGCGATGGCGAGAGTCCTTAGATTTTTTAAAAACATCAGTATCCTTTCTTGCCGCGTCCGCCGCGCCGCACGCGGGACGGATGCCCTATGGTTGATTAATTCGTTTGTCCTCGTTGTGACCGCCGGCGGCACGCGCCAGTGGAGTGATGGCGGCGGGTGGAAAATGCCCGTGGCCGCCCTGTTTTTCATAAACCGCACAAATATAACGAATTTTTCTCCTGAATGTCACGCCGTGTGGGACAATTATCTACATTTTTAACACTAATCTTCCACCCCTCCGCACCTCGCGCCGGGATGGTGGGGACGTGCCGCGCCGCCTTGAAGGCAAGAGGAAAAACCGCCCGGGACGGGGGAAAAGAGCCGTTGCCATGAGGGAAAAGTCACATGAGGCTTAGGGAAAAGTATATTCAAAAGTTTTGTTTATATATTCAAAACTTCTGTTTAT
>CALNGU010000088.1 GCA_939800445.1 uncultured Bacteroidaceae bacterium | reverse complement strand
CTGTTCCCAGGGTTCGAATCCCTGTCTCTCCGCCAAGCGGGACGGATGACACCGCCGCAGCAAGCCAGCACCCAGCCCCATGCCATGAAAGGCGTGGGGCTGGTTTGTTTTCCATCCCGCACCGGACAGGAGGCATCAAGCCGGCCGGCAGGCACGACCGCCCGTGGCGGCGGATGGCAAACGACGCCCCTTGCCGTCACAAAGCGAACTCTGGTCGTGGCAACGGACGGTTATGTCCATATCGTTTGCATTTTATGCACAAAAAACATAATTTTGGGCTTTCTTTTATCAAACAATATCTTATACATCTTATAATATATACGTTTTATATATGCAAGACTTGGAACTGAGCAACTCACTGCGGGACATCCTGAGAGCGATGCCAAAGACAGAAGCAGGAGGAAGTACCGGCTGGGTCAACCTGGCCAATTATGGAAAAGAACTGATCAGCAACGGCATAGACTTCCACGTCTATGGCTTCAACAAGCTGAGGGAATTCATCGAGGACTTCGACATTTTTGAGACTTACAAGGATGAGACAAAGGCTTTGCCCGTATATTACGTGCGCTTGATCTCGGACAGGAACGTCCCTGGGCTTAACTTTACGCCCGGGAGGAAACTGACGCCGGCCAACGCGCTTACGGGCTGGGCATTCATGGGGCACTACCCATCCATGCTCGAGTCACTGCGCAGCATAGCGTTGGAAGAGGAGTGGGACTTCCCCGAGGGCAGCGAAGAGCCTCATCCCATACTGTCCAACTACATTAAATACACCTTCTACAAGCTCCAGCGTGAGGGCAACAAGGTGTTCGTGTCGGACGACGACGAGTATGCAGTCTTCAACACCGGGCTCGTGGACAGACGCTACCTGCCCATCTACGCACTGTTCCGCAAGAACAGGCGCGAGGACATCCGCCAGAAGTGGTATCTCGTCGACTACTGCATCGAGGGCGAAAACCGCGCCGGCAAGACCCTCGTCAGCAAATTCGCAAAGCTCCCGGGAGCGGCACACTACTTCAACACCGTCAACGACATGGTCTACGACCTCAGGGCGGGGAAACCCGTGCTTGACATCGAGCACATCATCGTCGAGCGTATCAACCGCTTCCCGCAGGAATTCATCCAAAAGAACGCACCCACCGACTTCGACGTCCAGGACACCACGGACATGAGCCAGGAGGAACGCGAGGAATACTTCGAAAGGCTGCGCAACGCCATCCGCGACGACATGGAGTGCTACCGCAACATGGCAGGCCGGCTCGAGGATGCCCTTGCCCTGTCGCTGCGCCGCATAAAGTGGAACTACAAGACGGCCGTCCCCGTCTACTACGCCGCCAAAGACCGTCTCTGCCTGCTCCTGCCCCTCTGCCTCGTCAGGGACAGCGTCGTCGACGCGGCACTCGTCGTCTCGCGCACGCAGTCGGGACGCTACCAAGGCGAGACCATATACACGCTCGACTGGGCCTACAAATGCGCGCGCATCATCTACCACATCGACAGCGACTGGTTGAAACTGCGCAAGCCCGAGGACGAGGACAACGAGACGGAACAAAGCACCGTGGACGAACCCGAGACGGACGACGGCCAGTTCAACTTCTGACCCGCCCGCCCAGGCACTCAACCGCGCAAGTCGCGGCAATAACAGACCATGTCATCAAGGAGGCGACCTTCCTCAACGATGGCATGGTCATAGTTTTTTGTGAAGAAGCCCTCAACCCTGTGCGAATAGACGAAACCGCACGCCTCATAGAACCCCGTCGTCCCCGGCACATCACCCGTGCCGACCAACATCCGCGAGCAACAGGCGGCATAATGCCCACAAAGCCACTCGACCATCGCACGCCCCAGACCGCGACGGCGCAAGTGCGGGGCGACGGCAAGGTTCTTCAGCTCGCACACCCCCTCACCCTCCATCGTGACAACGGCGACGACGGCGGCCTCACCGCAGCAATCCTCCATCACAAACATCTCACCACGGTCGAGATAGCGGGCGACCATCGACTCCTGCTCGTCCGCCATCAGCAACAACGGCAACCAACGCCGCCGCCCCTCGCCCACCTGGCGGACACGCATACCTAAAGGCAATCCACACATTTCCAACAGATTTTCGGGCAAAGATAATCGATGCGCGGCAATCCGCCCGCAACCCCCGCCTCGCCACGACAGGGCATAAGGCCGGTGAAGCACCGAGCAAAGTCCGTTGTCACGCCGAGAAAAGTTCCTTTGCTCGGCGAGTAAAGTAAAAACAAAACTTCTGTTTATATATTCAGAAGTTTTGAATATTAAAACAAAAGTTCTGTTTATATAAACAAAACTTTTGAATGAACTTTATGCACCGAGCAAAGGAACTTTTCTCGGCGAGCAGGTGAACTTTGCTTCTATCGTCATTGATTTCGTGAGCAAGGCTGTGCGCCGCAAGGGTCAGCATGACGGCGCGGATAACGGCGCATACCCGGCAGGACACGCCGCGCGCGGCACGGGGAACGGTTTGTTTCTCATTAAAACACTGGGCGGCAGCGCGTCAAAGCCACAACACCGCCTCGGGTCCCATGTTGAACAGCAGGTCAACACAACTGAGGTCGGGGATGAAGCCCAGCCTGCCGGCAAAGACCTGGTAGTAGGGGCGCGGCTCGAAGCCGCCGAATGACCGCCGCGCATCCGCCTTGGGCGTCATGCAGCCCCTGAAGTCGTCAATCGCCGTGCACGACGCGGCAGGGACATAGGCGGTGCTCGCCTCGACGCGGCACTCGATGCCCATCAAGTCGCACACGGTGGCGAGCAACGCGGCATTGTAGTCAACGAGCCGCTGCCGCGCGGGACGGTAGAACGGGAGCAGGTCGTCGCGGTAGTAATCATAGTAGGGCGTGTGGCGGTAGTAGGAGTCGAATGCCGCCAGATGCACGCGTCTCCAGTCGCCATGTTCCGACAGCATCACGTCGGCCATAGGGAGCGACGAGGCGTTGCCCTCGACCGGGACGGTCAGGTCAACCACCCCGTTGGGCGATGCCACGCGGCAGCGGGTGCGGTAGGTCTGCTTGACATAGTGCTCATGGACATCCACGATGACGCGGCGGTAGTGGCGCATCACCCACAGGTAGCCGACCGGCGGCAGGTAGCATGAGGGGAGCAGGGCGGTGTCGTTCATTGCACGTGACGGAATAGTCTGTTCCACCTCACCCCGACTGACGGCGACCACGAGAAGAGCGTCATGATCAGCCGTCCGTCAAACGCCGAGCGGGGCATGATGCCGCAGCGTCGCGAGTCGTTGAGGTCGGCGACGTTCTCGGACTGCAGCCAGTAGTAGTCGCGCCCGAAGACGAGTGCCGCGACCGCCTGCCCGCCGACCACGAGCTTGCCGCCCACGGTGTCGGCATCGCAACCCTCGTAGCGCCGCAACGCCTGGCACAGCAGTGCCATGTTGCCGGGTGTGACATCGACGCGGCGGCCTTTCTTGGGAATGACGAGCGCGGTTGCCCCTTCGCCGCCACCGGGTGCGAGGGGACGCAGGGCGAGACCGTCGGGATTGGCCCTTTGCAAGAATTCGCATTCATCCACCGTGAGGGCACGGACGAAATCGTCCCCCGAGTAGCCGAGCAGTTCGCTCATCCCGAAATCATATTTCCTCAGAAGTTCCGCCACGCGGCTGTCGTAGCTGTTGTCGTAGCGGTAGAGTTCCCTGGCATAAGCCGACGGCCTCCCGCCTATTTCCACCGGGCGTGACGCACTGTCGAGCACGATGGTGTCGCCAGGCATCCCCACGACACGGGCGACGCATTGCCCTGCGAAAGCCCCCGCCGAGCCGTCCTGCACATCCTGCGGCACGGGGTAGACGACCATGTCACCCCGGTGCAGGGCGCGGTCGCACCACCTCTTGACCACCAGCACCTTGTCACCACGGTAGAGCGACGGCTCCATCCCGCCCATGGGTATGGAGTAAGGGCGGCAGACGGCGAACCACGCCACCGCCGCCACGGCTACGAACAGGAGGAATGCTTTCCAGAACTTCATCTCGGCATCAGGGTTTCAGGCTGTCGGCAATCAGATGCCGTCCACCCACTTGAAGAGGCGGTCCCAACGGATCTTGCCCTCGAACCATCCTTTGTCCTTGTCCAGCGACAGCCAGATGAAGAGCGGCTTGCCGACGATGTGGTCTTCTGGCACGAAACCCCAGTAGCGCGAGTCGGCCGAGTTGTGCCTGTTGTCGCCCATCATCCAGTAGTAGTCCATCTTGAATGTGTAGCTGTCGCTCTTCACACCGTTGATGTAGAAGCCGTCGTCGCGGACTTCCAGCGTGTTGCCTTCGTAGACGGTGATGCAACGCTCGTACAACGGCAGATTATCCCAAGTGAGCTGCACCGTCGCCCCACGGCGCGGAATCCAGATGGGGCCGTAGTTGTCCCTGTCCCACCGCTTGTTGAGGTTGAGGGGGAACAATGCGCGCTCCACCCCGGGGACTTGCTCAAGCTCCATTGATTTGACCAAACGCTTGTTGGCGGCGAGCTTGGCACGCATCGCATCGGTCAATGGCAGAAGATAGACAAAACCCTGAGCTTTCACCCTCACCCGGTCTTCCACGCTTATGCCCAACTCGTCAAACAGCACGTCGGGGATTGGCATCCCGTTAGTGCGGACGTAGTAGTTGAATTGGACGTTCTCGGGTTGTGCCTGCGCCTCACCATTTAGATATATAGTCCTGTCGATGATTTGCAAGGTGTCCCCGGGAAGCCCCACGCACCTCTTGACATAGTTCTCCTTGCGGTCAACGGGGCGGACTGTTATGTCGCCAAACTCCTCAGGATGCTTGGTGATGTAGTCGCGCCCAAAGGCGTAGATGCCACGGTAGACTTTGTACTGTTCTTTACGCGGCAGGCTGTCCAGGCGTGACAGGATGGAGGCATAACGCTCGTTGCCTATGGCGTAAGCGACGGCATAGATGTCCGTCCCCTGCGCCTTCAACGTGACTGTGTCACCCGTGGGATAATTGAACACCACGATGTCGCCCCGTTCCACCTGCCCGAGGCCGGGGACACGCTTGTAGTCCCACTGCGGCCAGTCGATGTAGCTCTTGGTGTTGACCAGCGGCAGGGTGTGCTGCGTCAGCGGCATGGTCAGGGGGGTCATCGGGGCACGTGCGCCGTAGCTCATCTTGCTCACGAGGAGGAAGTCGCCGACGAGCAGGCTCTTCTCCAATGACGAGGTCGGTATCTGGTAGTTCTGGAAAATGTAGATGTTGACGAGATAGACTGCCACGAGCGCAAACACTATGGCATCGACCCAGCTCATCACGGTGCGGGCAGTCTTGTTCTTCAACCTTTTCCACCATGTCCAGGGGACATACTTCGTTATGTAGGCATCAAAGATGAATGGTATCACGATGGTGCCCAGCCAGCTCCTTATCCAAATGATGAAGGCAACGTAGAGGAGCATCACGATGCCCATGACTATCCACTGCCGGCGTGACGCGCCGGCTATGCGTTGGCCAAACGTCCGCCGTGGGGCAACGTCGGACAACTCGGTCTGTGTCTTGTGTGAATCCATAAATATAGGGATATTGATTTTTAGAAACCGAACATTTCTTCCAGCGACAAACGGCCTTTGTGCCCGCAGGCATACTCGGCGGCCAGCACTGCACCGAGCGCAAAGCCGCTGCGGTTCTTAGCCTCATGGGTGATGGTCAGCTTGTCGGCCTCGCTCTCATAGCATATAGAGTGCACTCCCGGCACTTCCCCCTCGCGGATGGAGCGGATGCCGATGCTCGCGGCATCGCCGGTCTCACCCTTGACCCAGCCGTGCTTGCGGTCGAGACGCTCGACGATCTGGTCGGCGAGCGTGATTGCCGTGCCGCTCGGCGCGTCGAGTTTGTGGACGTGATGCACCTCGGTCATCGAGACATCGTAGTTGGCAAAGCGGTTCATGAGCGTTGCCAGATACTTGTTGACCGCCGCGAAAACGGCCACGCCAATGCTGAAATTGGACGCCCACAACAGGGTTGCCCCGTTGGTGCACAGTTCGTCAATCTCCTTGCCATGCTTGTCAATCCACCCCGTCGTGCCTGAAACGACCTTGACACCACGGGCGAAAGCCTCCTTGACATTGCCGAAAGCGGCATCGGGGGCGGTGAACTCTATCGCCACGTCCGCCGACAAGAATGCGGGGGAATCAAAGTCCTCACGGTTGTCACGGTCGATTATGCTCACCACGTCATGCCCGCGCGACAACGCCACGCGCTCTATCTCACGGCCCATCTTGCCGTAACCTATCAAAGCTATCTTCATTTCTGTCTTTCAATCCGTTTGACGTGCAAATATAATGAAAACATGACAATGCCTGCCAAGCACCACGGCAGCTTTGCATGGCACGCAAACGCCAACAGCATAGTATGCAAGGTACAAAATCATCGTATGGTAATGGCAGAAACATCGTATGGTAACGCCAAAATCATTGCATGGTAATGGCGGAAACACCGTATGCCACGGCCAGCCCGGCGGCAGGCCGTCGAGACAACAAGGGGAGAAAGTGCTGGCGGGGGCTTTCATATTGTCACCGCCATCGCTAAATTTGCACAGGGAGAAGAGACCCACGCGACAATGAGGACAAAGATAGTCATCGACAGCGACCATGCCGGCAGCAAGGACTTCGTGACCGCCATCGTGCAAGGGCGGGCGGAAGCCGTGCGAACGTTCTGCGACCAGCGCAACGTCGTCTATCTCGTCAGGCACGGTGATGAAGAGTGGGTGGTCAAGAGGTTCAAACGCCCGACGCTCATCAACCGCTTCGCCTACACCTGCCTCCGCCCGTCGAAGGCGAAAAGGGCCTACCTCTACTCCTACCGCTACCTTGCCAAGGGCATCGACACGGCGCGGTCGGTGGCGTATGCCGAAGTCCACCGGGGCGGTTTCTTCCACACAGGCTACTACATCTCCGAGTACACCCCCCTGCCCGACCTGACGCAAGTCTACGACTTGGACGAGGGTGAGAGGCGCACCCTCTTCCGTGACTTCGCCGCATTCACCGCCCGGATGCACGAGGCGGGCATCATCGACATGGACTACAACGTCAGGAACGTGCTGTGGAGGCGCACCGTGGACGGCCACTACCGCTTCACACTCGTGGACATCAACCGCACAAAATTCCGCAGCCCCCGACCCAAGGACTGTGCGATGGCGTTGACGACCAACGTGGCACTTGACGAATTCATCGACGAATACTGCCGCATCCGAGGCATCGACCGCCAGCGGTTTGACAAACTGCTGCAACTGGGACACAAAAGGCTCGACCGCCGCTTCGCCCGCCGCCGCAGGCTGAGGAGCATATGGCACGGCATCAAGAGACTCTTCACACGCCCAAAAGCCGACTGACACCCCACACCGCCCGGCAGGCAAACGGCAAACCAGGCGGGGACATCTGCAATTTTTTCCGACCACACCGATTATTTCCATGGCTTGTGCCGTGGACTGGCACTTCCACGCGCTTCCTTTGTGGCAGAAATACAATATAAAACGATATGATTCGAGTAAAGACAATGACTGAGTGGCCGGATGAGGACTACACCTACCCGTTGCCGGATGTGTCGCAATACTCTGAGGAAGAGGCAAGGAGGCTGCGTACTAAAGGAATGCAGTTTGCAGTATTCGGCGATCGCAAGCAGATAGAATCAGATGAAGAGTTTGAGGTGTGCATCACTTTGCAGGCTCTTTGGAACTTGGATTGTCATGCCGATGATGAATATCATGAGAAAATGGTGAAGAGTGATGTGGTGCATAACCGCTTCCTGTGGTATCACGGCAGGCGTTTGAAAGCGTTGCGCAAGAAGCATCTACAACCATTGATTGATGAGCTGGCGGAGGAAGCCCGGCACGGTCCGATGTTCGACGGCGCATTCATGTATTGCTTGGAATTGAAGAAGCTACGCTGCATCCGGGAGTATTTTTCATATTCTTTCGTTGCAGACAAGGAAGGCAACTACAGTTTCAAGCCGTGGATGGATGTCTGCATCCGCCTGTTGGAATACATTGTGGCGGAAGGCCGAGGCATATCCGACGAGCAAAGCCTGAATGTCAACGTGCGCAACGTGCGTGACATCGTGGATGATGGTTTGATAAGCCTTTACATGGATACAGAAGCGAAAGGACATGACATGGACAAGGCTTTTTATGGCCGTAAGATTTACCTCCGCAAGGCGGAAAGGTTGTATTACCAGATACGGTTGAATAAAATGCAGGACTGGTGGGAGCCGTAAAAATAATGCAAAAAAGGATAATGGAGCTTTTTAAAAAACTGGAAGAAGCCGAAATCATGGCTTCAGGACATTTTTCGGGGGAAAACACGCATTTGACGTGGGTATTGACAAATGATGGCACTCTTACAATCAAAGGGAAAGGAGATCTGATTGATATTCGCAACGACTTTGACAATCGTGTGTATGATACGGATTACTTTGGCGCTTTTCATATCTTTAATTATCCATGGGTATGTTGCTATCCTTGGTTTGATTGTCTTGATTTAATCAAGGCCGCAGTGTTCGGCGAGGGAATAGAGGGATTGGGCGTGGGAACATTCCAGCGATATTGGAATCTTGAAAAAATAATGCTTCCAGATAGTCTGAAATTATTAGATTCTTGGACTTTTTATGGTTGCACAAAGCTAAAAGAAATCACCATACCAGCCAATGTGACGGAGGTGGGAGATGCATTCGATGAATGTTGCAACCTCAAGAAAGTAACTTGCCTCGCAAAGCGTCCACCATCAATTATGGATTCTACTTTTGAAAACATAGCGAAAGACCCTGTGTTGTATGTGCCTAAAGAATGTGTGGATACGTACCAACAAAATACCTGCTGGAGCAAATCGTTCAAAGAGATTAAGAACATCCTGTAACCACAAGTATAGTAAAAGCCGCTGCAAGATGTCTTGCAACGGCTTGTTCTTCTTGTCCTTATGCTTTGTGGACCAGCCAGGGCTTGAACCTGGGACCTCCAGATTATGAGTCTGTTGC
>CALNGU010000087.1 GCA_939800445.1 uncultured Bacteroidaceae bacterium | reverse complement strand
AAGAGTTCTGCTGTCTGATACAAGAGGATAAATTGAATTGATAGAACTCACCTTTACTCGCCGAGACATGGAACTTTATGCGCCGTGAGGGGGAATTTTTCTCGGCGTGTGGGGAAGTTTATGTCCGCCCCTGGCTGGTTCGTCCCTTGGCGCGGCCGTGCGGCGGGGCGGGGGAGGGGGCTATGCCTCTCCCTGCCCCGTGCGCGGCTCACCTGATGACGGCGATTTTGGTAGCTATGCCGCTCTTGCCGTCGGGGGAGGAGGCGATGACGAAGTAGATGCCTGTCGCCACGTCATGCCCGTGCGCGTCCTTGCCGTCCCATGCGAATGTGCCGCCGTGCGACTTGCCGGCAGCGACGACGTGGCCTGCGGTGTTGGTTATCTTGATGTCGGTGTCGTAGACGAGCCCGGTGACGGTTATCATCCCCTGGTAGCCCGGCTCGACGGGGTTGGGGAAGGCGTAGATGTCTTCGTCGAATTCCGCCTCAGGCTCGCTCGAGTCGGTGCGGTAGCTGACGAGCCCCTGGTCGGTGCCTATGAACAGCTCGCCCGTCTCGGGGTTGATTGCCATGCTTTGCACGTAGTTTGACGGCATCGGGCTGTTGTCGGTGTTGAAGTGCTCAATCATCTCCAGCCCGTCCGCGCTGACGAGGTAGACGCCGGTGTTCTGCGTGCCTATCCACTTGCGGTTTGCCCCATCGACGACGATGGCCATGATTGTCTCGTCCTTGAGCAGGAAGTCGGCGAGGTTGGTCCCGTCGTTGCGCGGCACTTTTATCTGCGTCAGCTGCGGCGTGCCGTCGATGAAGATGCGCGTGGGGTTGTTGATGATGTACGGGCCGCCTGTCGTGCCGACCCATATCGTGCCGTCCCTGTCCTCGGCCACGCAGTAGACGCCGAGGCCGCCCAGTGACTCGCCGTCCTGGTTGATGAATGTGGAGATGAATTTTGTCTGGTCGTCGCTCGTGTCGTCAACCGTGCTGCCGTTGTCGAAACAGAAGATGCCGGTCGTCTTGCGCCGCAACGTGATCCAGATGCGCCCCGCGCTGTCGATGAGCATACGGTCCACGGTCGGCGCGTTGGCTATCTCGGGGTGGTCGAATGCCCTCCATGTGCCGTCGGCCTTCATCACGTTGATGATGGTCTGCGACCCCGAGTTGACCATCCACAGGTTGCCCTGGCTGTCATAGTTGAGGCCGTCGGTGCGGACGTACCATCGCGGCTCTGGCTCGTTGGGCAATGTGCTGGTCAGGGTGCTGTTGGCCAGCGACGGGTCGGCATAGTAGGTGTAGAGGTTGACGAATTCGTCGTCGCAGAATTCGTAGAGGCCGCCGAATGAGCTGGTCGCAAAGATGTGGGTCTCGTCCCTCGGGTCGAGGGCGACCGATGTGGTGTTGAAGTAGGACGTGCCGGTGTGCGTCTCAAGGTTCTCCTCCAGGTAGCTCCACCGCCCGCCCGAGTAGCGCATCACGGTGCCGGGGTTGAAGACGTCGGGGTAGTTGAGCATACCGCCCGTGATGTAAAGGTCGGTGCCGAAGAATTTCATGAAGTAAAATAGCTCGTGCCTCGGCCCGTCAGGCGCGATGGACGTGTGTTCGGCGGTGAACCCGCTCGCGGCATCGGCCTTGAACCCGTTGAGCAGGTTGCTACCGCAGGCGCACCAGTAGGTGTCGGTCCGTGCGTTGTAGGATATGTCGCGCAGAGTGCCTCTGCCGTAGCCGATGTCTGTCCTGTTGCCGTCGGCTGTTACCACTATCATCCTGTCGCCGCGTCCGCACAGCAGGCGGTCGCCGTCGGTGGTGAGGAATGTCAGTGTCTCGCTGAACATCCTCTCAAACTGCCCGCTGTCGTTCCAGCGGTAGAGGTTGCCGCCGTCCATGCCGTACATCCGCCCGTCGTCGGTCGTCGCCATCCTGTCCAGCACCTCGAATGCGATGAGTGTCCAGTTGCCCTGGTCGAGCAGGTTGCGGTCCATCTCGCCGGCACATACGCCGTCATCGGTGGCGGCATAAAGCACGTTGTCCTTGACGGCCACGCTCCTCACGTTGCTGTCGAAGAGGTAGGTGTTGCTTATCTCCTGTCTCTTGAGGTCGAGCTGCATGATGCCGAAGCCCCCAGCGAGGTATGCTTTGCCGTCATGGATTGTTATGTCGTTGATGTTCTTTTCAGTGACCGACGTGCTTTGCATGAGGTCTGCGATGTTGGTCGTCGCCCCGTCACCGGTGAGCAAGTCTATGTTTGAGTTGTCATAGACGATGATGAGCGTCTGTTGCTGCGGGGCGTAGGCTATGGTCGAGATCCTGTTGTCGTTGAGGCGGTTGATTTTGTTATAGGTCTCGATGCTGTTGTCATCGGTGTCGAATGAGTAGAGGTTGCCGTTGCTCAGGCAGAACGTCAGGTTGCCGTGCGTCTCGACCTCTGTCGCGTCGCCGAATGATTGGTAGGCCGCCCATTCCCCGACGGCGGTTTGTGCCTTTGCGTCGGGCGAGGCGAGTGCCAAGGCCAGGGCGGCAGGCGTGATGAAACGGAGCAGGTTGTTCATGGCTTGATGGTCTTGAGGTGTGCGACCAGCTTGGCGACCGCCCTGGCGCGGTGGCTGATTGCGTTTTTCTCGTCGTCGGTCATCTCGGCGAAAGTCTCCTCGTGTCCCTCGGGGCGGAACACTGGGTCGTAGCCGAAACCATTCGTCCCGTGTTCTTCCGTCATTATTTCGCCGCGCACTTCCCCCTCGAAGCAAAGTGTGCCTGCATCGGTCATGAGGGCGATGACGGTGCGGAATCTTGCCCGGCGGTCGCCTTGCCCGTCCATTTCCCTCAGGAGCTTTGCGATGTTGGCACGGTGGTCGTGCCCGTCGGTGGCGTAGCGTGCCGAGTGGACTCCTGGTGCTCCGCCGAGTGCCTCCACCTCCAGTCCGCTGTCGTCGGCGAAGCAGTCGAGACCGTAGTTGTCCCTCACGAAGCGGGCTTTCATCACCGCGTTGCCTTGCAGCGTGTCAGCCGTCTCGGGGATGTCGGCGTGGCAGCCGATGTCGTTGAGCGAGAGTATCTCAAAGTCTTCACCAACCATCGCCCTGACCTCGGTCAGTTTGTGGGCGTTGTTGGTGGCAAAAACGAGTTTCTTCTTCATTCCTATGTCGATATATGGTTATCTTTGTGCGCTTTCACCGCCTGTCGCAAGCGTGGCTGGCGGAAAACCTTGCAAAATTGCTGTAATGAAGCGCATCTTTGATAATAAGAACGTGAGATATCACCTCTTCATTGTGTCGCTCACGTTAATTTATGGTCTCGTGGCTACCGTAGCTGATTTCTACGGGTCGCCTTGGTCTTCTGCAAAGGACTTGGTCTTGCTGGTGATGCAGGCTGGCGTGGTGATGTGCGCCACCTACTCGCTGCTGATGTTGCTGGCGTTGTGCCGCTGGGTGTTTGCGGTCGTTTTCCCGGTGATGATGCTTTTGACGACGGTCATGGTGTGGTTTCGCTACACGCAGGGTGTGGTGCTCACGCCGATGATAGTCGAGCTTTGTTTCGTCAACGACGCGAGCATGGCGTTCACGCTCCTGAGCTTCTGGCTGGTCGTGGTGCTTGTCGTGTCGTTTGTCTTCTCGGCTTTCGCGGTCTGGATCCGCTTCAGGTTCGTGCCGTCGCCAAGTGTCTTGCCCAATGTGGCCGTGGGGTTGCTGCTTTTGCTCTCGTTCACTTGGCTCATCCCGCCTTTTGTGCGCCCTGTCAGGCAGCGGATGCCTTTCTCCTTTTATTCATGCACCCGTGAATTTCTGTCGCAGCGTGGTGTCGTGATGGCCGAGCGGCCGCCTTTTGACCATCCTGCCGTTTGCCAGACCGATACGTTGACCGTCGTCATGGTCATCGGGGAATCCCTGCGTGCAGACCATTTGCAGCTCAACGGCTACCACCGTGCCACGACACCGCTCCTGGCATCTGACACGTCGGTCGTCTCGTTGCCGAGTGTCTACACTGACGAGGTGTTCACCCACACCAGCGTGCCTGCCATGCTGACACGTGCCGATGCGGCCAATCCAGACCTTGCCTACGAGGAACGGTCGTTCATCGATCTGTTCCGGAAGGCAGGCTACCGCACCGCGTGGCTTGCCAACCAAGAGTCGGTCAAGAACTATGTCTATTTCATGAATGAATGTGACACGCTCGTTTACGCCAACAGTGGCAAGTCCCTTTACGTATATGACAAGTGGCTCGACGGCGACCTCCTGCCGCTTGTTGACGATGAGTTGTCCCGCACTGCGCCTTTGAAGCTGTTGGTGCTGCACACCATCGGTTCGCATTGGTGGTACGAGTCGCACTACACCGATGAGTTCCGCCGTTTCGAGCCGGTGATTGACACGAGGATAGTCTCGTCGTGCACTGACGAGGAGCTGGTCAATTCCTATGACAACACCATATTGTATACCGACTGGTTCCTGACCCAGCTCATCGGCAAGCTCAAGGACAGTCGTGCCTTGATGATATATCTCTCCGACCACGGCGAATCGCTGGGCGAGGACGGGTTCTACCTGCACGCCGCCGAGCACGAGACTTTGCATTGGCCGGCCTGCATGGTGTGGATGTCGGATGCCTACAAGGCTGCATTCCCGGCCAAGGCTGCCGCGTTGAGGCGCAACGCCGGGGGAAGGCACACCACGGGTTTCCTCTTCCACAGCATCCTGTCGGGGGCGGCGATAGAGACTGATTATGTCGTTGACAGTTTAAATATTTTCCACAATGGCAGAGACTAAGCGTATCGACTGGGTTGATTATGCCAAGGTGTTCCTCATCTATCTGGTGACGTTGGCGCACATACCGGTCTGCAAGCCTGTTTATGACACGTTTTGCTCCTTTCTTATCCCGGCGTTTTTCTTCTTGTCGGGCTATTTCTTTTCTTACGACAAATATCCGCGCTTCATGCCTTTCCTGCGACGTAGGCTGAAGACGCTGATGGTGCCATACTTCTCGTTGGCGTTGATGGCTTATGCCTTTTGGCTGTTGGTAGGGAGGCATTACGGGGCGGATGAAGCTGCCGGTGTGGCTTGGTGGCATCCATTGGCTGCAACGGTTTTGGGCTATGGCAAGCAGATGGCTCAGGCCGTCCCGTTGTGGTTTGTGATGTCGTTGTTTGTGATGGAGATGGCATTCTGGTTCGTCGGGCGTTGCATCCGTGGGCGCGGTTTTGTCATGCTGGTGGTGTTGATTGTCGTGGGTTGGGTCAACTATCGTTTCGTAGCGTTGCCCCTGCCGTTTGGCCTCAATCCGGCGGTGACTTGTGTGCCATTCTACCTTTTCGGCATGATGTCGCGTCGGATGCCGGGACTGTTGCCTGCCTCGTGGCTGTCGTTTGTGCTTGGTGCTGCGGCCGTCGCCGTGGCAGTCGTGTACAATGACCATGTGACGGTGTTGACGAGCCGCTTGGGGTGTTACCCATTGTTCCTGCTTGGGGCGTTTGGTGGCATCTATGCCACAGTCACGATGTGCCGTGGGCTGGCGGCGTTGCTCGGCGGGCGTGAGGTGGTGCGGTTTGTCGCCCGGAGCACGCTGGTCGTTTGCGGGCTGCACCTGGTCGCCTACACGCTGCTCAAGGGGGTGATGGTCTACGTCCTCGGCATAGACATCAGCGTGCTGCCGGGGGCGTCGTGGCAGGCGTTGCTGTTCGGCCTGGCGGGTCTGGCGTGCTGCCAGCCTGTCTACTGGCTGCTGTCGCGCCGCCTGCCGTGGCTGTTGGGGCGGTGGTGAGCTTCCCGCCCTTTCTGCGGGGTGGTCAGGGGGTATGCGCAAAGAGGTGCGTTGTTAGTCGCTATAACAAGCCTTGTTAGTGGCATTAACAATGCTTGTTATAGCGACTAACAAAGGATGACTTTCCGCCCGTCCCCTTTTGTCTTGCCGCCGGGCGGGCGCATTTTGTCTGTGGCGTGCATTGCATTGAATGATAATTGCCCTACTTTTGCAAAAAAACTAACGCATTTATGATACTTTCAATGACTGGCTACGGCAAGGCAGTGGCTGAGTTGCCGGGCAAAAAGGTGTATGTCGAAATAAAATCACTCAACAGCAAGAACCTCGACCTCACGGTCAAGATGCCGACGGCCTACCGAGAGAAGGAGATGGAGGTGCGCGGCGAACTGGCCGCCATGCTCGTGCGCGGCAAGGTGGACGCGATGATCTGGGTGGAAAAGAGCGGTGCCGATGCCGGGGCAATCAACGTCGAGGCATTCAAGGCCTATTGCAGCCAGATCAGCAACCTGTCCAAGGAACTGTCGCTGCCGTTGCCTTCCGATTGGTTCCAGACCGTCCTGCGTCTGCCCGACGTGCTCAATGCCACCGACAACGGCCAGCTCGACGATGACGAGTGGACTGCCGTCCATGAGGCGGTGCGCCGCGCGGCGGATGAGCTGACCTCGTTCCGCCGGCAGGAGGGCGCGGCTCTCGAAGGGAAGTTCCGTGAGAAGGTCGCCAACATATCATCCTACCTCGCAGCCGTAGAGCCGTATGAGAAGGAACGGGTGGAACGCATCCGCCAACGCATCACCGATTCGCTGGGCAAGGTTCTCGAGGTCGATTATGACAAAAACAGGCTCGAGCAGGAACTCATCTACTACATCGAGAAACTGGACATCAACGAGGAGAAGCAACGCCTTGCCAACCACTTGCGCTACTTCATCGACACGCTTGAGGGCGATGCAGGGCAGGGCAAGAAGCTGGGATTCATCGCGCAGGAAATGGGGCGCGAGATAAACACTCTCGGCAGCAAGTCCAACCACGCCGAGATGCAGAAGATTGTCGTCCACATGAAGGACGAACTGGAACAGATCAAGGAGCAAGTGTTGAACGTCATGTAATCGCGCTATGAATGGCAAAGTACTCATATTCTCCGCCCCCTCGGGCTCTGGCAAATCGACCATCATAGGGCATCTCCTGACGGTGATGCCTGACCTGCGTTTCTCAATCTCGGCGACGAGCCGTGCCCCGCGTGGCGAGGAGAGGGACGGGGTGGAATACTACTTCTTCTCACCTGAGCAGTTCCGGGAGAAAATCACGGCGGGCGAGTTCCTCGAGTACGAGGAGGTCTATCCCGGCCGTTTCTACGGCACGTTGCGCCGCCCTGTCGATGAGATGCTGGATGCCGGGACAAACGTCGTCTTTGATGTCGATGTCGTCGGCGGTTGCAACATCAAGCAGGCCTACGGCGACCGTGCCCTGTCCATCTTCATCCAGCCCCCATCGGTGGACGAGTTGCGCAGGCGTCTTGTGTCGCGCGGCACCGACAGCCCCGAGGCGATAGAGCAGAGGGTGGACAAGGCCGAGCAGGAACTGGCGTACGCACCGCGCTTTGATGCCGTCGTCGTCAACGACAATCTTGAGGAGGCGCAACGCGAGACGGTCGCACTGGTCAGGGACTTCCTTTGCAGATGAGCGATGACTGAGGTCGTGGCAGTGTTTGGCGGGACGTTCAACCCGCCGCACATCGGGCATCTGGCTCTGGCCAATTATGTCTGCGAATGCACTGAGGCTGACGAATTGTGGTTTATGGTCACGCCTTGCAACCCTTTCAAAGCCGGCAGCGACCTGCTCGACGACCACGTGCGTCTGAAGATGGTGGAGGCTGCTGTCGAAGGTTATGCGCAGTTCAGGGCATCCGACTTTGAGTTTCACCTCCCGCGTCCGTCTTACACGGTGAACACTCTGGCCGGGTTGAGGCGGAGTTTTCCCGATTATCGTTTTGTGCTGCTCATCGGAGCGGACAACTGGTTGGCTTTTGACAAGTGGAGGCAGCCGGAGAAGATTCTTGCCCATCACGAGGTGTGGGTCTATGGCCGTCCCGGTCTCACCGTAGATGCCGGCTCGTTGCCTCGCGGGGTGCGGCTGCTCGATGCGCCGTTGTTGGAGGTGAGTTCCACTTTCATCCGTCAGTCGGTGGCACTTGGGCGCGATGTCCGCTATTACACCCATCCGGCAGTCTGGGAGATAATCGAGAGACAACAACTCTATCGTTGACCTATATCTTTATTGTTATGAGAAAATTCCTATTCACCCTGCTTGCCGCATTCCCTCTCGCTGCGTTGGCATTGCCCGAGTCGCTTGACGGCAACAGGAGTTCGTCGCTCTACTTCGGTCCCAATGCTTTGCCTGTCCCCGATATGCTGGACGGCGCGACCAGCCCCCGCCTTTATGCCGAGGTGGCTTTTGACACGTTCCGTGGCTTCCATGGCGACCGCACATTCGACTTTTTCGCCAAGGTCAACGTGCCGCTTTTCACGCCGCGTGTCAACCTGTCGGTGTGGATGCCCGTCATCGAGGGCTACAGGAACACACCTGCCTCGCTCGACCATCAGCAGCCGATGGAGCGGAGGATGAAGGGTCACGAGTTTGGCAACGTCTATGTCACCACCGACATCCATGTCTTCAGGCAGAAGCGTCTTGTGCCCGACGTGACGCTCCGGGTGGGACTGGTGACGGCATCGGGCGACAGCGACGAGTACGGGCGGTACTTTGACTCGCCCGGTTACTTCGTGGACACGTCGGTGGCGAAGTCCGTGGGTTTCAAGAACGGTTTTTTCGAGGAATTGCGTTTCGTGCTCAACGCGGGATTCCTTTGCTGGCAGGTCGGGAAGGTCACTCAAAACGATGCATTCATGTATGGCGGCAAGGTCAAGCTTGCCACCCGCGCCTTTGACACGTCGGTTGCCGTGCAGGGCTACTCGGGATGGATAGGCAACGGCGACCGCCCCTGCGTGCTCAAGGCCGGGGTGACGGTCAAGGCACGTGGCTTCCGTCCGCTCGTGGCATACCAGTACGGCTTCCGCGACTACCCGTTCCATCAGTTCAGGGTGGGGCTGGGGTATGTGTTTTGAGCCTGCTCCGCTCACGTGATGCCGCCCGGATTGCGGGCGGCATGAGATGCAAAGTCTGTCTCTAACCTAAATCTATGTATTTTTAACCTAAAAATATATAGATTTAAGTTGCAATTATATATTTTCAGCTTAAAAATAGAGTTTTCATGGGATGCCGATGACTATTCGCGTTGAGTGGCGCGCGTCTGGCATTGTCC
>CALNGU010000086.1 GCA_939800445.1 uncultured Bacteroidaceae bacterium | reverse complement strand
GGTGGCGGGCGACGTCTACCGTCCGGCGGCCATCGACCAGCTGAAGGTGCTCGGCGGCCAGATTGGCGTCGAGGTCTACACCGAGGAGGGCAACCGCAATCCGGTCGAGATTGCCCAGAACGCCATCCAGTATGCACGGCAGAAGAGCTACAACGTGGTCATCGTCGATACGGCGGGACGTCTGGCCGTCGACGAGGCGATGATGCAGGAGATTACGGCCATCAAGGCTGCGGTCAAGCCTTCGGAGACGCTCTTCGTGGTCGACGCCATGACGGGCCAGGATGCCGTCAACACGGCCAAGGAGTTCAACGACCGCCTCGACTTCGACGGCGTGGTGCTCACCAAGCTCGACGGCGACACACGCGGCGGAGCGGCGTTGTCCATCAAGACGGTGGTCAACAAGCCCATCAAATTCGTCGGAACGGGCGAGAAACTGGATGCCATCGACATCTTCTACCCCGACCGCATGGCAAGCCGCATACTCGGCATGGGCGACATCGTCTCGCTGGTCAAGAAAGTCGAGGAGCAATACGACGAGCGCGAGGCCAGGAAGCTGCAACAGAAGATACAGAAAAACCAATTTGACTTCAACGACTTCCTCGCCCAAATCCACCAGATAAAAAAGATGGGCAACCTCAAGGACCTGGCATCGATGATCCCGGGCGTGGGCAAGGCCATCAAGGACATAGACATCGACGACAACGCCTTCAAGAACATCGAGGCCATCATCCAGTCGATGACTCCCAAGGAAAGGACCAACCCCGAACTGCTCAACGGCAGCCGCAAGCAGCGCATCGCCAAGGGCAGCGGGACAAACATCCAGGAAGTCAACAAGCTGCTCAAGCAATTCGAGGGCATCAGGAAGATGATGAAGATGATGACCGGCAACAAGATGGGGCGCATGATGATGAGACGTTAAACCAAACAACAGGAGGCACAAGATGACAATCATTGACGGCAAGGCTGTAGCCGAGCAAATCAAGAAAGAGATAGCCGAGGAAGTCAGGCAAATCATCGCGGCAGGCGGCAAGCGTCCGCACCTGGCCGCCGTGCTCGTCGGACACGACGGGGGAAGCGAGACCTATGTGGCATCAAAGGTGAAGGCGTGCGAGGCGTGCGGTTTCAAATCCACACTCATCCGTTTCGAGGACACCATCAGCGAGCAGGAGCTGCTCGACAAGGTGCATGAGCTCAACGAGGATGACGATGTTGACGGATTCATCGTGCAACTGCCGCTGCCAAAGCACATCTCCGAGGACAAAGTGATTGAAGCAATCGACTACAGGAAAGACGTTGACGGCTTCCACCCCATCAACGTGGGACGGATGTCCATCGGGCTGCCTTGCTACATCTCCGCCACACCTAACGGCATCATCGAACTGCTCACGCGCTACAACATCGAGACACGGGGCAAAAAGTGCGTCGTCCTCGGCCGCAGCAACATCGTCGGCAAGCCGATGGCAGCACTCATGATGCGCAAGGCCTATCCAGGCGATTGCACAGTCACCGTCTGCCACAGCCGCACAAAGGACATCGCCGACGAATGCCGCCGTGCCGACATCATCATAGCCGCACTCGGCTCGCCCGAATTCGTGACGGCCGACATGGTCAAGGAGGGAGCGGTCATCATCGACGTGGGGACTACCCGCGTGCCGTCCACGTTGACAAAATCAGGATTCAAGTTGAAAGGCGATGTCAAGTTTGACGAAGTCGCGCCTAAATGCTCATACATAACTCCCGTGCCTGGAGGGGTAGGACCGATGACCATCGTCTCACTGATGCGCAACACCCTGCTCGCAGGCAAAAAGGAGATATACAAGGACTGACGGCAAACGGCGCGGGACACCATTTATATAAAGGCGTTGAACGCTTATCTTTGCCATCGGGACAAGAACAACAAACGACACGGGAAGGATGACCATTAAAGAGTTCTTTTCATTCAAAAGCAATAGATTCTTCTGGCTGAACATCATAGGGATGATAGCCTTTGTCGTCGTGGCATTGGTCGTGACATTCCAGTGGCTCGACAGCTACACAAGGCACGGACATAGCGTCGAAGTGCCGGACCTCTACGGAATGTCACTCAACGAAGCCGCCGAGGTGCTGCGTGCCAGAGGGTTGGAATTCACCGTCACCGACTCGAGCTACATAAAGGGGATGCCAGCCTACCGCGTGCTGCAAAACACTCCGGCGGCCGGCAACAAGGTCAAGGAGGGACGCATCATCTACCTCACCATCAGCAGCAACAAAGTGCCACTGATAAAAGTGCCTGACATCATCGACAACTCCTCGCTGCGCGAAGCCGAAGCACGACTGAGGGCGGCAGGTTTCAAGTTGGGCGAAACCGAGTTTGTGGCAAATGCCGCACGCGACTGGGTGGTTGGTGTCAAATTCAACGGCACGGAGCTGAAACGCAACTCATCCATTCCCGAGGGGGCTACCCTCGTGATTGTAGCAGGCATGGGTGAAGGGGCGACGACGTTTGAGAGCGACACTCTTGACACAAACATCGAGGATGCCGCATCGGAACTCGATGACGATTCATGGTTCAGATGAGCAGTGGGATGAACGACATCGACTACCAGGACATAGACGACCTTGACGACCTCGACATTGCACCAGAAGACGAAAGCAACGGCAACGGGTTGTACGAGCACTTCAGAGTGACCGTCGATGCGGGGCAAAAGCCCATGAGGGTTGATAAATTCCTTGCAGAGAGGATTACCAACTCGTCACGCAACCGCATACAACAAGCTGCTGACGCAGGATTCATCTTTGCTGACGGCAAACCCATCAAAAGCAGCTACAAGATAAAAGGCGGGGAAACCATCACAATGATGCTTGACCGCCCGAAATATGACAATGACATCGTCCCCGAGGACATACCCATCGACATAGTATATGAGGACGACCAGGTGATTGTTGTCAACAAGGCTGCCGGGATGGTCGTACACCCCGGCTGCGGCAACTACCACGGGACATTGGTCAATGCGATAGCGTGGCACCTGAGGGACAATCCCGACTATGACCCCAACGACCCGCAAGTCGGTCTCGTCCACCGCATCGACAAAGACACCTCAGGCCTGCTCGTAGTGGCAAAGACTCCTGAGGCAAAGACAAACATCGGCCTGCAATTTTTCAACAAGACGACCAAACGGATGTACCGCGCCCTCGTGTGGGGAGCACCCGACCCTGCGGACGGGACAATCACGGGCAACATCACCCGCGACCCGAAGGAGAGGATGCTGATGACCGTGTCACGCGACCCGGCAATAGGCAAACACGCCGTCACCCATTACCGCACCATCGAGCGGTTCGGTTATGTCACACTCGTCGAGTGCATCCTTGAGACTGGGAGGACGCACCAGATCCGTGTCCACATGAAACACATAGGGCATCCATTGTTCAATGACATACGCTACGGGGGAGACCAAATCCTGCGCGGGACAACATTCAATAAGTACAAACAATTCATCAACAACTGTTTCTCCATCTGCCCCAGGCAGGCACTTCATGCGATGACGCTGGGATTCACACACCCCACAACGGGCAAAGAGATGTTTTTCACCTCACCATTGCCCGAAGACATGGAACTGCTGCTGGCAAAGTGGAGGGACTATACATCAAACAGGGAAACGACATGAAACGGAAAATAGCAATCGTCGCCGGCGGTGACACGTCCGAATGCGGCGTGTCGATGGAGAGTGCAAAAGGCATCTACTCGTTCATTGACCAGGATGTCTACGACACCTACATAGTCAAAATGCACAAGGCGGACTGGAAGGTCGTCATCGACGGGCAGGAAGTAGCCGACATCGACAAGAATGATTTCAGTTTCACACTCGACGGGCAAAAGGTGAAATTTGACTTTGCCTACATCACCATCCACGGGACTCCCGGTGAAGATGGTCTGCTGCAAGGCTATTTCGAGATGCTTGGCATCCCCTACTCATGCTGCGGAGTGCTTGCCAGCGCGATGACCTACGATAAATTCGTCTGCAACCACTACCTCCAAGCTTTCGGTGTGAGGATAGCCGAGTCACTGTGCATCCGCAAAGGACAAAAGGCGACGACCGAGGACATTATCGACCGCATAGGGCTGCCCTGCTTCGTCAAGCCCAACCTCGGAGGGTCAAGCTTCGGCGTGACCAAGGTGAAAAAGGCTGAAGAACTGCAAGCCGCCATCGACAAGGCGCACTCGGAGTCGGACGAAGTGGTAGTGGAAGCATTCATGGCCGGCACCGAACTGACTTGCGGCTGCTACCGCACAAACGGGAAAGCCACGGTGCTGCCTGTAACGGAGGTGGTCACAAAAAATGAATTCTTCGATTATGACGCCAAATACAACGGACAGGTGGATGAGATAACTCCCGCCCGCATCAGCGACGACCTCACAAGCCGCGTGCAACAGCTCACGATGGCCATCTACGACATACTCGGATGCAAAGGCATCGTCAGGGTGGACTACATCGTCACGGAAGGGGAGAAAATCAACCTGCTCGAAGTGAACACGACACCAGGGATGACCAAAACCAGCTTCATCCCACAACAAGTCAAGGCGGCAGGCCTGGACATCAAAGACGTGATGACCGACATCATCGAGGACAATCTCAAACGATAAAACCACCACAACCATGGACGCAACCAGAGACTTCGACGACATCAGGGCTTTTGACAACACGGAAGTGCGGCGCACAGTCGATGCACTCGTCGCTGACGAACACTTCCAGAGGTCGGTGTCCGCCATCAGCGGAGGGATACCATTCGCGACAATCGCCGCGATGATGAAGACCTGCGACACGGTGCGGCAATTCCAGGAACGCATCTGCTACCCCATCGTGACCAACCTCATCAAACGCTGCACCGACGAAGTCACGCTCGACATCTCGTCGATAGCTAATAAGGAAGCAGCCCACATCTACATCTCCAACCACAGGGACATAGTGCTGGACTCGGCACTCCTGTCCATCAAACTGCTTGAGCAGGGTCTCGACACGGTGGAGATAGCCATCGGCGACAACCTGCTCATATATCCATGGATACGCAACTTCGTGCGGCTCAACAAAGCATTCATCGTCAAGCGCGGGCTCGCCTTGCGCCAGCAGCTCGAAGCCTCGATGGAGCTGTCGGCATATATCCACCACACCATCAGGGACAAGCACCAGTCAATCTGGATCGCCCAACGCGAGGGACGGGCAAAAGACGCGAGCGACGAAACACAGGAGAGCGTCATCAAGATGCTGTCGCTCGGCGGAGGCAACAACATCAAGCAGTCGCTGGAGGGACTCGACATCGTGCCGCTCACCATATCCTATGAATTCGACCCGTGCGACTACCTCAAGGCACAAGAGATGCAGTTGAAACGCGACAACCCGGACTACAAGAAAGAAGCGAAAGACGACATCCAAAATATGTCCATAGGTATCAGCGGACAAAAGGGACGCATCTACTACCTCACCGGCACGCCCCTCAACACCATGCTGGCGCAACTCCCGGACGGGATGGGCAAACCCGAGATGTTCAGGACCATAACGGAATGGATGACGAGGGAGATTCACCGCAACTACACCCTCTACCCCTGCAACTACGTGGCCTGTGACATGATGGAGGGAGGACAGAGATATGCCGGGCACTACACGGCGGACGACCGCAGACAGTTTGAAGACTACCTGCAAGGACAACTGGACAAAATAGAAGTGCCCAACAAGGACGAGGCATTCCTCAAGCGTTGCATACTCAATATGTATATGCACCCGGTCATCAACAAACAGAACGCCAAATGAGAAACATAGCACTCGCGCTCACGGCCGCCATGCTCATGTCGGCCTGCGGCAACGATGACGAGAAC
Source organism: uncultured Bacteroidaceae bacterium (assembly GCA_939800445.1). Classification (GTDB taxonomy): domain Bacteria; phylum Bacteroidota; class Bacteroidia; order Bacteroidales; family Bacteroidaceae; genus Avibacteroides; species Avibacteroides faecavium. Next base: position 3,334 of record CALNGU010000086.1, on the reverse strand, counting down.
TACACCTACCCACCAGTCGTGAAGGAATTTGCGACCATCGGGGCTGGCGCGGGCGGCAACATCGAGACGCTCATAACTGATGACGGGGCGACATTCGCCGTCAACCAGGACTACACAAACACCCGCGTCAGCCAAGAGGGCTACTATCGCGTCGTGACTGACTACCAGCCGTTGACGATGCCGTCGCACGGCACCTACGGCACGGTGGACATCTACACGCTTGCCAGCGTCTATTGCGCACGGTCAGTCCCTGCCAGCAGTGTTGCGGGAGGCTACTCTACCGACCCTGTCGAGGTGCGCAAGGCGTGGCGGAGCGGCGACTTCATCAACATAGAGCTGGGAGTCATGGCACAGGACAAGCAGCATGAGTTCCGTTTCATCAACGAGGGCATCGAGGCAGGCACGGCCAACGCCATGGTCAAGCTGCACCACGATGACGGGGGCGACTACCCCGCCTACACCAAGACAGCCTACCTGTCACTGCAACTCGCCGAGTTCCGCGAGGAATGGATTGACTCCGTGGCCATCTACATCAACACCGACGAGGGCTGGGTGCGGAACGCATTCGCGACACGCTGAACACAGGCCCACCGACGCTGCCGAGACTGGGACACAAGCCTGCGGTGCTTTTGTCCGTTGCATACGATGATTTCACCAAAAGCATACAATGATTTCGTCCACAGCATACAATGCTATGGGCGAAATCATTGTATGCCGTGACAACAGCCATCCATCCCCCACCTGCCATCATCCACGCCAGGCGGCGCGACGGCTTGGTGCAACAAAAAAAGCGCGGTGCATCGCACCACGCTTCATACTATGCTTTCTTGGCAACCGTTATTTCTTAACGCCGACGTATTCGTCAGAAACGGTCAATTTCCTCCTGCCTTTCGCACGACGTGCAGCCAGGACGCGGCGGCCGTTGGCGGTAGACATTCTTTCACGGAAGCCGTGTTTGTTCTTCCTCTTGCGGTTTGATGGTTGGTATGTTCTTTTCATAACGCTTGTATTGTTTTATATTATTACTCTCGACAATAAGTTGGGTGCAAAGATAGGTTTATTTTCAATACCATACAACCCAAGCATCATTTTTGCGGCATTCTTTTGTGCTTTTTGTCCGATTGGATTACCTTTGCAGCCGTGTCAGAAATGACTGCTGGTTAGCAACAATCAATAATCAACAATAACACACTGTTTATGATAAATTCACAAGACATCAAAAACGGGACTTGCATCCGTTTGGACGGCAAATTGTACTTCTGCATCGAGTTCCTGCACGTCAAGCCAGGAAAAGGCAACACCATCATGCGCACCAAGTTGAAAGACGTGGTGACGGGTCGCGTGCTTGAGCGTCGTTTCAACATCGGCGAGCGCCTCGAGGACGTGAGGGTGGAACGCCGTCCCTACCAATTCTCCTACAACGAGGGCGACCACTACCACTTCCTCAATCAGGAGACTTGGGACGACATAATCATCGACAAGGCTCTCATCAATGGCGTTGACTTCCTCAAGGAAGGCATGGTCGTTGATGTCGTTTCTGACGCATCGACCGAAACAATCCTTTTCGCAGACCTGCCGGTGAAGGTGCAGCTCAAAATCACATACTCCGAGCCGGGTGTCAAGGGCGACACCGCGACCAACGCCACCAAGCCTGCAACGCTTGAGACCGGTGCAGTCGTGCGCGTGCCACTGTTCATCAACGAGGGGGAGACCATCGAGGTTGACACTCGCGACGGTTCGTATGTCAACAGGGTCAAGGCCTAAACGGGAACTGAACCTGACAAACGACAAAAGACAGCCCGCCACCCATCACAGGTGGCGGGCTATTTTTATAACCGAACGGCTGGCAACAAGAGCCTACTTCCTTATCCCCTTAGGCGACAAGCGGCGATAGAACCCGAAACCAAGCAAATCGGCCAGCAACCAACCGACAGGCACTGACCACCAAATGCCGAGCACCCCGACCGAAGGCAGAGCCGCAAGCGCATAGGCAAGCCCCACACGGGTGCCAAGCGAGACCACTGTCAGCAATACCGAGAAACCCGGGCGGGCGATGGCACGGTAGTAGCCATAAAACAAGAAGAGCAACCCGATGCCTACATAGAACGCTCCCTCGATGCGCAAGTATTGCGCACCGACCTGCACTACCGCCACATCGGTCGATGGGACAAACAACGACATCAGCCACTCAGCACCCCAAAAGACAAGGATAGAAATCGTCAGGCAAAAAGCCATGACAACAAGCAGCGACCTCTTGATGCCTTGTGCGATGCGGTCAAACCGTTTTGCACCGAAGTTCTGGGCAATGAACGTGGAAAATGCGTTGCCATAGTCCTGTGCCGGCACATAAGCAAGCGTGTCAATCTTCACCGCAGCAGAGAAAGCCGCCATCACCACGACACCGAAACTGTTGACAAGACCCTGCACGAGCAGTATTCCGAAATTCATTATCGACTGCTGAAAGCAGGTGAGCAACGAGAATGACAAGATTTGCCTGGTCAACGCACGGTCAAAGACCATGTCATGCACACGGGGCAACAGCCCCCTCTCCCTGAAGCAAAGGTGGAGGAACAGCAGCAATGACGATGCCGCCTGCGAAATCACCGTCGCCCAAGCCGCACCGGCCACACCCCAATCAAAGACGCATACGAAGATGAGGTCAAGACCAATGTTCATGACCGTCGAAAAGATTATGACCAGCAGCGGCGTGACCGAATCACCCACGGAACGGAGCAAAGCACAAAAATAATTGTAGAGGAATGTGAAGAACATCCCCCAAGCAACTATCCACAAATAATCACGCATCATGCCGTAGACCTCATCAGGCACATTCAACAAACGCATCACTGGGTCGATGAAAACAAGCAGCAGCACGTTTATCAACACAGTGACCGCCGCCACGATGACAAAGGAGATGAATACCACTTTGCGCAAATCATCCGTCCTCCTACCCCCGAAGAGCATAGAAAAGACTACCCCGCTGCCCATGCAAAGACCGAACTGCACAGAATTGACAAACGTCATCAACGCATAAGCTGCACCGACAGCCGCAAGCGCACCTGCACCGATGAAACGTCCGACAATGAAAGTGTCGGCGATGTTGTAACACTGTTGGAGGATGTTGCCCAGCATGAGCGGAAGTGCGAAAAGCAACATCTTGCGCATCACCCCGCCATGGGTCAGGTCGTTGCTGTCGGACATAAAACTGTTTCTACTTACTTAAATGACGTTTGGGACAAAAAAACATCCTGCCAGACTCCACGTTGGCAGGATGTGCTCCGCTCTTCAGGTTGGACTTGAACCAACGACCCTCTGATTAACAGTCAGATGCTCT
>CALNGU010000085.1 GCA_939800445.1 uncultured Bacteroidaceae bacterium | reverse complement strand
CCCGCCGAGATGGCTGTTTGTGGCGAGGGACACTTTCACCATGATGCTGACCATAGGCGCGAGCATCGCCATCCGCATGAGCAAACAGTGGGCTCAGGCCGAGGAAGCGAGAAAGGAGGCCGAGCGCAGCCGCACCGAAGCCGAACTGAAGAACCTGCGCAACCAGATAAACCCCCACTTCCTCCTCAACACGCTGAACAACATCTACGCCCTCATCGTCTTCGACAAGGACAAGGCGCAGGAGGCCGTGCAGGAGCTGAGCCGCCTGCTGCGCTACGTCCTCTACGACAACCAGCAGGAGGTAGTCCCGTTGGTGCGCGAGGCGGCATTCATCCGCGACTACATCGAGCTGATGCGCATCCGACTGCCAGGCATGACCCGGGTGACGACACGCATCGACATCGCCCCCGACTCGCCCACGCTCATCGCGCCGCTCATCTTCATCTCGCTCATCGAGAACGCCTTCAAGCACGGCACGTCGCCCACCGCCCCGAGCATCATCGAAGTGAGCCTCACCGAGGAGCAAGGCATCGTCACGTGCAGCACACGCAACAGCAACCACCCCAAGGGCGGCAACGACATGAGCGGCAGCGGCATCGGACTGGTCCAGGTGCAGGCGCGGCTCGACCTCATGTACGGCGGACGCTACACCTGGCAGCAGGGCATCGAGCATGACCAATACGTCTCAACACTCAAGATAGACACCCATGACACGACCGCTGACCTGCATCGTCATCGATGACGAGCCGCTCGCCCTCGAGCTGCTCGCCGACTACGTGGCACGCACCCCGTTCCTCACGCTTGCCGGCAAATATCCCAACGCCGTCCAGGCACTCGCCGCGACCGCAGGGAGCAAGCCCGACCTGGCATTTGTGGACATACAGATGCCCGAGATGGACGGGCTCGAGTTCTCGCGCCTGGCGGACAGGCACACCAAGATAGTGTTCACCACCGCCTTCGACCAGTATGCCATCGACGGCTACAAGGTCAACGCCGTCGGCTACCTCCTCAAGCCCGTCTCCTACGCCGACTTCCTCGCCGCCGCCACCAAGGCACGCGACCTCTGCGACGAAGCCGCGCAGCCCGCCGCGCCATCGGGCGGCAGCATATTCGTCAAGAGCGACTACAAGCTGCAGCGCATCGACCTCGACGACATCACCTACATCGAGGGGCTCAAGGACTACGTGCGCATCCACCTCGCCAGCCAGACCCGCCCCGTCACATCACTCATGAGCCTCAAGTCGATGGAGGACACGTTGCCCCCGTCGCGCTTCATGCGCGTGCACCGCTCGTTCATCGTCAACAAGGACAGCATCCGCACCGTCGAGCGCGGGCGCATCATCTACGGCAAGGAGGCAGTCCCCGTCGGCGACAACTACAAGCAGGCCTTCCAGGACTTCATCGACAGCTGCAAGGCGTGACACCGCCCCCGCCGCCCCTGCCGCAAGGCACTGCGGGCATGAAGTCAGGGGACAAATCGCATGACAATAGGCATAAAGTTGCACTGCTCGCCGAGAAAAGTTGGTTGTCTCGGCGAGTAAAGTATATTCAAAAGTTTTGTTTATATATTCAAAACTTCTGTTTATATAAACAAAAGTTTTGTTTTAATATTCAAAAGTTTTGTTTTTACTTTACATCTGACCATATGGAAGTTTTCTCGGCGAGAGAGTGAAGTTTATGTCTGTCATCATTGGATTTATCCCCTATCGGGCATGATTGACAGGCGGGACACAGGCGTTGAGACGCAGCAGACAGCGTCTGTACATCATCGCACGCATTCTGCAAAACTGCACGGCCTGGCGGAGCAACACGTCCCGTGCGCCAGCGCATCCCCCGCGACCGTCCGTGGCGGATGGCATGGGGGTATGGTGGATTTTTCCTAACTTCGCGCCATTTCAATTCTAAGGATGATGGAGATGAGATTCATGAGCCTCGGCAGCGGGAGCAGCGGCAACTGCTACTACCTGGCGGCGGGGCGTACCGCCATACTCATTGATGCCGGCATCGGCATCAGAAAGACGAAGAGCATCCTCAAGGACAACGGCATAGACATCGGCACCATCGACGCGGTGCTCATCACGCATGACCACCTCGACCACGTGCGCTCGGCGGGCTGGCTGGGCGAGAGGGCGGGTATCCCGGTCTATGCGACGGCCGAGGTCATCGGGGGGATAAACAGGAACTATTGCATCCGGCAGAAGCTGCGCGGCTCGGCGCGGGCTGTGACGAAAGGCGAGCGGGTGGTCATTGGTGACTTTGCCGCCACTCCGTTTGCCGTGCCGCACGACTCGGTGGACAACGTGGGGTGGCGCATCGAGGCGGGCGGACGGGCGTTTGTGCTCGTGACCGACTGCGGGCAAATCACCGACGAGGTCAAGGCGCACGCCACTGGGGCGGACTACCTGGTGATAGAGACCAACTATGACGCGATGATGCTGGAGAACGGCCCGTATCCCCGCCAGCTGAAGGAGAGGGTCAAGAGCTGCACGGGCCACCTGTGCAACACCGAGGCTGCGATGTTTGTCGCCGACAACTACCGCGACAACCTGCGCCACGTCTGGCTCTGCCACATCAGCCAGGACAACAACCGCCCCGAGGTGGCAGAGCAGACTGTCACGCTCGCACTGGAGGCGGCCGGCATCGCCGTGGGGCGCGACGTCGAGGTGACACCGCTGGCACGCTATGTGCCGTCGCAGCTCTACACGCTGGAGTGAGACGAGCGGCCTCGGGGGCGGGGTGTTGGATTATTACAACCTTATTACATATATTTGCATGACACTAAACCTCACTTGAGATGGGCAGTGACATACAGCTATTTGCCAACAACCTCTACGTCATGTGCAAGCCTGCCGGGGCGATGTGCAACCTGGCGTGCGACTACTGCTATTATCTGGAAAAGAAATCCCTCTACTCTGGCGCGGGGCGTGCCATGGTGATGGACGACCGCACGCTTGAGCGGTTTGTCAAGCTCTACATCGAGTGCCAGACAACGCCTGCCGTGATGTTCACGTGGCATGGCGGCGAACCGCTGATGCGCCCCATCGCCTTCTACCGCAAGGCATTGCAGCTGCAACGCAAGTATGCCGGCGGTCGCCACATCGAGAACAGCATACAGACCAACGGGACTCTGCTGACTGACGACTGGTGCCGTTTCCTGCACGACAACGGCTTCCTGGTCGGCATCTCAATCGACGGGACGAGGGAGATGCATGACTGCTTCCGCCACGACGCACGCGGCGGCTCCAGCTTCCACCAAGTGATGCGGGGCATCGAGATGCTGCAACGGCACAAGGTGGAGTTCAACGTCATGGCCACCGTCAACTCGGCCAACGCCGACAAGCCTGCCGAGTTCTACCGCTTCTTCCGTGATGCGGGATGCCACTACATCCAGTTCACCCCCATCGTGGAGAGGTATTCGCACGACGGCAAGCTGCTGCACTACGGGTCGGAGGAGAGGGGCGAGCTGGCCGCATTCTCCGTGCGTCCCGAGCAATGGGGCGACTTCCTCTGCGGGGTCTATGACGAGTGGATAAAGGAGGACGTGGGGACATACTACGTTCAAATGTTTGACAGCACCCTCGCCAACTGGGTCGGGGTCGAACCCGGCGTCTGCACCATGGCACGCCAGTGCGGCCACGCTGCGGTGATGGAACACAATGGGGACGTGTATTCGTGCGACCACTTCGTGTTCCCAGAGTTCAAGTTGGGGAACATCCACCACGACACCCTGATAGAGATGATGTTCAGCAGCAAGCAGAAAGCCTTTGCATCCATCAAGGAGGGCAAGCTCACACGGCAATGCCGCGAGTGCCAATGGCTGTTCGCCTGCCACGGTGAATGCCCGCGCAACCGCTTTGCCACCTCCGAGGACGGGGAACAAGGACACAACTACCTCTGCGCCGGCTACCGCAAATTCTTCAAGCACGCCGCGCCGACGATGGACTTCATGAAAAACGAATACGCCAACAACCGCCCACCCGCCAACGTCATGCGATGGCTCAGGGAAACGGGAGGGAAACAGCAAAACCACTAACTAAACAATATCAAAATGAACAAACTGAAAGCAAGATTGATTGCACTCGCCCTCCTTTTCACCGGAGCGGCGCAGGCTGACGAAGGAATGTGGCTCCTCCAGATGATGAAAGAGCAGAACTCCATCGATTTGATGCAAAAGGCCGGGCTGGAACTTAATGCCGACGACCTCTACAACCCGACCGGCGTGGCGTTGAAAGACGCAGTCGGGATATTCGGCGGCGGATGCACGGGAGAGATTATCTCCGGCCAAGGGTTGATACTCACCAACCACCACTGCGGATATGACGCCATCCAGCAACACAGCTCGGTCGAGCACGACTACTTGACAGACGGTTTCTGGGCGGAGACGATGGAAGAGGAACTGCCCTGCCCGGGACTGGAGTTCAAATTCATCGACAAAATCGTCGATGTCACCGACATCGTGAATGCACGAATCCAAGGCGGACAAATCACCGAAGGCGAGTCGCTGGACTATGAATTCATGGACAAGCTGAGGAAAGAACTCTACGACAAGAGCGAATACAAGGGCAAGCAAGGCATCGTGACCGAGCTGCTCCCGTTCTACGCCGGCAACAAATACTATATGTTTTACATCAAGGTCTACGAAGACATCCGCATGGTCGCAGCCCCGCCGTCGAGCATAGGTAAATTTGGCGGCGAGACCGACAACTGGATGTGGCCACGTCACACCTGCGACTTCTCAGTGTTCAGGATATATGCCAATGCCGACGGAGAACCTTGCGAATACTCCGAGGACAACGTGCCTCTGAAGACCGACAAGCACCTGACCATATCGCTTGGCGGATACGAGGAGGGCGACTATGCCATGATCATGGGCTTCCCCGGCTCGACAAGCCGCTACTTGACACACAGCGAGGTCGAGATGATGATGCAATCGGAAAACGAACCCCGCATCGCCATCCGTGACGCAAGGCTCAATGTCCTCAGGGAAGTTATGGCGGCGAGTGACAAGGTGAGAATACAGTATGCAAGCAAATTTGCCTCATCAAGCAACTACTGGAAGAACGCCATCGGGATGAATAAAGCCATCATCGACAACAAAGTGCTCGAACAAAAAGACCAACAGGAAAAAGACTTCGCCCGTTTTGCCAACGAGCAGAACAATGCCGCGTACAAGACCGTTGTCGCCGAAATCGACAGCCAAGTCAAAGAGGCAACAGAACTGACCTACCTGTGGACGAGCGGCATAGAAACATTCATGGCAGTGGAATTCCGCACCCCGGCGCAGCTCCTCGACGAGCTCATCAGGGCTAAAGAGGCAGGCGACGAAGACCAATTTGAGGGCGCGAAGGCAAAACTCGATGTCATCTACGACCAAATCCACAACAAGGACTATGACCATGAGGTGGACAAGCAGGTTGCCAAAGCTGTCCTCCCGCTCTATGCAGAACTTGCAGGGAGCAGCAAGCCGGACTTCTACACGATAATTGAAAAGGAATACAAAGGCGACTACGGCAAATTCATCGACGACCTTTATGCCAAATCCATCTTCAGCAATAGGGACAACCTCGCCAAGTTCCTCAAGAAACCGTCAGAGAAGGCTTTGAACAAAGACCTTGGCTACCGCTTCAGCAAATCGATGGCCAACACTTTGATTACAATCAGCGAATCCATGAAAAAGATGCAGGAAGCGATGGCAGTGCCTCACAAGACCTACATCCGTGGATTGTGCGAGATGAAGCAAGCCTACGAGAACCTGCCATCCGCCCCGGATGCCAACTTCACAATCCGCCTCACCTACGGCAATGTCAAGGCCTACGACCCGAGGGATGCGGTGCACTATGACTACTACACGACGCTCGATGGTGTCATGGAGAAAGAAGACCCCAACAATCCCGAGTTTGTCGTTCCTGAGAAGCTGAAGGAGCTCTATGCAGCCAAGGACTTCGGGCAATATGCACTGCCTGACGGGAGGATGCCTGTCGCATTCATCACCACTAACGACATAACCGGCGGCAATTCAGGCTCACCAATCCTTGACAGCAAGGGCAGGCTCATCGGCTGCGCATTCGACGGCAACTGGGAATCGCTCAGCGGAGACATCCACTTTGACGACGACTTGCAGCGTTGCATAGGCGTTGACATCAGGTATGTCCTCTTCATCATCGACAAGCTCGGCGGATGCCAAAGGCTGATTGACGAGATGACGATAGTGAAGTGACAAGCCCTATACCATTATTATATAAGAGCTGCGGCCAGTGACGGTCGCAGCTCTTGTTTTTCATGCTCAATCCTCGGCCGCGTGCCGCAGTTCGATTACCACGATTTCACTCGGGGCGAAAGCGCGGACATTCCTCCGCGACGTGCCAAGGCCGTTGGTGATGATGACGGGGATGCCGTCATCGTTGTGTTTGAGTCCAGTGCGGAAACGTTGGCCATACTTCGACGGGATGACAGGGGCGTAACCAAACAGCGTCACCTGCCCGCCATGAGTATGTCCCGACAGCACCAGGTCGGTGTGGGCTATGTCAGTGTCCTGCGCATAGTCGGGAGTGTGGACAAGCAATATCACGAAGTCATCATCGGACAATCCCGCCGTCGGCGATGAAAGGTTGGCGGGGTCAAAAGGATTGCGCACCCCGGCGACAATGATTCGTCCGCCGGCACGGGCTATGGTGTCACATTCGTGTTCGAGCAACCGTATGCCATTGCGGCTCATCGCATCGGCTATCTCGTCATAACACTCCTCATAATCGTTGTTGCCCATCACGGCATATTTGCCAAGAGGCACGTCCAAACTGCCGAGGGCATCAAACAAGGCGGGTATGTTGCCGCACCCCTCCTTGTAGTCGCCTCCGAGCATGAGGATGTCGGGGGCTATCCTTTCAATCGTCGCCATCGTGCCGCGCAGGCGTTTGTCCCCGAATTTGCTTTTGTAATGGAAGTCGGATGCGAACACCACCGACACACCGTCAAACTCCAGCGGCACATCCTTGTGGGCGAAACGGTAGTAGCGCACCCGCGCCATCCCCTCGGTCTTGACATGATAGCGCGTAGCACACGAGGTCAGCATCAGCACGGTCGCAATGGCGGCAAACAGGACAGGCGGTCTCATCGCGCTCCCTCCTTGCCTGCCTCGAACTGACGTGCGACAGCCTCCGAATGGATTATCTCGTAGATATGGCCGATGAAATCCTCAGGGAGACCACGCCTCGCGCCCATCTCCCTCCACTTGGCAAGCACGGCATTGTAGCGTTCTGTCTGCAAGACCGTCAACCCCTGCGCCTTCTTGCACTTGCCAATCTCGGCGACAACCTCCATACGGCGTGCGAGGGAGTCTATCAGGTTGTTGTCTATCTCGTCTATCTTGGCGCGGAGGATGTTGATTTGCTCGTCGCCCTTGCCCGCAGCGTCGTTGATGACCAGCGCGTCGATGATTTGCCCCAGTTCGTCGGGTGTCAACTGCTGCTTGGCATCGCTCTTGGCATTTGACGGGTCGGCGTGCACCTCCACGATAAGCCCGTCCATGTTGAGATCCATCGCCTGTTGGCACAGCTCCTGCACGAGGCGGCGGTCGCCTGCGATGTGGCTGGGGTCGCAGATGATGCTCAGTCCGGGCAGACGGCCGTGCAACTCAAGCGGGATGTCCCACTGCGGACGGTTGCGGTAGGTCATCTGCCCGTACGCCCCGAAGCCACGATGGATTGCACCGATGTTGCGGATGCCCGCATTCCAGATGCGCTCGATTGCGCCAGCCCACAGCGCGGTGTCGGGAGTGATGGGATTCTTGACCAGCACCGTCACGTCCTTGCCGCGCAAGGCATCGGCTATCTCCTGCACGGCAAAGGGGTTGGTCGAGGTGCGTGTCCCTATCCACACCATGTCCACGCCAGCATCGAGGGCGAGGTGCACGTGCTCGGCATTAGCCACTTCGGTGGCAGTCATCATGCCCGTCTCATCCTTGACACGGGCGAGCCAGGGGAGACCGGCCTCCCCCACCCCCTCGAAAGTGCCGGGACGCGTCCTCGGCTTCCAAAGCCCCGCGCGGAACATCCTCACCCCCATCGCCGCCAGCTGGTGCGCCGTGTCAAGCACCTGACGCTCGCTCTCGGCACTGCACGGACCGGCGATGAGCAGTTTGTCCCGTGCTGTCCTCGGGAGGCATATAGGTCGGATTTCCATCACACCATCATTTGAATATGCCGACGATGTTGTCAAACTCCATCGGCTTGTTGCTGAACTCGCCGCTGATGCCAGCCGCATCCTCGGGGTGAAGTTCCAACGCCTTGCGCACGTCGTCGGCCGCCCCGTCCTTGTCCCCGAGGGCAAGCCGCGCACGGCCACGCGCCTTGTAGAGTTGCGGGACGGACGACGAAAGTTCCAACGCCTCGTCGATGACCACCACGGCCTCGGCCGGCTTGCCCTGGTCGGTGAGCGTCTCGGCCTTGGCAACATAGGCATCGAAGTTGAACGGATTGACCGCCACCAGCGCATCCCACGCCGCGACAGCCCCTGCGGCATCACCCGTGAGGACAAGCAGACGGCCCTTGAGCATCAAGGCCTGCTCGCTCTCGCCATCGATGCCGAGAGCGGTCTCAACGTCGGCCAACGCCTCGACGGGCTGGCGCATCGCCGCCAGCACTTCGGCACGCGTGAGGACAGCCTCGATGTAGCCTTCCCTGGCACCTATGGCACGGGTCAGGTCGGCTATCGCAGCCAGTTCGTCGCCCAGCCGCCAGTCAGCCTTGCCCAGAGCCAGCAGAGCCTCTGCATTGTCCCCATCGACCGCCAACGCCGCCTGCGCCTGGCGGCGCGACTCCTCAAAGTCGCCCGAGGCATATAGCAGCCCCGCCATCATCACCATGGCATCTGCCGCCTGCGGCTCGACCTCGACAAGACGGGCCAGCGTCGCCACGGCATCGCCGCCGCGCCCCGTCGCCGCATAGAGCGAGGCCAGGTGGCGCAACGTCTCGGCATCGTCCCTGATGTCAAGCGCACGGACGAAGCATTGCTCGGCATAGTCGGCCTTGCCCATGCGCATGGCGCGGATGCCGTCATATTTCAACAGGTCAAAATTCCTCTCATCCTCCCTCGACTTCCCGTCGGTGTCGCCGCCGGAGGGGGCGGAAAACAGCTTTTTCAGATAGTTTATCATAATAAAAATGGTTTGTCCGCAAAATTAACAAGACAGAGACAAACGCCAACGACGCACCGCCCAAAATCGACCCAGGCAGCCCCTCCGCCTCCATCAGCCCAAGGCGCAAAACCGCCCACGTCAAGGGAAAAACCCGCCCTCACCAGGGGCAAACCTCGGTATCCCTAAAGGAAAAGTTCATTCAAAAGTTTTGTTTATAT
>CALNGU010000084.1 GCA_939800445.1 uncultured Bacteroidaceae bacterium | reverse complement strand
GTTTATATAAACAGAAGTTTTGAATATATAAACAAAACTTTTGAATATACTTTTCCCTAAGGGCAATGCAACTTTTCTCGGCGGGCAACGGAGGTTTATGCCTGACCGCGCAGGGTTTGTCCCCAAGGGCTGCGGCGCAAAAGTGGGAGGCGGCGCGGCTGGCATCTATCTAAAATTATTAAATTTGCGCTCTCAAAACAGATTAGTCAAACCATTGATGTAACAGCAATTATGGAATTGAGTAGCAAATACGACCCCTCGGAGGTGGAATCCAAATGGTACAAATACTGGCTCGACCACAAGCTCTTCGCGTCGCGCCCCGACAACCGCAAACCCTACACCGTCGTCATCCCGCCACCGAATGTCACGGGTGTCTTGCACATGGGCCATATGCTCAACAACACCATCCAGGACATCCTCGTCCGCCGCGCGCGCCTCAAGGGCCTGAACGCCTGCTGGGTGCCCGGCACTGACCACGCGTCGATAGCGACCGAGGCCAAGGTCGTCGCCAAGCTCGCCGCCGCCGGCATCAAGAAGACCGACCTCTCGCGTGACGAGTTCCTCACCCACGCTTGGGAGTGGACGAGGGAGCACGGGGGCATAATCCTCAAGCAACTGCGCCGCCTTGGCGCGTCGTGCGACTGGGACAGGACGGGGTTCACCATGGACGACGTGCGCAGCCGGAGCGTCATCAAGGTGTTCGTGGATCTTTATGACAAAGGTCTCATCTACCGTGGCGTGCGCATGGTCAACTGGGACCCCAAGGCGTTGACCGCCGTCAGTGACGAGGAGGTCGTCTACAAGGAGGAGCATGGCAAACTCTACTATCTTAAATATAAAATCGTGGGCAGCGACGACTATGCCGTCGTGGCTACCACGCGTCCCGAGACCATCATGGGCGACACGGCGATGTGCATCAATCCCAACGATGCGACCAAGGCGCACCTGCGCGGCAAACGGGTCATCGTCCCGCTGGTGGGGCGTGAGATACCCGTCATCGAGGATGAGTATGTGGACATGGAGTTCGGCACGGGCTGCCTCAAAGTGACCCCGGCTCACGATGTCAACGACTATATGCTGGGCGAGAAGCACGGGCTGCCGTCCATCGACATCTTCAATGACAACGGCACGCTGAGCGAGGCCGCCGGGATGTATGTCGGCATGGACCGCTTCGACGTGCGCAAGCAGATTGTCAAGGATCTCGACGCTGCCGGTCTCTTGCTCAAGGCCGAGGACTACACCAACAAGGTGGGCTACTCAGAGCGTACCAACGTGGTCATCGAGCCCAAGTTGTCGATGCAGTGGTTCCTGAAGATGAAAGACCTCGCACGCCCTGCCCTTGACGCGGTGATGGACGACGAGGTGAAATTCTACCCCGCCAAATACAAGAACACCTACCGCTACTGGATGGAGAACATCAAGGACTGGTGCATCAGCCGCCAGCTGTGGTGGGGGCATCGCATCCCGGCCTACTACCTCCCCGAGGGCGGGTTTGTCGTGGCGGAGACTCCAGAGGCAGCACTCGCCAAAGCCGAGGCCAAGACAGGACGCAAGATGGACATCAGCGAGTTGCGGCAGGACGATGATGCGCTCGACACGTGGTTTTCGTCGTGGCTGTGGCCTATTTCGCTGTTCGACGGCATCAACAAGCCGGGGAATGAGGAGATCAACTACTATTATCCCACGACTGACCTTGTGACGGGACCAGACATAATCTTCTTCTGGGTGGCACGCATGATAATGGCCGGCTTCGAATTCATGGGAGACAAGCCGTTTGAGAACGTATATTTCACCGGTATCGTCAGGGACAAAATCGGCAGGAAGATGTCCAAGTCGCTTGGCAATTCGCCCGACCCGCTCGATCTCATCGACAAATTTGGCGCTGACGGCGTGAGGATGGGCATGATGCTCTCTGCCCCGGCCGGCAATGACATATTGTTTGACGAGGCATTGTGCGAGCAAGGGCGCAACTTCTGCAATAAAATCTGGAACGCCTTCCGTCTTGTCAAGGGCTGGACGGTGGATGATGCTGCCGAGCAACCGTTGCAGGCTAAGATGGCCGCCGACTGGTTTGCGAGCAAGCTGGATGCTACGGCCGCCGAGGTCGAAGATCTGTTCTCCAAGTACCGTCTCAGCGAGGCCATCATGGCACTCTACCGCCTGTTCTGGGACGAGTTCTCATCGTGGTATCTGGAGATAGTCAAACCCGCATACGGTTGTCCCGTCGATGGGGTTACGTATAGGGCGACGCTGGACTTCTTCAACCGCCTGTTGGTGCAGTTGCATCCGTTCATGCCATTCATCACCGAAGAGTTGTGGCAGCACATCGCAGACAGGGCAGACGGTGAATCTATCATGTATGCACCGTTGCAGGCCATCGGGCAACCGGATGCCAAACTGCTGGAATCGTTTGAATTGGTCAAACAGCTCGTGACAAGCGTGCGTTCCATCCGTCTGCAAAAGAATATCCCTGCCAAGGACGCGCTGGAACTCCAGGCGGTAGGCGAAGACAAGCTCTCCGCATTTGAAGTCGTGGTCAGGAAGTTGTGCAACCTGTCATCGGTGACAGTGGTCGAGGCAAAGAGTGACACGGCCATATCATTCCTTGTCGGCACGTCAGAGTACGCCATCAGCCTTGGCGACAAGCTCGATGTCGAGACCGAGATACGGAAACTTGAAACCGACTTGCAATACCAGGAAGGTTTCCTGCAATCTGTAATGAAGAAGCTCTCTAACTCCAAGTTCGTAGACAACGCCCCAGCGGCCGTCATAGACAGGGAACGCAAGAAGCAGTCTGATGCCGAGTCAAAAATCGCTTCTATCAAGGAGAGCCTTGCTGCATTGCGCGGCGGCAAATGATGAGCCTATACATATTATTATATAAATGACAAAGGCGGAGGGTCAAACCCTCCGCCTTTGTCGTTCTGCCGCTGTTGGCCGTGGCGCGGCAAGCCGCTTACTTTTTCGCCGCCTCGTATTCCTCCGATGTCGTGCAGACTGTCGTGTTGCTCGGGTTGGCATCGGCACGGCGATACCAGTCAGAGTACTCAACATAGTGGCTGGCGTAGGTGGCATTGAGCTCTTTGGCCTGCACGGGGTCAACTTTCTTGATGAACTTGGCAGGCACGCCGCCCCACAGTTCGCCGTCGCCGATGACGGTATTCTTCAACACCAACGCTCCGGCGGCGACTATTGCCCCGTGGCCTATGATGGCATGGTCGAGGACAGTCGCCCCCATGCCGATCAATGCCCCGTCTTTCACCTCACATCCGTGCAGGGTGACACTGTGGCCTATGGTCACGTCGTTGCCTATGACTATCGGAGCTTTGCCCAGCAGGGTGTGCAGGCATGAGCAGTCCTGGATGTTGACGTTGTTGCCTATCTTGATGTAGTGGACATCGCCCCTTACGACGGCGTTGAACCACACTGTGCAGTTGTCACCCATCGTGACATCTCCGATTATGGCTGCACCCTCGGAGAAGTAGCAATGCTTGCCGAACTTGGGTGTCAGCCCCTCGATTGTTTTGATTATGGCCATATCTGTTATTGTAGTTTGAATAGTTGCTTGAATCTTGCCGGGCAAGGGATCTCAAACCGCATCGTCTTGCCCGTGGCGGGGTGGATGAATTCCAGTTTGCAGGCATGCAATGCCAAGCGGCCTATGGGGTCGTCGCCATTGCCATACCTCTTGTCGCCCACGACGGGGTGGCCAAGATCCTTCATGTGCACACGGATCTGATTTCTGCGACCTGTCTCAAGTTGGAGTTCGACGAGTGAATAACCGTCTTTGCGAGCCAGTGTCTTGTAGTTTGTAACGGCCAAATCGCCCTCTCCCGGCACTGGTGACGAGTAGACGGTGTGTTGGGCGTTCTCCCTGAGCCAAGAGGTGACGGTGCCGCCATCCTTCTCCATCTCGCCGAAGACTATTGCGACATAGCCGCGCACCTTGACCAACTCGTTCCACCTCTCTTGCATCTTGGTCTTGGTCTTCTCGTCTTTGGCGAATACGAGTATCCCCGACGTGTCGCGGTCGAGCCTGTGGACGATGAACACACGTCCATGCCAAGCCCTGCGGGCATAGTCGTTGAGGATGGCGTGAGCCGTCCTCTCCTTTTCCCTCGCCGTGGCGATGGTGAGGAGGCCGGCAGCTTTCTCCACCACCAAGATGTATTGGTCTTCGTACAAGAGCTTCAGGTTCTTGTTACGCAACTCATGCCGCTGCCCCACTTTGCTGACCTCGACGACCATGCCTGGTGTGAGCGCGAAGTCGTGTCTCGTCACGATGACCGAGTTGACCATCACCCGCCTGTTGGTGAGACAGGACTTGGCAGAACTCCTGCTGATGCCGGCAAATGCCTTCATTATGAAGTCCAGGAGCGTCGCCGGATCGCGGACTTTGAACTCTATGTTACGTTTCAGCTTGTCGTGGTGCATGGTTCATTTGATTCTGAGTGTGACGACATTCTCCACATGGTGCGTGTGGGGGAACATATCGACGGGCTGCACCGCCGTGATGGCATATCCGCCAGCGCACAGCACCTCCAAGTCCCTGGCCTGTGTCGCCGGGTTGCAGCTGACGTAGACGATGGTGCGCGGCCTGGCGTTGAGGATGGTGTCGATGACCGACGGGTGCATCCCGGCACGCGGCGGGTCGGTGATGATGACATCGGGGCGGCCGTGCTCGCTGATGAACGCGTCGGTCAGGATGTCCTTCATGTCGCCGGCAAAGAAGCGGGTGTTGCCTATGCCGTTTATCTGCGAGTTGACCTTGGCATCCTCTATCGCGTCGGGCACGTACTCGATGCCGATGACCTCGCGCGCACCGGCCGCCACGAAGTTGGCTATCGTCCCAGTCCCCGTGTAGAGGTCGTAGACCAGTTCCTCGCCCGTCAGCCCGGCGGCCTGCCTCGCCACCTGGTAGAGTGCGTGCGCCTGCCTGCTGTTGGTCTGGTAGAACGACTTCGGCCCCACCTTGAAGCGCAGCCCCTCCATCGTCTCGATGATGTGATCCTTGCCGCGCCACACCACGGCAGGCAGGTCGGTGTAGGTGTCGTTGCTCTTGTTGTTGACGATGTACATCAGCGAAGTCACTTCGGGGAAAGTGCCGGCTATGAAATCCATCATCGACGCGAGCTCCCGGTCAAACTGCCCATCGACATTCCTCACCACCAGCAGCACCATGAGCTCACCCGTGGTCGCCGTCCTCACGATGAGGTTGCGCAGGAAGCTGTCGCGGTTGCGGATGTCGTAGAACGGCATCCCCTCGGCCTTGGCGAAACGCTTGACCTCGTTGCGTATCCTGTCCGACACCTCGTCCTGCAACCAGCACTCGTCGATGTCGAGCACCTTGTCGAATGCCTCTGGGATGTGGAATCCCAGACCGTCCTTGTGGAACTCCGCGCCCGACTTGATTTCCTCCTCGGTCAGCCACCGCTTGTTGGAAAAGGTGTATTCCAGCTTGTTCCTGTACCTCACCGTCCTCTCCGACCCGATGATGGGCGACACGGGCGGCAGTTCCAGCTTGCCGATGCGCGTGAGCAGGTCGGTCACGAGTTCCTGCTTGAACCTGAGCTGCTCGCCATAGTCCAGCACCTGCCACTTGCACCCGCCGCACACGCCGTAGTGCTTGCACACGGCCTCGCGCCGCTTGTCCGACGGGTGCTTGAGCGATGCAATGACCGCCTCGGCATAGTTGCGTTTCTTCTTCCTCACCTGCAAGTCCACGACGTCGCCCGGGACGGCGTAGGGGACGAAGATGACATAGTTGTCAACTCTCGCTATCGCTTTGCCCTCGTTGGCGATGCCGGTGATGGTGACATCCTCCAGCAGGGGCAATTCCTTCTTCTTACGTGCCAATTTGATTAGGGTTAAATGGTGAAACGGTGCAAAAGTACTGCAATTATCCCGTCCCGCCAACACGCCGCCCCCGCGCCTTGCCGGCCGCGCGGGCAGGAGACTTTGTCGGTTGCGTCGGGGGAAAACTTCCGCCTCGCCAGCCCCAAACTTCCAAGTGGGTAAGGGAAAAGTTCATTCAAAACTTTTGTTTATAAAAACCAAACTTTTGAATATTAAAACCAAAGTTTTGAATATATAAACAAAACTTCTGAATATACTTTTCCCTTGCCCTTTTGCAACTTTTCCCCGACCCTGATGCAACTTTTCCCTTACCCACCCGGAGGTTATGGCTTGCCCCTGTGGAGCATTGGACCTTATTAAATTTGTGTTAATGCGGAAAAAAGTAGATATTTGCGCGAATTAAAGTGGCTCTTAACATCTTAAATTGATTGACATGGAATATACCGCGAAGCAGATAGCCATGTTCATCGGCGGCGAGGTGGCCGGTGATGACAATGCTGCAGTCAGCACGTTTTCCAAGATTGAGGAGGGTCGTCCTGGCTCTTTGACCTTTCTTTCCAACCCGAAATACACCAATTACATATACGAGACCGAGGCTACCATAGTGCTCGTGAGCAAGTCTTTCGTGCCCGAGCATCCTGTCAAGGCGACGCTCATCAGGGTCGATGACCCCTATGACTCACTGGCGCGGCTGATGACGCTCTACGAGTCGTCCAAGCCGAGGAAGCACGGGATTGATTCGCTGGCGTTCATCTCGCCGTCGGCCAAGGTGGGCAAGGATGTCTATGTCGCCCCGTTTGCCTACGTAGGCGACGGTGCGGTCATCGGCGACGGGGTGCGCATCTACCCGCACTGCCACGTGGGCGACAGGGTCGAGGTGGGTGACGGCACGACGCTCTACGCCAATGTCAGCATCTACGAGGAATGTCGTGTCGGGCGCAACTGCACGCTGCACTCGGGGGTGGTCATCGGTGCCGACGGCTTCGGCTTTGCCCCGACGAGCGAGGGGTATGAGAAAATCCCGCAAATCGGCAACGTGGTCATCGAGGACGACGTGGAGATAGGGGCCAACACCTGCATCGACCGTGCGACAATGGGATCGACGGTCGTCAGGCGCGGTGTCAAGCTGGACAACCTCATCCAAGTGGCGCACAACGACGAGATCGGCGCGCACACCGTCATGGCTGCGCAGACCGGCATCGCAGGCTCGACCAAGATAGGCGAGTGGTGTCGCTTCGGTGGCCAGGTGGGCATCGCCGGGCACATCACCATCGGCGACCGTGTCAACGCAGGAGCGCAGACCGGAGTGCCGAGCCATGTCGGCGACGGCGCGACTATCATGGGGACGCCTGCGGTGTCCTACATGGACTTCCTGAAGATTTCAGTCGTGCAGAGGAGGCTGCCCGCCATGCTCAAGCGTCTTGAAGCGTTGGAGGGCGAGTTGAAAACTTTGAAAGAATCATTAAATAAATAGAGATATGTTGAAACAGAAGACTATAAAAGAGTCATTCACGCTGAGCGGCAAAGGACTGCACACGGGCTTGAACCTGACTGTCACGTTCAATCCCGCGCCGGCCGGCCACGGTTACAAGATACAGCGCACCGACATCGACGGACAACCCGTCATCGATGCCAATGCCGACAATGTCGTGGAAACGACGCGCGGCACCGTGGTGGGCAAGGGCGATGTCAAGGTGAGCACCATCGAGCACGCCATGGCCGCACTCTATGCAGCCGATGTGGACAACTGCCTCATCCAGGTCAACGGACCGGAGTTCCCGATACTGGACGGCAGCGCGATAGATTACTACAACGAGATAGCGCGTGTCGGTGTCGTTGACCAGGAGGCCATACGCGACGTCTACATCATCAAGCGCAAGTCGGAGTTCGTCGATGAGGAGACGGGCGCAAGCATAACCATCCTGCCCGACGAGAAGTTCAGCATCATCACCATGCTTGAGTTCGACTCGCACTACATCCCCAATCAATACGCGACGATGAACGACCTCTCAGAGTTCAAGGACGAGATTGCGCCGAGCCGCACCTTTGTCTTCGTCCGCGAAGTCGAACCCCTCCTCTCCGCCGGTCTCATCAAGGGCGGCGACCTCAACAATGCCATCGTCATCTACGAGCGGAAAATCACGCAGGACAAGCTGGACAAGCTCGCCGATGCCCTGTCGGTGCCGCATAAGGATGCCGACGTGCTCGGATACCTCAACAACAAACCACTCGTGTGGGAGAACGAGCCAGCACGCCACAAACTGCTCGACATCATCGGCGATATAGCCCTCATCGGCAAAAGAATCCAAGGCCGCATCATCGCCAAGAAGCCCGGTCACAAGATCAACAATAAATTTGCCCGCCAGCTCCGCAAGGAAATCCGCCAGCACGAGATACAGGCACCGGTCTATGACTGCAACGAAGTGCCAGTCATGGATGTCAACCGCATCCGCGAACTGCTGCCGCACCGCTATCCCTTCCTGCTCGTGGACAAGATAATAGAGATAGGCTCCAGTTACATCGTTGGTGTCAAGAACGTCTCGGGCAACGAACCGTTCTTCCAAGGACACTTCCCCAAAGAGCCAGTCATGCCGGGCGTGCTGCAAGTCGAGGCCATGGCGCAGGTCGGCGGCCTGCTCGTGCTCAACTCGGTGGAAGACCCGCAGAACTACTCCACCTACTTCATGAAAATCGACGCGGTGAAGTTCCGCCAAAAGGTAGTCCCGGGCGACACACTCGTCTTCAAGCTCGAGCTCATCTCGCCTATACGCCGTGGCATCGCGACCATGCAAGGATATGCATTCGTCGGCGAGAAGATGGTGTGCGAGGCACAGTTCATGGCACAAATAGCTAAAAACAAACAGCAATGATCAGCGAACTGGCATACATCCATCCCGGTGCCAAGATTGGCAAGGATGTCGAGATCGAACCATTCGTCTACGTCGGCGGCAACGTCGTCATCGGCGACGGCAACAAGCTGATGGCGCACTGCACCATCCTGCCCGGCGCGAGGATAGGCAACGGCAACACCATCTTCCCCGGCGCGGTCATAGGCGCAGTGCCCCAAGACCTCAAGTTCAGGGGCGAGGACACCGTCGCCATCGTCGGCGACAACAACCTCATCCGTGAGAACGTGACCATCAACCGAGGCACGGCATCCAAGGGCAAGACCGTCGTCGGCAGCAACAACCTCTTCATGGAGGGCGTCCACATCGCGCACGACGTCGTCGTCGGCAGCAACTGCATCATAGGCAACTCGTCGAAAATCGCCGGCGAGATAGTCATCGACGACAACGCCATCATAAGCGCAGCCGTCCTCATCCACCAATTCTCCCGCGTGGGCAGCTACTGCATGGTCCAGGGCGGGTCGAAATGCACCAAGGACGTGCCGCCCTACACCATCATCGGGCGTGAGCCGGTCGCCTACTGCGGACTCAATCTCGTCGGCCTCAAACGCCACGGCTTCACCGCCGAGACCATCGACCGCATCCACGCCGCCTACCGCATCATCTACCAGAGCGGTCTCAACACCACCGACGCGCTCGAGCGCATCAAGAGCGAGATGGAGATGACGGACGAGGTGCGCTACATCGTCGATTTCATCGAATCGTCCGAGCGCGGCATAATCAAGTGACCCCGCCGCCAGGGCATCCACCCATGACCGCCCCGCCGAGCACCATTTGCCTGGCGGGGCGTTTTTGTGATATGCTCGGGATGCCGTCTGCACAATGTCAAGC